>NZ_JARTVZ010000004.1:0-328207 GCF_031450825.1 Caballeronia sp. LZ019 | reverse complement strand
ACGCCTGCGCGATTTGCTGCGAAAGCACCCGGTCGAGTTCGTCGAACTGAACTTAAATCTCACTATCGACGAAACACTGACGTTGTTGGCGCCTGAAGCTCGACGTCGCCGTGTCGCCATCGAGTCGAACCTCTGTGCGACATGTCCCGACGTCGTCGGAGATCGGATTCAGCTTCAGCAGGTACTTCTCAATCTTTCAGTCAACGCCATGGACGCAATGCATGAGACGGAGCCTTCGGAGCGCCTTCTCACGATAACGACTCAACCCTGCGAGCACGGCGTCGAGCTGACCGTTGCCGATCGCGGTCACGGCATCCCGGAAGCAATGCGACCGAAGCTCTTCGAATCGTTTTTCACCACTAAAGTCCACGGCATGGGACTTGGGCTCTCAATTGTTCGGACGATCGTCGAGTGCCATGGCGGCACCATCACGTCCCGGTCCAGGGAAGGCGGTGGAAGCGCATTTGTCGTATGGCTTCCCTCTGCAGGGCGCAGTCGTTTCCACGCGCGGCATTTGCATCTTCGCAACGCGGCGCGTGAAACGTGACCTAACGATGCCGGAGCACGGCCCTTTTTATCAAGGCTCAGCGATTGTGAACCAGAAATCGAACTTGTCGAAGTTTCCGAGCATGTCCTTGAATTTTGCCGAGTCGCCATCGATCTTGACCTGACCGCTCTCGGCGAGATTGCCGAGCTTGATCTTCCCGAGAGCAATGTCGTCAAGCGTCGCGCGATTCAACGTGACGGTGCCATCGGCCTTGTCCAGTTGCTTGTTCTTCCGATAGTTCATCACCCCGTTTTTCACCGTCAACACGTACTGCTCTTTCGTATCCGGGAAACTCAGGTTGTAGACATACGACTTGTCTCCTGCTCTCGGTCCGTTGAGGTGGATGGCCAGGAAGTCGAGGAACATGTCCGTTGTCATGCCGCGAATGATGTCGGGCGAACTTGTATTAGGTGTCGCCGCCTTCTGCACACCGCCGCGCAACTCTTGCGCGCCCGACAAATAGAAGTTGCGCGCCGGCCCCGATTCGGCCTGATAGCCCAGTTGCTCCAGCGCGTCCGCTTCGACACTGCGCGCTTCACGATTCTGCGGATCAGCGAAGACAACCTTGTTCGCAACTGTGGCAGCCCAGCGATAGTCCCCTTGTCTGTACGCAGCCTTCGCGGTGTCGATCATCTTGGCCGCGCCAACCATCGCGACGTGCTTCTTAGCTTCTTCCGCCGGCGGATACGGGTTGAAGTTCGCCGGGTTGCCGTCCCAGAAGCCGAGATAAAGTTGGTATGTCGCACGAACATTGTGCTTCAGGTCTCCGTAGTAGCCACGGTTATAGAACTCCTTCGCGAGGCTGTCTGGGAGCCTGAACTGCTCGGCGATCTCGTTCATCGTCAAGCCCTGGTTGGCCATGCGCAACACCTGATCGTTGATGTACTTATACAGGTCGCGCTGCTTCTCTGTTAGCGCCGATGTAAAAATGACCCTGGCGCCGAAGTAAACATGACCCACCTGGGAGACGATGGCGGCTTTTGCCGCCGATGCTGACTCAGGAGCAAACAGTGGAAATCAAGGTATTGGCCCGGCGCGGGACGGCGGTACGTGAGATAGCAAGGCAAACGGGTTTATCACGCAACACTGTGCGCCGATATTTGAGGGATGAGCAGGCGAGCCGTTACAGCCAGCGTGAGCCGCGAGCCACGAAGCTCGACCCGTTTAAGGACTATCTGCTGGAGCGCGTCGCCGCCGCGCGGCCGCACTGGATTCCGGCAACGGTCCTGCTTCGCGAACTGCAGGAAGCTGGGTACGAAGGCGGCATCAGTCAGCTCAAGGCATTTCTGATGCCCTACAAGCGTCCCGAAGCTGAACCGGTGGTGCGCTTCGAAACCGCGCCGGGCAAGCAGTTGCAGGCCGATTTCACCGTTATTCGACGAGGGCGCGAGCCATTGCTCGCGCTGGTCGCGACGATGGGTTACAGCCGTGCGAGTTTCGTGCGTTTCACCTCGCGTGAGGACGCCGCGACGCTATGCGAATGCCTACGTGAAGCACTCGTCTATTTCGGTGGCACGCCAGAACATGTGCTGTTCGACAACGCGAAGTCGGTGGTCATCGAACGCGATGCATTCGGCGAAGGCGAGCATCGCTGGAACCCACAGCTGCTTGCGCTGGCTGAGACCTACGGCTTCACGCCGAAGGTGTGTCGTCCGTATCGCGCGAAGACCAAGGGTAAGGTGGAACGCTTCAACCGCTATCTCAAGGAGAGCTTCGTTGTGCCGCTTGCCGCGACGCTCAGGTCCTCGGGGTTGAAGCTTGATGTTGGGGCCGCCAATGCGCAAATTGGCCGTTGGCTATCAGAAGTTGCCAATGTACGCCGCCACGCGACGACAGGTGAGCGTCCGGCGGTCCTGCTTTGTTCGGAGCAGGCGGCGCTCCTGCCGTTACCAACCCAGGCGCCAGCGCTCGCAGCGCCAGACAACCGACGGGTGCTGCCACGCGAGAGCCTGCAGCATCCGCTAGCGGTCTACGACGCATTGCTGGAGGTCGCAGCATGAACTGCAACATGAACGGATTGGCGCGCTATGCGCACAACTGAAGCTGGACTGCGTCGCGACCGATTGGGCGCCGCTTGCACAACGCAATGCAACGACCGATTCGAGTATGGCCGACTTCCTTGAACAACTTCTGCAAGCGGAACTTGGCGCGCGCGAGCAGCGCAAGCGTCAGGTGCTCACGAAGCTGGCAGCGTTGCCTGGCATCAAGACGCTTGAGCAATACGACTTCAGCTTCGCCAGCGGCGCGCCACGTGCGCAGATTCAGGAACTGGCAAGTCTGGCGTTCGTCGAACGGGCCGAGAACATCGTGCTGCTCGGACCATCCGGGGTGGGTAAGACGCATATCGCGACCTCGCTTGCTTACCGCGCTGCGCAGGCCGGCATCAAGACGCGGTTCATCACCGCCGCTGACCTGATGATGCAACTGGCCGCTGCCCGGCAGCAGAACCGCCTGCGGGAGTTCTTCAATCGCGCGGTCATTGGACCCCGGCTGCTGGTTATCGACGAAATCGGCTATCTGCCATTTGGACGGGAGGAGGCGAACCTATTCTTCAATGTCGTGGCGAAACGCTACGAGCGCGGCTCAATCGTATTGACCAGCAACCTGCCGTTCACACAGTGGGCGACAGCATTCGCCGATGACCAGACGCTGACGGCTGCAATGCTCGACCGGCTCCTGCATCACGCTCATATCGTGCAAATCAGCGGCGAGAGCTATCGCCTAAAGGACAAAAGAAAGGCGGGACAAACAGGCACGCGGGCCAGCACGAAAGTAGCCGCGTGATCAACGACCCGGGTGGGTCACATTTACTTCGGCGAAACCCAGAAATGTGGGTCAGGTTTCAGTCGGCGTTGACACTTCTCCAAATGTTCGACGACGCGCTGATTGCCCCACTGCGGCCAATGGTGACTGCCGAATGAGACTACGGCGTCGCTGCCCCACATGTCGATGGTTTCATCGAGCGTGCTCGTCCATTTCTGCGCGCTGCGCACTTTCGCGCCGCGCAGCGTGAGGAGGTTGTGCAGCGTGTGATTGGCGTCCTCTGCCAGGTCGATTGCCTTGAACTGCGGGAAGTAAAAGAGCATCTCGGCGGGCGCTTCGGTGCCGGGGGCCATCTGGAAAACGATGTCGATACCGTCGATGGTCATCTTTTCGCCGGTCTTTTCGATGATCTTGTTCGGCGGGAACAGCGTGATGGTGCCCGCCGCCGTCGTGAGACCGAGACCGCCGCCGACTGTGCCTTCCTGGATAGGAAGACGATTCGCAAGTACCAGGAGCAATTCGCAGCGGCGCAAGCAAATTCCCCCACGGTGCCCACCGGCTCCGCGCTGCAGATTCCTCCACCATGCCCGCCGACAAAGGGCAGCCAGATATCAGCTTGCGAGCCTCACCGGGGGTTCATAGAGGCTCAGTTACGGCTTCGGCGCAATGCCATGCGGTCGGCGGGGTGCGCGTCGATGGCGAAGCTATCATGAAGGTGCTGGAAACGACAGTTAGTTACATATGTCCGGAGGAACAAACGTCCGGGCGCTTCGACCCCGCCGATTTCCCTTTGCTTCGAAAATTATTGCTATTGGCAGCGGAACAAACGTGGTTGTTATAACTTGTTTTCCTACTTCTTCGTCCGCTGCAACCCTTCCGCCCTGGCCGCGTCTGCAATGCGCTGGCGGTTATGCTGCACCGTGAGATAGTTGCTGGGATCAACCCGCGACAGTTCGGCGATTGCCGCGTTCTTCACTGCTTCCATCCCCGCATAATTGGAAGCATAAATTGCAAGCTTTTGCTCCAACCTGCGCGCGTATTCCGCTCACTCGCGTGCTGCCCAATATGCGTCCATTGCTGTTTTCCGTTACTTGCTTCGCCAGCGTTCAACCACTGCTTGAGCCCAAACAGTTCCCAGCTCACTGAAAGCATCGACGATTGAGCAACCTTCGTCGGCTAATAGGTCCGCGCGGTTAGCGGCGATTGCAACATAGAGGCGGCCCGCCTTGCCAAGCGTCTGGTAGTCTGAGAGGTCGCCGTTGATGACTGCGTTCGCCAATGCGTCAAGGTTATTGAATGGAATGTCGTTCATGTTCTTCAGTTTGGTTCGGTTGACAATCGGAGCTTATCCTTCAACCGCTGCTCGCCGGCGTCTGCTCTATTTATCAACGTGCCGCCATCCAGCCCATCAGCACCCCGGCTGCGTATCTCTGAACGCGTACCCGTTCCTCGAAGTTCGCCGCTGTGCGCGCTTCGGCCATTAGCTTGTCGATCTCGGTTTCGGCAATCTGGGTCAGTTCGCCATACGACCACATCTTCTCTACCATCTTGGCTCCCTGCTTTCCGTTCAGTTCATCGAATGACTTGCTGTACTACGCCGACAACGGCTCCGCATTGGCCGGATCGAACGATCGCCACCAAGCGATGGCGCGTTCCGCCGGGTCGTAGAAAGGCTCAGTTTTGCCGTTGAATCGGATTGCTGGAAAAAGGAACAGTTCATGAATCCCGAACTTTTCCACCCAACCTTTGTTTGGATCGATTTCCGACCGCTTGTGCGGCTGCGCGTTTAGATCGATTAAGTCCACCATCATCTTTTCCGCCAAAGTACTGGGCTTGTTTCGGTTTGCATGCTTGAACTCGTTCGACAAATCGATGAAGACGAAAGCATCGTCACAGTTTCGCCGCAACCAGTTGGTGAAATGCTGCTCCCTCTTTCCGCTCCACCTCGGAAGATGGCTAAGTTTCAAGTGGAACGTCCAATCAGCCACGGCAGCTAGAGTCACGGCGCAGTTGAACATGTGATCGTGTGTGTCCGCGAAACGCGACGCTCGCATCCGAAGAAGCTCACGCTCCGCTTTGTGCAACATTTCCGCGTCGTCCAAGCCGGGGCCGTTGAAAACGTCATGGGCGGTCAGCATTGTCACCACGTTTATGTCTCCGTTGCAGGCTTCGTTTTCCGGTGTCTCAGCGCGAGAAGTACATCACCATCGAGAACACGAAGGCCAGCACGACAACCACTGACCAGAACCGTTGTGAAGCAGGACTTGAACGGTTTATCGCTTCTGCTAGATGACTTCTTCTCTTGTATCTTCGCCTCGCCATGTAATTTCCAATTCGTCAGGTCACTCTTGCCAACCGTTGAGGCCCGCCCACGCACTGCTAAGCGCTGACCGTGCGACGCTCTCCGCTTTCGGGTCGAAGGCGTACTTGTCGGATTCAGTGATCGAGTAAAACTCGTCCCGCAGCGCTTCAACGGTCGCCGGACGGATTTGCTGACCATACTGGCGCAGGAGCGTCCCGGCTGGTTCGATACGGCGTTGATGCGGCAGCATCAAGCGCTCGTAATCGTCCATCGTGTCGAGTTCTTCGGGCTCCGGCTCGATTGAGATAAGCCAATCAAGCTCCCGTTCGACGTCATCCCGGCTGACCGGTGCATTACTCGCAGTCGTCTGTGCTTGCAAATCCATTGCCATCCCCTTGTTTTCCTAGATTATGGCGACCGCAACCAGAAACGCCGCCTCAAACACTGCTCGGCGCTGGGCCGCATACTCATCGCGATGCTCGGCGATGACCGCGGTAGGCCCCTTATTGCTTCCCCGCGATGTGCGCGCCTTCACGCACTGCTTACCAAACCTCTCACGACGACCTCCGCGAGGATAATCGAGGACGGACATGAGGGTGAACGTGTCTACCAAGAGGATCGAAATCCGCATTTTGCCCACTAGCTTCGCCAGCACCTCAAGCTTCCGCTCATCCCTCATGGCATTTTCCTATCGTGAGTACTCAAAGAGGCCGGTGCGTCGCGCGATCTCAAGGGCGCTTGCGTAGTGGCCATCGCCCTGCGCAAGCTTTTCTCGCGCGATCGCATCCATTTGCGCTTCGCTTTTCAGTAGCGGAGGAATCGGCGTGTAATGATCCAGACTAAATTGAAAATCGACCGGTAAACTCTGTGAATTTTTCCGCGAGAACAGGTTGTTCAGGAGATTAATGTCCTTTCGAACTTCCCGATGCGGGATCTCGGACATCGCCGATTCCCCGGCGAGTATTTCGCGATCGCGCAGCAGGAAGCGCCCATCCTTGAGGCTAACCAGATTCCCGTCTGGGATCTCCAGTTTGCGAACGCTGCCTTTCGGTTTCACGAGGTTGCACAGCCGCGTCCGCCGCTCCCTATGGGCTTTTTCTGCCTCTTTGGATAGTAGTTCGGGATTGATCGCGTAGAAGACTTCGACCGCGTGACCGCACATTGCTGCGATCTCACAGATGCCGGACAGGGCAAGCTGGCCGGTGTCATGCACCATCGCGTACCGCAGCGCCCCATGGAACACATAAACGCTACATGTCTCGACCAGGCCGGTGATAAATCCGTCGATCGCTGGGTCGCCCTTGCTTGCGATACCGGCACCGTCTTGTGTGATGTCCACCAGATTCATGGTTGTTTTCCTAGCTTGTCTCAGTCCAAGACTGAATCCAAAACCGAACGCCGCCAGACAATGTCCGCGCACCAGGGCGGAACGTCTTGGTATATCGCTTTCCCTCGTACTCCACCGTGGCCTTGCTTCCGGCGTTCGGGAACTTGGCATCTAAGGCCTGTTCCAGCTCATCATGCGGTGTGAGCGGAATCAAGCGTGCCCGTTTCAACTCGCGCTCGACCGTGTACGCATGCTCTCTCGCGTCGGCGACCCCGGTTCGATGCTTGTTAGGGTTGTCCCCGTCGTAATCGTCAAGGCGACGCTCTGCGTTCGCTAAGGCAGCACGCGCCTTCCCCAAGTCGTCAACGCTGTACATACTGCTTTCCGATGACTACAGGTCGACTCCGTTAGCTTTACTCACGCACCGCACCAACAGCCTGTCTCCTGCGGTGGTGGCCATAGCGACCAGCGCCTTCCCGGCCGCGCCGCAGGACTGTTGATTGTCAAATTCTTGAAAGCTGACTTGTGAACCGCCGTTCACATGAGCGAGTGCCATCAGCACCCATGCTGCCGTATTCATTTTTTGCGTGCCTTGTTTTGGTTTCTTCGTACAGGCCGCTGGCCATGCGGCTGCAGCTAGCCCGAGCTATTGTTTGCCTTGTCGTGCAGTTTTCCTAGCCGTTTGCGCGCACCGCTCGCGCCGCTTCTCGAATCCGTTTCGCCGCGCCACGCGGCGTATCGGACACTGCAGTCCAATCATGGTGCCACCACTGGATGACTTCGGCCGCTTCATTCAACGAGCGCGCGGCGACCACATCGCGAACTTCATCCGCGACTTCATCCCACCATGCCGAACCCTCGCCCTCGCTCGCGCGAGGATCGACAGCCTGGCGATAAATCGCCTTTGCGGCATCGAGTGCGATTGCCATTGTTTTCCGTTGTGTCCTACGTTCCTCATTCCTCCTGGGAGAAAGGGCTTTCTCCGATCAGGCAGAAGTTCAAATATCCAGCAGAGCCTCCGGGTGTTTCGCCGCGACCCGCAGAAGAGTTTGTGCAGCGCCAGTCGGATTCCGCCGACCCTGCTCCCAGTCCTGAAACGTGCGAACCGATACGCCAAGCAGGACCGCAAATTCCGACTGTGACATACCGACCTTCGAGCGAGCAACAGATGCCTCAGTCGGTGCAACGCTGGTCACACGTGCCCCGTGCTTCGCCTTCATCTCACGAACCGATTGCAGCAAGTCAGCCTGAAACTGCTCTACTTCCTTATCGACCTTATTCATCTTCGATGCCCTCACGAAGTTGATTGAGAAAGCTCGACGGCAGGTTGTCGAACTTCGCTTTCGTGTACGCGATTAGCAGCCAAATTACGCCCTCATCCAGCACGTTGTAGTAGATGACACGCGCCCCGCCACGTTTGCCCATGCCAGGGCGCGACCAGCGCACCTTGCGCAGCCCGCCTGTGCCGGGAATCACATCGCCTGCCATTGGATTGTTTGCTAGCCACGTTATGAATTCCGCACGTTCCGCGTCGGACCAAATCTCGTCTGCATAGCGCTGGAAAACTTTGGTTTCGATGATCGTGTACATACTGATACTATACGGCAATGCCGTATAGTACGCAAGTCGCTGTCATCGCGTCTCAGCCCGACATGCACAGGCGCAAACGCCCTTGTGCGGTCGCGTCGTCAAAGAGCACGAAGGCGGGAACCACGGCGGATGAACGCACCACGCGTCGCGCATCAGGCCGTTTCGCTACTCCGACAACGTTCCCGCTCCCAGCCGGAACGCTGACGCATCGGGATAGCCATGAGCGAAGAGTCCTACGATTGGCGTGAGCGAGTCTATCGAACCAATGCTTCGAACATTCGACCGTCGGTTTAGATGAATCGCGTTCAACCCGCTTGCTATCGCCCCCTCATAATCATCCACGTAGGTATCGCCAATCATTAGCACTTCATTCGTATGCAAGCGGAGTTGACTACACAGGTTTGAGTAAATTCCGCAGTCCGGCTTCAGACTGCCTACCTCGAAAGACCAGGCGTAAGCGTCCAACTCGAAGGGAAGTAATCGGCGCAGCGGAGCGGCATAAGGCAACGCCAGATTCGACGCAACGGCTAGAGCAACGCCCTTACTACGCAGCGCCATTAGCACCTGACTAACCTCTGGAAACAGCCGAATGCTCGCCAGTTCTGTTTGCAACTCGGCCTCAAGCATCCGGATCTCGTCTATGTTCACGCCAAGTTCGACGGCGGCCTCTCGAAGCAAGAAGGGCTTGCTCATTAGTAGCTGTCTCGCGTGCTGTCGATCCTTCGACAGCCGAGCAAGGCGGGCATACGGTCTTTTCGGGGCAGTGATCTCGCACAGAGTGCCAAAAGCGTCGAATACGACAGCCTTGATAGCCATATCTGGTCAGCTATTTCTCTAATCGGTCTGCGAGCCGTCGAAGCTGGTCAGCGTAGCGCCGCTTATCTCCGACAGTGATTCCGCCACGCCCCTCTCCGTGATGTATGCATGAGAAGAGGAAGCCAGCCGCCTTCGCCAAATCCAACTCGGCAAACTTCGCGTGGTTGCTTGCCAGAGCGTCTTCGCGAATCTCAGCCCCTATGACGCGAAGGCGGACATACGTCTCATGGTTCATTTCTCATCCCGCCCTTGCTGGCCGTCTGCTTCGGTGCGGTC
Organism: Caballeronia sp. LZ019; assembly: GCF_031450825.1. Classification (NCBI taxonomy): domain Bacteria; kingdom Pseudomonadati; phylum Pseudomonadota; class Betaproteobacteria; order Burkholderiales; family Burkholderiaceae; genus Caballeronia; species Caballeronia sp. LZ019. Next base: position 318,586 of record NZ_JARTVZ010000004.1, on the reverse strand, counting down.
GAATCCGAAGTCACCCACTTGCTCGATAAAGGTGAAGTCGTCTTCTGCGCTCGCCTCGCTGCGAATAAGGTCTGACTGCGCTCGCATCGCCGCTGCTAGGCGCGTAAGATCGATCCACATCTGCGCTTGCCCATCACTTACGAGCGCCCTGCCTTGAGGCCAGTCGATTCCGAGGACACTGAACGTTCCCGAGTTCTCGGCTGCTGGCCGGGACTCCTCTCGTTGGCCTGAGCCTTCTCCTGTTGACATTGCATCCTCCCTCAGTGCGGTCGAGATAATTTGTAGTCGCGCACGCCCCATTCCGCGCCCCAAAGCTGGCGTTGAAGCTCCTGCGCGAACGCTTTCCACTCAACTTCGTTTTGCTCAGCTTTGCCGGCTCTACCCCGTGCTTACGGGTCCATTGACGTACGCACCGTCTCTCTGTTTTCCTACAGTCTATGATTGGCGAGCTACATCAGCGCGCCATCGCGCTCGCTACCCGCGATAGTCGTCCACGAGTGGCCTTCCTCATCGACTGCGATGCAGCCGGGTTGCCAATGGTCAAAGTTGCGCAGTTGATTCACCCATCCCTGAACTTCACCTTGGAAGAACACGACGAGGCCACCCTTGCCAACAAGCCCTTCCTGCACGCGATAGAGACGCGCATCATCAATCATTGCCTTGTCATCCATCGTCGTGTTTTCCGATCAGTCACAGGCAGGCGCGTGCCGCCTTTTCGTGAGCCCATAGGTCGAGCGGAGGCTCCCTTAACTCTACATGCGCTCCACTTGCCGTCGTGGTGACGTCGAGCAGCGCTCCCGTTCGACTTCGTACTCTGTAGCCGTCGGGCCGTGAGAACCGGTGTGCATTGGGATTGAGATCAACCCACTTTTCGTACACACACGAAGAGTAGAGGTCAGCGCTTTTCGTCGTCTCAGCGGAAAATGTCGCCGGCCGTTGCTCGACCGACTCCGACGAAACGCATCCGGCGAGCGTTAGCGCAAGCGCTACGGCGATCACCATCTTCATAGTTGTTATTCCCCGCTTTTCGAGTCCTCGCATGCGAGAACGTGTTTTCCTTGGCGTCAGTCAAACTGGCGAACGCCGAGCGCCATCATCCAAAGCGAGCACCAGCGCGACGCGCGTTCGACCTCACTGCTGAACCGCCCCGACTTTGTCGGAGACCGCCGAGTTTGGCGCTACGCCGCGCGAGCGGAGCGCACCAGATTCCGATTGTAGACTTCCTCTGCTTCCGCAGGCGATACGTACCCGAGCGGGCCGAGCAACCGATGGTGGTTGTACCAGTGAACCCATTCGAGCGTGGCGAGCTCGACGTCTTGGAGCGTAGGCCATGAACGCCGATGCACAACTTCGGCCTTATACAAGCCGTTGATCGTTTCGGCCAGAGCGTTGTCGTACGAGTCGCCGACGGTTCCGACTGATGGCTCAACGCCAACGTCCACCAAACGTTCGGTGTACCGAATGCTGAGATATTGCGACCCGTGATCGCTATGATGAATGAGCCCGGGCGGTGGCTGGCGATCGTGTAACGCCTGGTTCAGCGCGTCCAGCACGAAGTCGGTCTTCATCGATGTCGACACGCGCCAACCGACGATACGGCGCGCAAACACATCGGTCACGAAGGCCACATAGACAAAGCCCGACCATGTCCAGCAATACGTAAAATCCGCGACCCACAGCGCGTTAGGCCGCTCGGCCCGGAACTGACGTTTGACCCGGTCCAGCGGGCACGGCACCGCATCGTCGCGCTGCGTCGTCTTGATCCGGCGCCCACGCCGCACACCTTCGAGGCCCATCACCTTCATTAGGCGCGCAACCGTGCAGCGCGCGACCTTCACGCCATCGCGCAGCAGCTGGCGCCAGACCTTGCGCACACCATACACGCCGAAGTTCTCGTCCCAGACCGCCCGGATCAGGGCCTTCAGTTCAACATCGCGGCGCGCTCGTGCTGGCCATTGCTCCGGATCACTGCGCCGCCCGGCGTGCCGGTAATACGTTAACGGCGCGATCGGCAGCAGGCGGCAGATCGGCTCGATACCGTAGACGTCGCGATGCTCTTCGATGAACGCGATCATGGCTTCGATCGGCGGTCGAGCTCCGCCTGCGCGAAATATGCCGAGGCCTTGCGCAGGATCTCGTTGGCCGTGCGCAATTCACGATTCTCGCGCTCCAGTTCCTTCAGACGCGCCAATTCCGAAGTTGTCGCGCCCGCTCGTTGGCCACGGTCGCGCTCAGCCTGAATGATCCAGTTGCGAAGCGTCTCTCGCGACATTCCCATCTTCGAGGCGATCGAGCGGATCGCCGCCCCCTGCGTTTGATACTCGTGTTGGTGCTCGAACACCATTCGCACCGCTCGCTCACGGACCTCATCCGAATATCGCGTCCCAGTGGGCTTCCGTGCCTTGCCTTCGCTTTCCATGCTTCAAATCTCCCGTTACAGCCAAGATCCGAAGTCTCCTACATTTCCGGGGCGGTTCATATTTGCCAGTGGCGATCCATGCGAGCGCCGCTTCGCTCAACAGTCCGCGCGCGATGATGCGCGGCGGCGCTGGAGTGACCTTGATGCCGAGATCGCAGCACGGACACGCATATTTAACGCGCTGGTGTTGGATCACTCGAAGCTGCTCGGGGATCACATCGAGCTGCTCGCTGATCTCCGCGCCGATCTCGACGAGCGCTTGTCCATCGTTCGTGCAAAAGCGTTCGGCTTCGGGCAGTTCGTGCCGTACGACCTCGCGCGGTAGATTGGGATCAAGCGGCTTGCGGTGACCGCGCTTCTTGCGCTTGTGCGCGCCAACCGTCGTCTCCGGCGTGTCTTCTTGGGCAGGCGCGCTGTTCGCGCCGAGCACCTCGGCTTCGTTGAACAAGCCAAGTTGATCAGAATCTCGTGCCTCGCTCTTGGCGCCGAACAGTTCGCGACGGTAGGCTCGGAGTCGCTCCTCAGCAAGATCGCGCTCTGCCGTCATAAGCCGCAAGGCGCCGCGCAAGGCCTCCTGTTCTTCTCGCAATGCACGAGCAGCATCGCGCTCGGCGAGCAACGCCTTCAATTCCTCGGCGGTGATCGTGACATTGATCGGCATGGCCGGTTAGACCGGCGCACGGCCTCACTGTTCAGCTCACGCGGCGATATTCCTGCTTCGGATGCCGTCGTATCGCGGTGATGTCATCGCCATCGAGCAACGCATGCAACACGTTGCTCGTCATCGTCACGATCTCAGCCTTGTTGTCTGGCCAGATGAAGTGGCTGCTCTCCAATCGTTTTATCAAAAGCCAGAAACCACTGCCGTCCCAGCCAAGAATCTTTATCCGGTCACGACGTCGGTTTCCGAAGATGTAAAGCGACGTGTCCATCGGATTTAGGCGCATCGACTGCTCGACGAGAATCGACAGACTGTTCATGCCGTAGCGGAAGTTGACAGGATCGCGGTGCAGGTAGACCTTCAGATTATCGTCGAACCGGAACACGGCATCCTCCCGAGCATCTGGACCACGGTGGTCAGCTCGTCGATGGTCGCCTCTGCGATGTCGAACTCAACACCGTTGGGCAAACGTATGTGCAAGGCAACCGTGATTGATGGTGCGCGCGCGGACACCGCTCGTTCAACCGTCACAGCCCCCTGAACGACCGGTACAAATGGTGATGGCACGTCCGGCGCTTGAGTCCGCAAGGCCGGCGGCGTGACATCAAGCGATGCCCTGTCTGCTGGCCTCAGTTCCTTCTCCGCCGAATTCTGCGCCGCATGTGTCTTCTGATAGCGCGTGATCCACTCGCGCAACAGATTGGGGTTCAAGCCGTATTCCATCGCCGTACGCGCTATCGAAACGCCGGACGTCATGCACAACTGGACCAGTTCCTCGCGGGCTTGCGGATCGTATTCCCGGCGACCATCCCGCTTCGTGCCGACTACCAGACGGCTACGCAAATCTCGATCGTCTGTCATGTACTCTCATCCCAGCTGTCCACGTGGACAGGTAGCATCAGAGAATCACTCGTCCATTGCTAGGGCGTCCCTGAAGGACCGCATACCTTCGACTGATCTGCCGTGTTTGGGGGGACGCATTGCTGGCTCATCGAAATGCGTACGCTAAACCCACACCGTACGTCACTTGATTACGATTGCCACGTTGCGTAACAATTGGACTGTCAGCGGCGGAGCCCGTCAGACGCTGATAATAAATCATGGCCCCACCATACCAGTTCTTATCAAGCTGGTAGACAGCCGCGGCCCAGCTTGTGACCTGCTGCAGGCCGCCGTTGGGGTGGAAGGCGCGTAACCCGCTGCGTGCTGAGTCGGCCGGTGTCACACCGTAATATGTTTCGTTGAAGCCCTGACTTACCCATGTCGCGCCCACGCCGGCACCGACGAACACGCGCACGCCTACGGGCACCCACGCGCTTGCATTGAGCGCAACGCGGGCGCCTGTGTAGACCGCGCCCGCGTTGGTGACGACGGTCAACGTGCCGCGCAGCCGGTAGGGAAAGTTGCGAACGTGGTCGTATTCATAACCAACATAGCCGCCACCCTCGACCGTCGTATGCACTTCATGGATTTGCGCGATGACGGGGTCATCGACGTTGCGCCGGCCGAGTCTCAGTGCGATAGCGGGACCCCACTGGAAACCAGCTACCCCAGCGACGTTGAGCTGCGCGTAAGGACCGTACCACTCGAGCAAGTGCCCCCCTGGTGTCACATACCGAAGCCCCGGCACCACGCCAATCATGCGGTCCTTGCCGCCTGCGTATTCTGTCGTCGAGCCAACGCCAACGCCGAACATGTTGGGGAGCGCGCCGGGAAGGTTGACGGCCGTCGCATAGGCCGCGCGGCTCATGCTGCCCATTGCAACCAATGCGAGAACGACGCTCGCTCGGCGTGGGGAGAGGGCAAAGTGCATGTATCTAAGCGTTTTGTCGATCACAGCCGTTTCCTGACTGGCTGTCAACAGGCGCTACCACCTTTGACGCGGAGCCGGTTCCCCATGCCCGAGGGCCGGGAGAGTTCGGTGCATCGAGCTGGTAACCGACGTCGAGCATCACACTCGTCGCATCCGGTCCGCGCTGGACGTGGATGCGATTTAGTTGCAGTTGCGTCACCCACCGATTCGACGTGTAATAAGACGCGCGCACGCTGTAGACAACGCCCCAACCGTGGACATCAGGATAGCTGCCATCCTGGTCAGCGGTGGTCGTATCGAAGTAGCGGTAGGGACCGACGCCCGCTTGCAGAATGAATTGTGGAGAGCCGACCGGCGGTCGGGCCCAAACCTGAAGGAGCTGTCCGTCGCGATGGCGATCAGGGATATGGCCTTCGTTGAGCCAGGATAAGCTGGCTGCAAAATACTGGCCCAGGCCTTTTTGATAGTTAAAGGCCCAGGTGTACGTGTTCGTGCTCCCGGCTCTTGAGCCCCCGCCGAAGAGCGAGAACTCTCGGGCGAAGGTCGCCGTCGAGGCGGACGCGAGCACTATCGCGGTCGCCCCCAGCGCCGCACTAGTTCTTGGCATGCCGCATCGATTGTTCACGATGCTGTTTATCCGTAAGAACGGCAATGGTTGACGACCTATGAGCTACTTCACTTCACTGCCGTCACGAGCCAAGGATGCGGCCGCAGCGACGACGATCACTGCACGGACTGAATCGCCCACCTTGAGGTTGTCAAGAGACACGTCCGGGACCACGTCAAACACTGCCGTCTCACGCGGACCGCGTAGTGTTATCTGCCGGTTCCTGCGGTCGATCTTCTGTACGGTCGCGACGACCTCCACCCGGCGAGCGGTCGCCACCGTGCCGTCGGACGCGGGTTGCGTGACACTCGTTTCAATTCGCTCTCGCACGCCTTTCGTATCAATCTTGTCCGCGCTAATCAGGATTGCGTTCTTGTAAGCGATGTTGATGACGTCACCGACCTGGAGCTTGCTCACGTCCGCGACTTCGGGATTGACCTCAACCTCTACGACGTTGCCACGCGGACCACGCAGAAAGACGCTGTTTGTCGCCGTGTCAATTGATGTCACCTGGGCCTGGACGCGAGCAAGTACGGCGGCGCCGATGGCCGCATCGTCGGTCTGATTGCTTTGTGAAAATCCGGGCTGTGCGACGGCCATTGAGCCAAGCGCAAGAGCGGCTGCGGCGGCGCCTAATGTACGCCACGAACACGAGAGCGACATGAGTATCTCCGTTACGAAATTGTCTGCGGTTGTGCTTCACACGGTCATTGCACCGAATAGCCTTTACCTTGCATGCACGCGCTGTACGCGCGCCAGTATAGATTCAGCGTGGATTGCTGGCTCGCCTGTGCATACTGTGCCTGTGCAGCATGCAGCTGACGGCTGCGGACACCGCCGACGAGTGCACCGGCAGTGGCGCCAAGTGCGGCGCCATGCCCGGGATCGTGGTGGTTAACGTCGCCAATGATTGCGCCCGCCGCGGCCCCCCTCGCAGCGCCTCTGACGCGTGCGCCGGTGGGACCCACCACGGGTGGTGGTGCGCCTGCGACAACCGCCGGATCAACGCCTGTATTGTTCTTGGCCCACACGTAGCAGGCGCCGTCGTCCTGCGCCTGCCGTTGCGCGCTCTGTCCGTGCGCTGGGTAGACGACTGGTTTCTGCGCGAAAGCAACGGGGCTAGCGAGAAGAGCACCGACGAGAATGGTGACTTTCAGCATCGTGTATCTCCATGCCTAGAGGGCGGCCGTGCGCTGCCACTCACGCTGGTCCGCTGCTAAACGGAAGCCAAGGTGCGACATCCCGTTCATCGGGTGGGTGCCTCGGCGCGCGCTCGTGCGATAGCTCTGGCAGTAAGTTTCGCTGCACAGGAACGAGCCGCCGCGCGTTACGCGCTCGGGCGCATAGGGCATGGCGCCAAACTCGGGGTCCAGCGGCTGGAAACCGGTGTTCTCGCCGATGTGCCACTTGCCAACCGCCTGCGTGGCGTAGCCCTGCTTAGACATGAGTTGGGCGAGCGACGTCAGTCCTTCCATGCCGCCTGGTTGCCCAGACATGGGCGGCGACTGAATGCCGTGATGCGCCTGGTTCTGTCCGGTAAGAATTCTCGCGTGTGTCGGCGAGCAGCTAGGCTGCGAGTAAGCAGAGGACAGCACAAGACTTTGATTCGCGAAGCGGTCAATGTCTGGTGTGTCGTTGCCTACTGCAATGCCGCCGCCGTTGAACCCGGAGTCACTGTATCCCACGTCATCCAGAAGAAAGATGACGACGTTCGGTCGCTTGCCGGTGGGTTGCTGCAAGGCGCTGAGCTTCTGCTGTGCCTCCCGGAGCTGGTCGGGGTGGCTGACGACGGGTTCCATGTTGTCCGCCACTTTCGTCGATGGCGTCGTCATGTACTGATTTGGTTGGTTGTAACCGGGCTTTACCTCCACCTTGGTCGGCTCGATTATCGTTTGCTGTGTCGGCGGAGGCTCGCCGCGGTGTACCGCAACGTCGGGTTGTTGAGCAGTGACAGACTGGGTAATGACTGCGGCGAGCGCAACTGCTATCAGCAGAAGGGCACGAGATGGTTTCATCACTGTGTCTCCGGGAAGACAGACTGCTTAGTGTCTACGTCGAGGACTGTCGCCTACTTGCTGTTGACAGGTGTGACAAGCGGAAACGCTGGGTCCGGTCTATCAAACAGCGCGACAATGGAGTCCAGTGCGCTCGCGTCGCCAGTTGCTTTCACCGCTCCCGAGCTAACCAGGTCCGCAGTTTTTGCTTGCCCGCCGACAATGGCCCCAAATTGCGGTCCGGTGAGTTCATAACTGCCGTCAACCGGCTCGCCAGGCTTCGGCTTATCAAGAATCAGTACAGAGTTCTCGAGCGTCAACGTGAACTGCCGATGTTCGTCGGTTACACTTAACCTCACCTTCTTCGCTACACCGTTAGCTCGGTCCGGATTAATGAGTGTAGAGGCGTAGTCGACCGCCATCGGGACAGGGATGGTGCGCGGGTCGACAAGCGTGGCTGCTGCCATCCGTTTGCCGGTTCGCAGTTCCTGGGCGCCCATCAGATAGAAGCCTCGCCACGTCGCTGACTCTGCCTGAAAGCCAAGCTGTTCGAGCGCAGCCGCTTGCAGCTGACGAGCTGCCTGATTCGTCGGGTCGGCGTACACCACGTAGTTCACAAGCTCAGCCGTCCACCGGTAGTCGCCCTTGTCGAAGGCCGCTCGTCCCAGACGGACCACATTATCCGCACCGCCCATAGCAGCCACGTACCGGCTCGCACTTTCCGTGCGCGGCAGTTCATCAAGCGTCGCCGGATTGCCATCGAAGAAGCCGAGGTAAAGCTGATATGTAGCCTTGACGTTGTGTTTGAGGCTGCCGTAGTAACCGCGGTTATAAAACTGCTTTCCAATGGCATCGGGCAGCTTGATGCGTTCGGCGATTTCCGAGGCGTTGTAACCCTGGTTGGCCATGCGCAACGTCTGGTCGTTGATAAACTTGAACATGTCGCGCTGGTCGGAGACAAGCTTCCTGATGTTGGCGTTTCCCCATGTCGGCCAGGTATGTGAAGCGAACGCGACGTCAGCCTTGTCGCCGAAGAGCTCGAGCGTCTCGGTAAGCGTGTTCGCCCACACAAGCGGGCTGCGTACCTTCGCTCCCCGCAGGGTATAAAGATTGTGCATGACGTAAGTCGCATCTTCCGCGAGGCACAGAGCCTTCAATTGCGGAAAATAGAACATCATTTCGGAGGGTGCCTCGGTTCCGGGGGCATTCTGGAACACGACGTCCAGCCCGTCGACCTTGAGCGTTTGGCCTGTCGTGGTAATTGTCGTGGTCGGTAACGCAAGGCCAATAGAGCCCTGAGAGAGATTTACGCCGAGCCCGGTCCCGATTGAGCCAGTAGGGTCAGTGGGCAGACCGTCGCCATAGGAAAATCTCGCTCGCCGGCTCATCGCATTACCAGCGTAGAGGTTTTCGCTCACCGCCTCCTCGACGAACCCGACCGGCGCGATGATTTGTACCCGTTTCGACTTGATATCATCGGGCGTCAGGACGCCCATCATGCCGCCGAAGTGGTCCGCGTGGCTGTGCGTGATGATAACGGCCTTGACCGGTCGCGCGCCCAGTGTGTCGTTCGCGAGCTTCAGTCCGGCAGCCGACACCTCCGCCGAGGTAGTCGTGTCAATGATAATCCAGCCAGTATCCCCTTGAATCAGGGTCATGTTCGCGATGTCGTAGCCGCGGAACTGATAGATGCGGTCGGCAATCTTGTATAACCCGTGTTGGGCATTGAGTTCAGACTGGCGCCAGAAACTGGGATTTACTGTGTCGGGCGACGGCCCTTTCACAAAGTTGAATTTGTCTGCGTCATAGACGACGTTTCCGTCCTTACCTCGGATGACGGGGTCTGACAACTGTGCTACAAGCCCGCGTTTCACCGAGTCATAGCTCGCTCGGTCATTGAAATTGAGTTCGCTTAAGACGGCTCTGTTACGCTCAGCTGTCGCTTGTGTCGCGACGCCTGCTGAGAGTGTGCTTTCCGCTTTGGTCGCCTGATCTGACGGTGTATCCTGCGTCGTCGCGCAACCGCACAGAATTGCCGCTAGCATTGAACTGAGGGCAACGCGATACGGGATGGCCGAGGCATTCATGTTCTTTTCCTAACGAAGGGTTGGCGGATTGGCGAGGTCGCTTGCCGAGTCTCGCTTGATGCTGTAAGCCGCTGCGTGCGCGGGCGGGGGATCGCACCGGACGGTCGCGTGTCTGTACACCGCCTCTCTTTCCAACAGCGCAATGCGGCGTTTTTTTGTAGTCGACCGCCCAAGCGACCCATGGCCCATCTCGGCGAGGTACTCGGCAGCTCGTAGACGTTTGAACCGAGTAAAGAAGTCGTCGCCGGGCAAGCCGTTTGCGAGGGACATCAGGCAACCATAGTCAAGGAGCGTTGGATTGGCCAAGGTGTGTACTGCTTTTTCGAGCAGCCGGTACCGCTCATTCAGTGGTACGTTTTTCTCGAAGCAGGAATGCAGTCGCCGGTAGGTCACCAAATGCTTTCCGGTCGCTGCCCATCGAAGCAAATCTGCAAGCTCAGTTACCTTGTGGTGGATCATCGTTCACTCCTCAACGAATGGTGGCTAGCGCCAGGCGCTTCCGACTTGGATGTAGAACGCGTTCTGGCCCGGTCCGTGCGCTACGTCAACGCCCATCGACACGCCGAGCTTCCGTGCGATGAGATAGCGAAAGCCCGTGCCGAATGCGAACGCGGTTGGGGCGTCAGAAAACGAATGCAAATTGCCGTACGCCTTGCCAACGCCGCCAAACCCCAGGACGGACCAGCGCGGCGTGATGTTGTAGCGGAGCTCCAGTTCGCCGGTTACCTGGTTGCGGTCCTGGAACTTGGCCTGCGAAATGCCGCGCAGATTGACGTAAGGCTGCGCGAAGAACGGAATGTCCCCTTGGGAGAAGCCTGGGTCGGCGCGCATCCCTAGCACCCACGCCGGTGACAACGGCACCCAGTGGTAGCCTCGCGCCGTCTGCATCTCAAACGACCGGTCGCTGGCGAGCGCGCCTCGTGCGATGTCCGCTTCAAATTCCGCGTAGCTACCGCGGCTTGGATAGAAGATATTGTCGCGGGTGTCATAGTCGACGACGATTCCCGCTTTGCCGATGCGCAGGTCCTTCTGAAAATGGTTGATACCTTGCGGAACGACGGGGCCAAAGCGCGTCGCCGTGTCGAAGAAGGTGTAGCGCGGGCCGACGTACCAGTGACTGTTGCCAAGCCTGAACAGCACCTGCTGGACAACGGCGACACCGCTCAGTTGGTACGCATTGGCATTGCCTTGCGGACCGTAGTAGTTCAAGTGCAGATTAACCTTGCCCAGCGCACCGAAGTAACGGATGCGGTCGTCGTTCCAGGTATGGAAATGGGCAAGGCCAACGCCCCAGCTATGGGTACCCGTACCGAAAGCTCCGACGCCAGTGATATTCGGCGGCGCCATTGCGTTGCGTTCTCCCGTTTCATCGCTCGACGGCTTGCCGGGTTCGACGGTCCCAGGTTTAGCCGCGCTGAAATACAGCAGGCCCAGGCCAAGGCCATAACCAATTGCCGGCTCCGTAATGATGTTTGGCACGGGTAGCACGCCGCGATGGTTAAGCAGTACGTCGCTCATGTCGAACTGGCCATCTTCTGCGTCGCGAAAGCGCGACGGCTCCTGGGCGGCATAGGCAAACGATGCCGCCGCCAGACAGAAGTAAAAAGCCGACCACTGGACAGAAGCGCGGACCACGCGTACTCCTCCTTATTATTGCGGCGGGTTGACGACCACGTACTGAACTGCGGTTCCGACGTATTGCGGCTGGTACCAGGTCGGGCCACAGTGTTGATAGGTAACGCCTCCAACGACAACTGCCGCACAGCTCGGGGGCAAGGTCGCGACGGCCGTCCCTACCACGAGCGCAGTGGTCACGCCGACGGCCAGGCCAACGGCGACCGGGTCCGCGTACCAGCCACCCCAGAACCCTGGTGGGGGCGGGGGAGGAGGCGGCGGCGGTGGAGGATGCGGACCGGGTCCGGGTCCGGGTCCAGGTCCAGGCGGCCGCGGGCCAGGTCCCGGCGGAGGACCACCGTGGGGCTGCGGCCCGGGGCCCGGACCGAAGCCGGAAGGACGGGGCGACGGGCTCGGTCCCGGCGCTGGGGGGCGCACTCCGCCTCCAGCAAACCCATCACCGCCGTGCGGGAACGGCCCACCATGGAAACCAGCGCCACCGCCTGCGGGTGCGGCGTGCGGATACTGTCCGCCGCTAAAACCGCCGTGCGGCATCGGGTGGATGCCCGTGCGCGCCATGCCGCGAAAGGCGAGCGCGGACGGCGATGACACCGCCAGGACAACAATCAGGCTGGCCGTGAGAAGGCGTTGGGCGTCGGTCATTGCGCCTCCTGCAAGGGCGAATCAAAAGCCGGCTTCAGCTCAATGGAATGCGCGCCCGGTGGAGGACGGTACACGAACGTCGAGGCCTTGAATGCTGGCAGGAGGTTCCAGTGATAGGTGACGGCATGGCGTGGGCGCGACTCCTGGGTAGTGTCGGTAATGACCATCCGGCAGGGGAGTGGTCTCGAGCCTCGCTCAACCCATAACTCCCAATCGACGCCTTGCTGCCGATACGCGTAGTGGGTGCACCAGCGCGCGTTGACTTTCTCCAGACCAAGGTCTTGGGCCGAAGTCAACACGAGCTCATCGACCTTTCCGTTGCCCCAGTAAAACAGGTTGACAAGAGGCATCTCGATGTTGTAGACGGTCGCCAGTTCGTGGACGAGTCCATTAAGCGTTGGCGGAGCCGGATTACGCGAGTAGTATCCTTCGCCCTGGTTGAAAATAACGAAGTCGCGCCCGTCATACACGATACCGCGAGGCTTTCTGCTGCCCAGCACCTCAGCCCGTGCGCGGTCCGGACGCTGCACATCGAGCACCGTCTCATGGAGGTAGCTCGCATTCTGGCCGTTGTCGAGCACGAGGTCCGTGGAGGTGTCCGCACGCACCTCAAACTTGGGCAGCGAGCGCAAATAATCGCCCATCCGGCTCAATGCCTCCGTTGCGCTCCTGTCAACATGCACGTCGCGCTCAAGTTCGGATGAAGCTGCTGCTGGGCTTGGCCCCTGAACGGTGGCGTCATAAGTCGAAGCTGGCACCGAAGCTGTGGCGAGCGGTCCTTCGCTTTCGTGCGCGCATCCTAAGACGAGTGTGGCAATTAGGCAGCCGAACGAACCGATTGGAGTACGCATGATATGGGTCCATGAGCCGCCGGGTCAAAACGCCACAGTCGCCGTCGCCTGGAAGCTGTTCGTGCTCTTCAGGCGATTCCTGCTAGCGATGCTTGGCACCCACCGGATGCTTGCCGACAATGGATGCTTGCCATATACCTTCGTGTCGTACGTCAAAATGGGCCCGAGCGAGAGGTCGCGGCCGACGAAGCCGTTCAGTCTGTCGGCAAGTGACCCGCTGTCGTTGCCGAGCTGCTGCACTGTACCTATCACCAGACCCACGCCGAGACCGTTGGAAAACCTCTTGATTCCCATCGCATCAAGCGTCAGCAGCGGCGCATTGTGATAATCCGTTGCGGTGTTGCGGGTATAGAACTGCAACCCGAGCACTGCATCGAACTCGAGGTTGTATTGCGGGACGATTTTCGTGTAGGCGATCTGCGGCACAAAGGTCCAGTTGTTCAGGCTCGGGTTAGCCAGGGCGTTGGAGTCGTAATGGCCGGTGGGCGCCCAGAAGTTGAAGCTTAAAGCGATGTGGTCGGTGTTGGTAAAGTGGTACCCCGCCTCGATGGGCGTGAAGTACATGTCGAAGAGGTTCGATGCCCGGTCGCTCGTCGACGAAGAAAAGCGACCAGCCGAAAGAGAGCCCGTCACCTTAGTCCAGACATACGGCAGCGTGATTCCGCTTGCAAAGTCCCACCCGGCCACACCACCCCATACGTGCAATATCGACGCAAGCGTGAAGGCAATCTCGCCCTCAATGCCGAGCGAGGTCTTGCCCGCAATCGGCACCTGACGGTTTCCGCCGATGGAACCATCGAGATACATTTGCTGAATGCTGACAACGGTAACGGGCTCAGGCGGGACGATGCCGATGCCCGAGAGCACCGTCATGCCTGCGATAGGCCGACCAAGGCCGCCTTCGGTTGCATTGGCGCGGCTACAGGTGATGACCAACAGGGCGGCTGCAGCGGCGCGCCCTAGAGAGGCCAGAGAACGACTATGACGTTGGCAGGTCCTCGTATTCATGGTCGTTGCCTTGTCATCACTTCCCGAACGTCATGTTGAGCCCCGCGAATATCTGCCATTGCGAGACGTTGCCGGAATGCGCGACTGAGTATTGCGGTTCGATGAAGGCGTTAAAAATCGTGCTGCCGCTTCTCCACGCCTTTCCGCCGCCCAGTCCGACAGGGATGTAGTAGGTACCGCGCTGGAGGTCGAAGGTCCAGACGCCTGTCGAGCGGATGTACCAGCCTTCTGGAAGGTTCCAGATGACAAACGGTTGTGTTGTCAGCGATTGCACAGTCGGGCGGTCGCTTTGACCGGCGAACGAGTGCTGCCACTGCACGAGTGCGCCGAGCAGGCGTTGCTTTGTTGCATTGACTGCGACCGCGGCAAGACCGGCCTGCCACTTGCCCGTTCCGAGCGTCCGGTCGGTCGCCGTCGGAGCAGTGATAAGGGGACCCACGCCGATTTGCGTTTGTCCCTGCGACAACAAGAAAATGTCGAACAGATTGATGTCACCAAGTCCCGTGTTGTATCCGCCGGTCGGGGCGGGACGCGTGCTTATGGGAACAGTGAGGCGGAATATTTCAGGAAACGGAATAACATTATTCGGACCAATTGGAACGGTTGGCCGCAAGAGAAAATCATTCGTGTGGCCGCTTGCACCGAAGATACTTGGCGTAAAGTAATTCTGGACGTTGAACGACGCGGCAAGGTTGAGCGGATTATTGCTCTTATTCGCATCCTCGGAAGCGCTTTGTGACGAAGCTGTGTCAGTCAGCATTGCAAACAGAACTGCCAATACAGCCTGCATTGTCCGCTTCATTGTCTATACTCCGAAATGGCCGCCCCTCACTCCGTTATCAACGAGGTCCGCGGCATGCGTTACGCTCAAGCGCCCTTCTGAGGCGCGAGCTAAGTCCTCGCAGAGCCGAGTGTCGGCGCCACTGCGACGAAAATTAGACGTCTTGACGGAATCGAGTCAGCCGGGAGCAAGGGAGACGCATTGCGTCCTGCCGCCATAAAACGATAGCAAACGGAAACCTTTCTGCCAAGCACATAATGCCTTATGCGTTTGGTAACACGGCGCCGAGAGATATTCGATTCTGCGTCGTTAATCAAGCTCATTTTTCGTCAATCAGGGGGTGGTCATGAATCGGTTTGCGGTATATCAATAGGTCGATGTCTCTCCTCGATTCACTTCATCTATCTGGAAAGTCCGACATGCTTCTCTGCGTCCCACATAGCGGAGGTGACAATGCGTACGCCCCCGGAAAACCTACCCAGTGTTTCCCGTCGGCTACGTGCCGGTCAGCTACTCCTCGACGGGCTTTCGGTCAAAGAAGTTGCCGAACAGCTACATATGACGCCGGCGACGGTCAAGCGGTATCAAGCATTGGTGAGCGAAGGGGGACTCGAAGCACTACGCCAGATGCAAGTCGGTGGCAAAGTGTCGGCACTCAGCCCGGAAGCCCTGCAATGGATAGTAGTAGCCCTCAATGGCTCCGCGATGGACTACGGCTTCGACTCAGAATCCTGGACGAACGCCAGGCTACGACAACTCATAGAGAGAGAGTTCGGCGTGCGATTTTCACGGGTCTATGTCTGGCAATTGACGAATGACCTAGGCGTTGGTCACCGGCTGATGCGAAGCTAGACTGTAATTCCACTGCCAGGCGCGGTGACGAAACTTTGTTCAGTGGTTGGTCTCGATCTACCGCTAGGTACAACAGAGAACTTAATCGAACACACTCGTACTTCCCAGCCAAATCGGGTATTGCTTGAAGGTGCGAGGTGAGAACTTTGTCGAAGGCTAAGTCGTTCTATGGGGAGACATCGTGAAGGCATTAGTATTCGAGGGCCCTGGGAAGAAGCGCCTCATTGATAAGCCGGAACCGGCGATACAGTTGCCGTCGGACGTCATTGTGCGCGTGACACGCACCACTATCTGCGGCACCGACCTTCACATTCTGAAGGGCGATGTACCCGAAGTAAGGGCGGGGACAACCCTTGGTCACGAAGGCGTTGGCATAGTCGAGTCGGTCGGCGAGGCGGTCTCTAACTTCAAGCCCGGCGACGCTGTGCTGATCTCGTGCATCAGTGCCTGTGGAAAGTGCGAACATTGCCGGCGCCAGATGTATTCGCATTGCACGACAGGCGGCTGGATACTCGGTCATCTGATCGATGGCACTCAGGCCGAGAAGGTGCGCATTCCGCACGCCGACACGAGTCTCTATCACATCCCTGCTGGAAGTGACGAGGAAGCGCTGGTCATGCTGAGCGACATTCTGCCGACCGGGTTCGAATGTGGCGTGCTCAACGGTCGCGTTAAACCCGGCTGCACCGTTGCCGTCGTCGGTGTTGGCCCGGTGGGTCTCGCTGCGCTCATGACTGCGCAGTTCTATGCACCAGCCATGTTGATTGCCATTGACCTTGATGGCAATCGCTTGCGCGTATCCGCCTCCTTCGGGGCGACCGACACCATCAACAGCGCGAGCGGTTCGGCCGTCAACGATGTGATGGCATTGACGCGTGGCCGCGGTGTCGACGTCGCCATTGAAGCGGTGGGCGTGCCTGCAACCTTCTCGCTCTGCGAAGCCATCGTCGCCGCAGGCGGCACCATCGCCAACGTAGGCGTGCATGGCACAAAAGTCGACCTTCATCTTGAGAAGCTCTGGGCTCACAACATTACGTTGACGACTGGCCTTGTGGACACCTACAGCACGCCGATGCTGCTGTCGACGGTCATATCGAACCGGCTTGAACCCGGCAAGCTCGTCACGCACCGCTTCGCCCTTGACGCGATCCTGGACGCCTACGAGACATTCTCGAATGCGGCGGAAACTGAAGCACTGAAAGTTGTCATTTCCACCTGAAAGTCGCTGCGGCGGCCTAAATGAAGCGGTATGGGGGCGCGTATGGCCTGGTTGGAACACACACTACGGCAGTATCCGGAGATTGCGGTCTTCCTGTCGCTTGGCATCGGCTACTGGGTAGGCGGAAAGAGTTTCAAAGGGTTCAGTCTCGGCGCGGTCACCGCAACGCTGCTGGCGGCCATAGCTATCGGCCAATTTGGCATTACCATTTCGTCGAACGTAAAGTCAGTCTTCTTCCTCATGTTTCTGTTCGCGGTAGGCTACGGCGTCGGACCGCAGTTCGTGCGCGGCATTGCCAAGGACGGACTACCGCAGGCGCTGTTCGCTGTATTTCAATGCCTCTTGTGCCTCGTCGTTCCGGTAGCCGCGGCTAAGGTCGCGGGTTACGACGTGGGGTCTGCCGCGGGGCTTTTCGCCGGTTCGCAAACCATCTCGGCATCCATGGGTCTCGCGACCGACGCCATCAACCGCCTCGGGCTGCCTGCTGACGAGGCCAAGCGCCTGCTTGACGCCATGCCCACCGCCTACGCGGTGACTTACATCTTCGGCACCATTGGGTCAGCAGTCATCCTTGCGACCCTCGGGCCCAAGATGCTAGGCATTAACCTGGTTGCCGCATGCAAAGACTACGAGTCGCAGCTGGGCGGCGGAACTGAACTTGGCGGTGCTGGCCAGGCTTGGCACCAATTTGAGCTTCGCGCTTACCGTATCGCCACGGATGGCCCTGTAGTTGGCATGACCGTAGCGGCAGCGGAAGCGAGCGCGCCTACCGGCAGCCGGCTCTTCATTCAACGACTTCGTCGCGGCGGGGCGATTCATGAGGCAACGCTCGATTCGGTACTGAAAGCCGGTGACGTCGTGGCGGTCGGCGGACGCAGAGAGCAGCTGGTCGCGCTGCTTTCGCCAAAGGGAAACGAAGTCGACGACCCCGAGCTGCTTGCCGTGCCGGTCGAAGGCGTCGATGTCTATGTGACGTCAAAGGCGGTTGACGGAAAGACGTTAGAAGAGCTCGCTCACCTGCCCGGAGCGCGTGGCATCTACCTGCGTCGGATCAAACGGGGAGCCACAGAGACACAAATTCCGATTCTTCCCAAAACGAAGTTGCACTGTGGCGATACGGTGACGATTGTTGGCCGAACACAGGATACGACCGCTGCTGCGAAGACCCTCGGTGTGATTGACCGTCCGACGAGCGTCACCGACGTTGCGTTCGTCGCGCTCGCCATCGCGGTCGGCGCTCTCATCGGTTCGCTGGTACTGAGGGTCGGTGCAATTCCGCTCACCCTGTCGACCTCCGGCGGCGCACTCATAGCCGGCATCATCTTTGGCTGGTTCCGAGCCATCCATCCAACGTTTGGGCGTATTCCGGAACCGACCGTCTGGTTCATGAACTCGGTTGGACTTAACGTGTTCATCGCGGTGGTTGGCATCACAGCGGGGCCCGGTTTCGTCACGGGCCTGCAGCAGCTCGGCGTCAGCCTCTTTTTGTGGGGCATCGTTTCGACGAGCATCCCCCTCATCATTGGCATGTTCATCGCCAAGTACGTCTTCAGGTTTCATCCAGCCATCCTGCTAGGGGTGTGCGCAGGTGCCCGAACAACCACCGCCGCGCTCGGCATGCTGACCGAGGCTGCGAAAAGCCAGGTCCCAGGACTTGGGTACACCGTAACGTATGCCGTTGGGAACACGCTGCTAACTATCTGGGGCATGGTAGTCGTCATGCTCATCTCCTAGTAGTGTCCCCAGTCTCTGCCAAACGCTTGGAGCTGAAAAATGTCTGAATCGAATGCAACCGCGAACGCTAACGAAAGCCCGTCGGCTCTGGCCGCACTGAGTCCCTTCGAATTGAAGGACGAGCTTATCAAGGCGGCGGGCGGAGCCGCAGTGGAACGTCCCGCCAACGTGGCAATGCTCAACGCGGGACGCGGCAACCCCAATTTTCTGGCAACTATTCCAAGGCATGGCTTCTGGCAACTCGGCCTCTTTGCGATGCGCGAGTCGGAGCGCTCATTCGCCTATATGCCCGAGGGGATCGGTGGCTTTCCGAAGCGTGAAGGGCTCACCGAGCGGTTCGAGCTATTTGTGCGCGAGAACAAAGGCGTGGCTGGCATCAGCTTCCTTGCTGGGGCCGTGTCATACGTGCGCGACCAGCTGGGGCTGTCGGCCAACGACTTCCTTTATGAGATGTGCGAGGGCATTCTGGCGTCAAACTATCCGGTTCCAGACCGGATGCTCACGTTTTCAGAAAAAATCGTTGGTCAATACCTGCGTCGCGAGATGGCCGGCAAGCACCCGTTCGTCGGCGAGTTCGACATTTATGCGGTCGAGGGTGGCACCGCGGCGATGACGTACATCTTCAATACCTTGAAGGAGAACCACCTCATCAAGGCAGGGGACACAATCGCGTTAGGGCGGCCCATCTTCACGCCCTACATCGAAATTCCTACGCTTAACGACTATCAATTGAATGTCGTCAATCTTGACGCCGATGTGGCAAACGGCTGGCAGTATTCCAATGCTGAGTTGGACAAGCTGCGTGACCCGAAGGTCAAGGCGTTCTTCCTCGTCAACCCGAGCAACCCACCTTCGGTCAGACTGAGTGACGAAAGCCTGCAATACATTGCCGACATCGTAAAGGAGCGGCCCGACCTCATTCTGCTAACCGATGACGTCTACGGCACGTTCGCCGACGACTTTGTGTCGCTGTTTGCGCTGGCACCGCAGAACACGATTCTCGTGTACTCGTATTCAAAATACTTCGGCGCAACCGGATGGCGGCTTGGCACTGTAGCGACGCACAAGGACAATGTCTTGGACCGGCTGATAGGTGAATTGCCGGACGAGACAAAGCAGGAGTTGCATCACCGCTACTCGTCAATCACGACGGAGCCCGACAAGTTGAAGTTCATCGACCGACTGGTTGCCGATAGTCGAACCGTCGCACTGAACCACACTGCGGGCCTTTCCACGCCGCAGCAGGTGCAGATGGTGCTGTTCTCGCTGTTTTCGCTTATGGACACGCCTGATGCCTACAAGGCCGCCCTGAAACGTCTGATTCGGGCGCGGAAGAAGGCGTTGTACGAAGAGATGGGTATCGCATTCGAAGAGAAAGATCCGAACCAAGTCGACTACTACACGATACTCGACCTGAACTACCTCGGCGAGCGTGCAAATGGCACAGCGTTCGTGCAGTGGTTGGAGCAGAACACGCAGCCGTCAGAACTGCTCTTCCAGTTGGCAAGGGAGGCGCGCGTCGTGCTCTTGCCAGGGCTTGGGTTTGGTACTCAGCATCGTTCCGGGCGCATCTCGCTTGCTAACCTGAACGAATCGGACTATCGCAGCATCGGACGCGCGGTCCGCAATTTGATGAACGACTACATGACTCGATACACCGCGGCCACGGGCAAAGAAGCGAAACCCTGACAATCTTGGGGGAAGACGCGCTGCGGAATGCACAACCGCCGGACTCCGCAAAGAAAGGGGGCCGACGCGCCGCGATGCGATTTCACGAAGGTCGGAGTTTCCGGCGGCGGCCGAGTATGCTGCGCAGTTGCACTGTCCGACGGCGATGCCAGCACAGGGCCCACACGATATATAGCGACATAGTCTCATCATCGGCACGTGACGGCCGGCTAACAACGCACCGGTAGGCGTCTTGGGGAAAGCGACGCCGCTTGCGTCGCACGAGAACGTTCTGGTCTCGAGTTTCGGTTCGTGAGGTATTCGAATGCAATTGGCTTTCAGGGTGTTTGCGCGAGTGGTGGCGATGACGTTGTGTGCTGGTGTCGTCGCACCCAACTGGGCACAGTCCGCGAGCGAGGGCGCCGCGCCGGCCGAAGTCCGCGAAATCGCGAAGGACGCGTTCATCTACGCGTATCCGATGCTGTTCAACTATAAGACGATGTACACCCAGGCAATCGATCCGTCGTCGAAGGCGTACCTCGGCGGGTTCGGCAAGCTTCGCAACTATTCGTCGCCTTACGGTCCGGAGAACAGAGAGATCGTGACGCCAAACAACGACACGCCGTATTCGTGGGCATGGCTTGATCTGCGACGCGAGCCATGGGTACTGACGGTACCGAAGGTACCCGACCATCGCTACTATGTGTTTCAGTGGGTTGACCTCTACACGTATAATTTTGCGTATGTCGGCTCTCGCACGACCGGCAATGACGGAGGAAGCTATCTATTGGCGGGACCCCACTGGAACGGTCATACCCCAAGGGGTATCGACAAAGTGTTCCACTCCGAGACCGATTTCATCATGACGTTGGGGCGCACGGCGCTCAACGGGCCGGGCGACGTCAAAAATGTGCGGGCGATCCAGCAGGGTTATCGGTTAGCGCCGCTGTCAAGCTTCGAACAGACCAACCCGCCCCCCATGGCTAAGAAAATCACCTTTCCGAAATGGGATGAAGCAAAGGCGACGTCTGTCGACTTCGTCGCCTATCTGAATTTCCTGCTGCAGTTCACGCAACCGGTGGCACGCTCTGAAGTGGCGTTGATGGAGCGCTTCTCGAAAATCGGCATTGGTCCCGGCAAGCCGTTCGACGTATCCGCGCTGTCACCCGAGACGCGCGCGGCGCTCGAAGCCGGTGTCGCGGATGGCAAGGCCGCGCTCGCAGAAGCGGAAAAAGCCACAACGTCGTCGATGGACTTGTTCGGCACGCGCGAGGATCTGAAGAATGACTACATGAAGCGCGCGGTGGCCGCCGCGATGGGTATCTATGGGAACACTAAGGAGGAAGCCGTATATACCGGCACCATGTTCAACGCTGAACATCAGCCTTTGCTTGGCACTCAGCCGTATGTCCTTCGTTTCGAAAAGAAGAATCTCGCTCCTGCGAAGTTCTTCTGGTCGATTACGATGTACGACCTGCCGGGGAGGCACCTCGTCGCCAACCGGATCGCGCGTTACTCGATCGGAGACAGGTCGAAGGGCCTTAAGTATGGCGAGGACGGCTCGCTGAATATTTACGTCCAGCACGATTCGCCCGGCAAGGACAAGGAGTCGAATTGGCTGCCGGCGCCCGAGGGTGCGTATAACCTCGTAATGCGCATCTACGGCCCCGATCAGTCGGTCCTCGATGGATCGTGGAAATTCCCCGTGCCGCAGCCGCGCTAGTCGGCCGGTTGTTCGACATCATTGCAACGGAGAACCCATGTTCCTCCACGTTAGAAAGATCTCGTCGCTTGCGGCTACAACCGCGGCGCTGGTGACGACCGTGCCTTACTGTTTGGCGCAAGAGCTGCAGTTGCCGTTTGGCACCGTCCAGATGGACGGCGATCTGCCCGCACGCAGCGCCATTCCCGGCCTTTTCAGTCAGCTCGATTTTCAGCAGGCTACCCAGGCTTATCTCTGGGCGTTGCCGCTGGTTGCGTACGCGCAGTGGCAAAAAGAAAGCGTTCAACAAGTTCGGCGCGCGCACCGGCGATCTTGTTGTGTACACGACGTGGAAAGACAAACTGGGCATTCTCACTGCGAACGCCACAACGCCCTATATTCTCGGCTTCGCCGAACTGGACAAGTCGGGGCCGCTCGTCATCGACATGCCAGCGGGGCCGACGGCAGGCGGCGTCGGCGATTTCTGGCAGCGTGCCATCGTCAACATGGGGCAGACGGGACCGGACAAAGGGCGCGGTGGCAGATACCTGATCATCCCTCCAGGCGCTCAGGCACCCGCCAATACGCAGGGCTACTATGTCGCGCGCTCCGAAACAAACAGCGTACTGCTGGGATTTCGCGTGCTAGAGCAAGATCCCGCGAAGGCCAAGGCGATCGTCAGCCAGATTAAAGTCTACCGCTACAGTGAGCGCGCGCATCCGGCGGCCGGACGCTTCCTGACGCCCGGAGGCACAGACTGGTCCGGCACACAGCCCGACGGCATGGAGTATTGGCAGCGGCTCTGGGAAATTATCCAGCGCGAGCCGGTCAACGAGCGCGACCGCTTTTACATGGCCATGCTCGCAAGCCTTGGCGTTGAAAAGGGCAAGCCGTTCGAACCTAATACGTTGCAGCGCAAGGCTTTACAACAGGGCGCAGCCGCGGGGAAGTTGTTTGCTGAGACCAATACCTTCGCGAAGCGCTTCGCCAACGTGCGGCACTGGCCCGACCGGCATTGGGAATACGCACTTTTCATCGCCGATCCTTCACAGCGCGTCGCCAACTTCGACCAGCTTTGGGAACGGACGGCGTGGTTCTACGAAGCGGTGACCGACACCAAGGGGATGATCTCAACCACCCCTGGACTCGGGCAAGCGTACCTCGGCGCATACACCGATTCAGGTGATGCCTGGCTCGACGGAGGTAAGAACTATCACCTGCATATTGCGCCTAACCCGCCTGCGAAGCAGTTCTGGTCGCTCACGGTCTACGATACTGCAACGCGGCGCTTCGTGGAAAACGCTCGGCAGAAGTCCGATGTATCGAGCCGCGAACAGTTGCAAAAGAACGCGGACGGTTCTGTTGATCTCTATTTCGGACCGCAGGCGCCGGCGGGCAAGGAGAGCAATTGGGTGCAGACCGTTGCGGGCAAGCACTGGTTTACCTACTTCCGACTGTATGGCCCCACCGAAGCGTATTTCGACAAGAACTGGAAAATGAGCGACATTCAGCCGGGCGACTAAGCGTCGCTCGTAACCCGATCTGTGGAATTTCCTGGCGACGGCAATGACGGATGTGTGCGGAATGATGATAAGTGACTCGCGGGGGTAATGGTCATGTACCAGGATTGAAGTCTCAAGGCCCACGGCGGCCTGCAAGAACCTTCTAGCGGGCAGTGTTGGTGTGAGGCTGACCACCGTTTCGCCACGCCACGAGCTAAGCGCGCATCTGATGCTCCGCGCGGCCGAGATAGCGGGTGGCACGATGCAGCGGTAAGCGGCTCGGCAACTCACCTAGATTTATATGAACGCCCCCGATGAGCAAAAGCGCATGCTATCGGCAGTTAACAGTGTCCGTTTGACGCTGTCTGATGGAGCTTCGACATGCACACCGAAATATTCTGGCTCGGCATGCCTTCCAATCCGCTTCGAGTTCGCCGAACAGCAATCGGCCTGGTCGCGACAGGCGCCGTAGTCGCATCCAACGCGTGGGCGGCGGGACCGATGCCATCGGGAGGCAGGTTCGTTGCCGGCGTAGGCAACGTCTCGTCGGATGGCGTGCGCATGACCGTGACGCAGACGACGTCGCGAGGGGTCATCGACTGGTCCAGCTTCTCCATCGACAAGGACCATGCTGTCACGATCGAGAACGGCTCCGGTGCGACGCTGAGCCGCGTGACCGGCACGGAGAAGTCGTCGATCGACGGCGCGCTCACGGCAAGTGGCAGCTTCTATCTAATCAATCCGCAGGGCGTCGTCATCGGTGCGAATGGCGTTGTCACAACGGGCGGGCGTTTCATCGCATCCACGCTGGATGTGAATAATGACGCCTTCATGGCAGGCGGTCCGCTTACTTTCGCCGGCACTGGCACTGGCGTTGTCGTGAACCTCGGCAAGATCACCTCCACTGGCGGCGACGTGCTCCTGATCGCGCGCAAGCTCGCCGAGAATGATGGCACCATTAGCGCCCCTTCCGGCTCTGCGGAACTGGCAGCCGGCGACCAAGTGCTGGTGCGCGACTCCACCGGCTTGCCGCAAACCTTTGTGCAATCGACAGGCAGCCGCGGTGACGTTGTCGACAAAGGGACGATCGCAGCGGCGCAGATTGCACTGCAGGCCGCCGATGGCAACGTGTACGCGCTCGCGGGCAACACCAATGCCTTGCGTGCCACAGGCACGGCGACCCGCGACGGTCACGTGTGGCTGGTCGCTAATGACGGCACCGCTCATATCCACGGCCGAATCGAAGCAACGAATCCGGTTGGCGGCGGAACTGTCGAAACAAAGGGCGCGGCTCTGCACCTCGATGATGCCGATGTTCACGCGGCGAACTGGAATCTGGATGCACCGGTATTCAACGTCGGGCCGTTGACGACGGCGGCTCTGGTTAGGCAGTTGGAGCAGGGCACGTCGTTGACGCTCAACGCCTCGCAAGGCGACATCGTAATGGAGCAGACGATGCGCTGGTTTGGCAACGCATCGCTTACGCTCAACGCCGTGCGTTCCGTGACCGTCGGTCCAATGGCGACGCTCGCCAATAACGGGACGGCCAACCTGACCCTGCGCGCCGACACGGGCGGGCAGAACAACGGGGGAGGCGTCGAGAATCTCGGCACGATCGACTGGTCGAAGAGTTGGGGCCTCGTGTCGAGTTATCGCGATGGCAACGGGCTAGATGTACCCGGATACACCAGGAACAATCCTGCGTGGACTGCTCCGGCATACAGTGGCATCCGCAGCCAGTTCACGGACTATGCGCTGGTCAACACATTGGACGACCTCAACAAGATTTCGCAGCGTCTTGACGGGAGCTTTGCGCTGGGCCGTGACATCGATGCGAGTCCCGCCGGCAACAACTTTCAGCCCATTGGCTCAGGGACGGTGAATGGCTTCACAGGCCAACTCGACGGTCTCGGGCATACGATCGCGAACGTGACGGTTTCGCAGGACTTCAGCGACACGTCCCGGGCGGGGCTTTTCGCGACCATCGGTGATACGGGCGCCGTGCGCAACGTCAAGCTCGCAAATGAGCGCGTTACCGTTTTCTACAGCCCGGCGGGGGCGCTGGCGGGGCAGTCGTCCGGGCTCGTGTCGAATGTCTATGCCGACGGCAGCGTGCTGAATCAGGGATCGAGCGGTTTTCCTGCGGGCGGGCTCATAGGCACTAATTCCGGTGTCATCTATCGGGCCGGAAGCGACGTGGCCGTCAGTGGCCCTAGCCTTTCGGGTGGCCTCGTCGGCGAGAACCGCGGAGCGATCCTGCAGTCGTTCGCAACCGGCAGCGCTGGCGGAGGGTCGCGCGCCCAAGGCGGCGGATTGGCGGGAAGCAACTCAGGCTCGATTAACCAGTCCTATGCAACCGGGCCTGTGTCTGGGGGCAACGGCGAGGCTGGGCTCGTCGCAAACAACAGTGGGTCGATCGAGCAGTCGTTTGCTAGCGGCCCGGTCGATACCTTTTTACTACCGCAATACAGAGGCGGTATCGCAGCAAACAATACGGGTGTAATTGCCGCCGACGTTTTTTGGGACCGCGACGCGACGAGACAAACTTCGGAATACGGCGCGCCCACGCCCGTTGGCACGGCGAATGGCCTCACGACCGGACAGATGAGCGTAGCGGCGAGCTTTGGCCCAACGTGGGATTTCGGCGCTGGGGGAACGTGGGCGATATTGCCGAATACCACGCATCCGATACTCAAGTGGCAGGTGCAACAATAGTTTGGTTGAACTTCTCGGACTGAGCGCGCGGTTCGCCCGCGAACAAGCGCGCTCGATTGGCGATAACTGCATCGGCAGCGTCACACCGGCGACGGCGCGGTTATCAAAGCGTCAGCTCGTCAGAGATGGCGCGCGAAAACGGGTCAAACAAGCGGCCATTTTCGCGCGAACAGCTCCAAGCAGACAGTGCCTCCTGACAGCCGAACGCATCCCCTAGCTGTCGCGCCCGTTTCACCTCATCGCTCTGCAGATAGATGGATAGATGGACGTCGTGGAGACAGACGCATGCTGCAGACGGACCAGGCGTCGCGCCATGCGTTTCCCATATGATGCCGCTGCGCCTTGCCAAAGCGGCAGATCGATTTGAGCATAAGCGCGAGCTGAATCACACTTTCGGCCGAGCATTAAGTGCGTCCGATGTGCCGGTCCATCGCGGTTCAGATCGGAGGGTGAGACCGAGCTACTACTAGCACGACGGAGGCTGATCGTGTGCTAATGATCGTCGATGAAAATTACGTTAAGCGCGCGGACGACCTCCCAAGATCCGGAGTGGGAATTGAGAACCAGTGGATCAAGGGTGTCTTCCAAAACAAACCGGTCTCTTGGCTTTCAGTTCTTTTCGTGAGTAACCCTCGACGCAGGTTGCCAGCGTGGTTAGCAGTTCAGAACCCGAAGGGGTTCGATTTCAATGCAAGTCCAGCAAGGAACGATTTCCCTGGGATCGAACAAATGGACGATCTTTGGCGATGGGTGGAGGGGTTGCCGGCGGATAAAGCGCACGCACTCGCGCCGGAAGTGCTTCTTGACCGTCTAGCGCGGATTGAGCGAATAGATGCGATTCGCGATCCAGCGAATTACGCAAATCCTGCCCTGAAGGATCGGGTCACGTTTCGCCATAAGGACCACCCATACTACAAACTCGGCCATGGGCAATATGAGTTCAAGGTGAACTTTAGCGGTCACCGCTCAAACAGCGTCTATGTCTACATCGATAGCGGTCTTAAAGCTGTCGGGCTTGTCACCGCTTCCGACTTCGATCCAAGCACGGTTGAGAAATTTCTCGGGCCGGGGCGGACGGTTACACCAGTTGTAGGACAAAGCGTTGTGATGATGAATTTTGTAGGAGCCCTGTGCGTTATGAAGATAGAAAGTGTGCAGCACGAAGAAAACGGTGTCACATATGTTCATCCCGAAGTAACTTTCAGCTATAAGATTCTAACGTGGCGATAGGTAGTATCACTCCGTAGACGAAAAGCCGGCGAATGACACATAACGCAGACGTCGGTGTGTAACAGGCATCGCTCGCAGATCGCGGTCGTCGATTTGCAGCTTGAAAGCCGTTGCCTAACTTGGCGAGCGCGAAGGTTCGATCCAGGGCAATCTCCCTTCCCTTTTATGCTCGTCGCGCCGACAACTGTAAGCGGCTGGCCAACTCACCTTGATTGTGGTTGAAGCGCTTGGGAGTATCGTGTCCACTAAAGCGAATAAGCGGACACGTGAACACTATCGAAGAAGAGGCGTTGCCGACCCGTCGCCGTCGTCGGCGCTACACCGAAGACTTTAAGGCACGCGTTGTTGCCGCTTGCCAGGGTACCGGCGTGTTGGTGTCGGCGGTCGCGCTGGAACATCGGCTCAACGCGAACCTACTGCGCCGCTGGCTTGACCAGGCAGAAGGCAGACTTCCGAAGCGGTTGTCTGAACGCCCGGTAGAAGCTCAATCGACACCACTACCAGCGTTCGTTCCGGTTGCCGTGGGGGCAAAGCAGGTAGCTTCGACGGAGATCCGGGTCGAAGTTCGCCGCGGCAATCAGTCCATAACGGTGAGTTGGCCGGTCTCCGAAGCCGCGCAATGCGCGACATGGCTGCGCGAGTGGCTGCGGTGATTCGTGTCGACGCGATCTGGCTAGCAGTTGATCCGCTGGACATGCGGGCCGGCTTCGACACGGCGTTGGGGCGCGTGGTGAAGGTCTTCGGCGCCGCGCATCGTATGCGTCGCGCGAGGGCCGTTGAGAATTCTTTGGACAAGCGTCGGAGAATGCGGCAGGCTAAGCCTGCCGCAGGCAGAAGGGATCAACCGGATGAAGGTGCAGATGGGAGCAGGTGCTTCGCGACGTTCCAGGGCAACAGTTCGTCGATGCGGTTGGCCTGGTGATCGGCAATGTGCGTAAGGACGTATTCCAGGTAGGCGCGCGGGTTGATGCCATTCAACTTGCACGAGCCGATCAAGCTATACATTGCGGCGGCTCGCTCGCCACCGCTGTCGGAGCCAGCGAACATGAAATTGCGCCGGCCGAGGGCCACGCAGCGCAAAGCATTTTCGGCGAGCACGTTGCTGATCTCCACGCGGCCGTCATCGCAGAATAGTGTGAGCCCGTCCCAGCGGTTCAAAGAGTAGTTGATCGCTTCGACCAGCGGTGCCTTCGGCCAAAGAGTCGCTAGTTTCTCCCTCATTGACGTCTCGAGGGCCGCGAGCAATGGATTGGTCTTTTCTTGCCTGACGCGTCGCCGCTCATCCGGCGGTTTGCCGCGGATATCAGCCTCGATTCCATAAAACTCGCCAATCATGTCGAGCCATTGCTTCGTGGTGTCCGACGGGGCTGTCTCATGCACGTTGAATACGTATCGGCGCGCATGATCCCAGCAAAATGCCAGACGAACTTTGCCGCCTTCGTTCAACTCGTTGAAGCCGGCATAGCCGTCCGCCTGAAGGATGCCTTTGAATCCGGCGAGATGGATCTGGGGGTGAATGCCCTTGCGGTCCGGCGAGTAAGCGAACCAGACAGAAGCAGGCTCGTTCGAACCTGAGCGGCGATCATCGCGCACGTAGACCCACAATCGACCGGTCTTGGTCTTTTTGTTCCCAGGCGCGAGCACCGGGATCGGCGTGTCGTCCGCGTGGAGCTTGGCAGTCGCCATTGTGTAGCGACGCAGGGCTTCAGTCAGCAGCCGACAGAGTTCTTCGCATTGCCCGACCCAGCGGGCCATGGTGGCCCGATCGAGACGTACGCCGTCGCGCGCTGCGATCTCGGATTGCCGATAGAGCGGCGTGTGATTTGCATACTTGGCAACGATGATCTCGGCCAGCAAGCTCGGATGCGCGATGCTGCGCTCGATCGGCAGCCCCGGCATGGGAGGTTGCGCGATATGGCCGCAACCGGTGCAGATCCGCTTGCGACGGATAGTGCGGATGACCTTGAACATCGCCGTGACGCGCTCGAGTTGCTCAGACACATCCTCGCCGAGCATCTCCATGGCGTTGTTGCACTTCGGGCAGATGGAATCTGGCTCGAGCTCGTGCTCTTCGCGTGGCAGATGAGGCGCCAAGGCTTCCTTTGGGGATGCTGCAGATACGCCCGAGCTCGATGCACGAGCGCGCGCACGGCGAACATCGGCGACGCCGCTGCCCGCTGCCAGATCCTCGAGTTGGGTTTCGAGCCGATCGATCTGCCGGTCGAGTTGTTCGGACTTGCGACCGAAGTGCATGCGCCTGAGCTTGTCGATCTGCGCCTTCAGGCGCTCGAGCTCCTGGTCCCGTTCAACAATCTTCCGGTCGCGTTCGGCGATCTCCTGGCGCATCTTTGCCATCGATGCCTGCTGCTCGAGCACCAGGGCGTGGAGCTCGGCAATGGTGTCCGGAAGCGGAGCATGATCGGGCATGCACCGCAGTTTACGAGCCTTCGATGCGGTTTACAACATGGACAAGGCGGCCGTGCGACGGGGCTGTCGCCAATCGATGCCTTCCAGCAACATCGACAGCTGCGCCGACGTCAGAAAGATCTTGCCGCCATCCGCCTGGGGCCAAATAAACCGCCCATGCGAAAGCCGCTTCGCGAGAAGCCATAGTCCGTCATCTGTTGCCCATAGAATTTTTACGAGATCGCCGCGACGTCCCCGAAAAATGAACACGTCGCCGCCGAGCGGATTCTCTTCGAGTGCCGATTGCACCTTCGCGGCAAGAGCCGGGAAACCACTACGCATGTCGGTGACGCCTGCGGCGATCCAGATGCGAGTGCCAGGCGGCAAGCCGATCATCGGGACAGCTCCCGAATCAGCAGCCGCAGCATATCCGGCGACACGCTACCGCGAATGCGCAAGCGTGCACGGTCGAATTCGATCTCGCAGGCGTCCTCCGACATGGCTTCGCGGACCGGCATCGAGGCCTCGGCTTCCGGGACAATGCTGACTGGAAGTAACGATGCAACGTCACCATCGGGTTCCTGTCTGGCGGGTCCCGGACGCGGCGCCCCAAACGCACCCTGAAGATACTGGCGACGCCATCTGAACAGCAAGTTGGTGTTTATGTCATTGCGACGCGCGACCAGCGATACAGACGCCCCGGGCTCGAACGTCTGTTCGACCAGTTGTCGTTTGAATTCGCGCGCAAAGTTGGGGCGCTTGCCCGGTGCCTCGCATTTGCTATCCACAATCTCGGCCACTTTGGTTCCCATTAAAACATTTGGCGGGAACCAAATTACCCCCGTTCACTGGTGCCCGCAGAACGGCCGACGTGAGACGCATACCGCGCATCCGCACCACGCTTATCTGTTCACCAACCGCCGCGCCAACCGACTCAAGGTCCTGGTCCACGACGGAATCGGCATCTGGTTGGCAGCGCGGCGGCTGAATCAGGGGCAGTTCGTCTGGCCCCACGCTAGCAGCGAACCCAAGCAGCAGGTGCTCACGCACGAACAATTGGCGGGCTTGGTGCTGGGGCTGCCGTGGCAACGCATCGGCCAGGATGGCGTGATCCGCATCATCTGACGCGTCGGCGGTGACGTATACAGTTCTCCTTCTCGCGCGTGCGGGGTTCTGGCAGACTGGTCTGCATGAACCCGCCGGCCGATCTCGACGACCTCAGTCCAGAGCAGTTGCGTGCCCTTGCAACGCAACTGCTCGCTGAGGTCCGCGCGAAGGACCAAGAGGTGACGGAGAAACGCAGAGAAGTCGATGCGTTGGAACGGGAGCTGCATTACCGGCAAACCTGCATCGACAAACTGACTCACGAGATCTCCGTGCTCAGGCGCCAGCAGTTTGGCCGTCGCAGCGAGCAGTTCAACAACGAGCAAATGAGCCTGCTTGACGAGGCGATTGATGGCGACTTGGCCGCCATCGAGATAGAGCTCGAAGAGCTCGAGCCTGCACGCAAGCGCCGACACGAGCAGCCAAAACGCGCACCCTTGCCGCCGCAGTTGCCGCGTGTCAACGTCCGTCATGAACCGGACAACACGGTGTGCCAGTGCGGATGCGAACGTGTTCGTATCGGCGAAGACATTAGCGAGAAGTTGGATTACGCACCGGGCGTGTTTACGATGGAGCGGCACGTTCGCGGTAAGTGGGTATGTCGTAACTGTGAGACGCTCATCCAGGCACCCGTACCCTCGCACGTCATCGATAAGGGCATCCCAACCACCGGACTTCTGGCATCGGTCCTCGTCAACAAATTCGCAGATCACCTGCCCCTATATCGCCAGGCGCAGATCTTTGCGCGTGCGGGCCTGGCGATACCGAGATCTACGCTAGGCGCGTGGGTGGGCACCTGCGGCGCGCAGTTGCAGCCATTGGTCGATGCCCTCCATCGAGAGATCTTGAAGGAAGGCGTGTTGCACGCGGACGAGACCCCGGTGCAAATGCTCAGCCCCGGTAAGGGGAAGACGCATCGGGCTTATCTGTGGGCGTATACGCCTACGCAGTTCAGCAACCTTCGCGCGGTGGTGTACGACTTCGCCGGCAGCCGAGCCGGCGAGCATGCCCGCACCTTCTTGACCGGCTGGCACGGCAAGCTGGTATGTGACGACTACGGCGGTTACAAGGCCTCCTTCCTTCAGGGCGTCACCGAGATTGGCTGCGCAGCTCACGCGAGGCGCAAATTCTTCGAGCTGCACGCCAATCACAGCAGCCAGCTCGCTGGGCAAGCGCTACCATTCTTCACTGAGCTTTATGCCATCGAGCGGGATGCCGCGAATCTCGATGCCGATGCCCGCCACCGGCTTCGACAGAGCCGGGCCAAGCCAGTAAGCGACGCGCTTTACGAGTGGTTGGTTAAGCAGCGCAAACTCGTTTCCGACGGCTCCGCCATTGCTAAGGCTTTGGATTACAGCCTGAAGCGCTGGCAAGCGCTGACGCGTTATCTCGAAGACGGGCATGTACCAATCGACAACAATTGGGTCGAAAATCAGATACGTCCATGGGCCATCGGCAGGTCCAACTGGTTGTTCGCAGGGTCGCTGCGCGCTGGCCAACGCGCCGCTGCGATCATGAGCCTCATCCGATCGGCGCAACTC
Source organism: Caballeronia sp. LZ019 (assembly GCF_031450825.1). NCBI lineage: Bacteria > Pseudomonadati > Pseudomonadota > Betaproteobacteria > Burkholderiales > Burkholderiaceae > Caballeronia > Caballeronia sp. LZ019. Next base: position 286,415 of record NZ_JARTVZ010000004.1, on the reverse strand, counting down.
AACGGGCACGAACCCCATGCATATCTCAAGCACATCCTGACCCGCCTGCCGGCCCACAAAGCAAGCGACATCGCAACATTGCTGCCGCATAACTGGCAGCCTCTCGCGCCTGTCGAGTAATCCATCGTTCGTCAAGACGGGTTCCCTGGCCGCTTACCTTACCCGGGTTCCGGCGTTTGACCATAACAAAGCACCCTTCGTTGCTGTTTTGCGTCTGACGTCGGTTAAGGGGGAGATGTCGCTTGCTTTGGCGTTCGGTAAGATGGCGTTCATTCGATAAAGGACAGACGAATGAACAAGCAGGAACTGATTGACGCGGTCGCCTCCGAGGCAGGCACCAGCAAGAGTGCCGCCGAAGAGATGATCAACGCCGTGCTCAACGCCGTCGCCCGCGAGGTGGCTCAGGGAAACTCTGTGCAATTGATCGGATTCGGCAGTTTCACCACCGGCGAGCGCGCCGCGCGTACCGGACGCAATCCCAAAACCGGCGAGACTTACATATCGCCGCCGCGAAAACCGTGAAATTCACGGCCGGTAAAGCATTCAAGGACGCGGTCAACGGTGCGTGACGCAAGCTCGGCGAGCGACGCCTGCGCCCGTAAGAAAAGCTTGTTGTCCAGCGGCAGTGAATTGATGAGCTTCACGGCCGTGCGCCGCTCGGCACCGTCCGTATGGACGGTGCGGATCATGACACGCTGCCCGCGAGCTTCGCCCAGCACCTCGACGATCCTGTCCCGGTAGCGGGCCAGCGGCCCCGCGAGGCGGTTTGCGCTTGATAGGGCTGGCAGCCGATCGGAGCATAGGCGTCTCGCAGTACAGCGTTGAGCGATTGTCCAACGCCGCGGGCCTGACCGCGAATCAATTTTATCGCTTCTACACACTCAATGCCCATGCGCCGCACCGCTGTCCGTTTATCGCCGATTCACGGCCGGGGCGTGTTCGCGCTCACGCGCATCAACGCCGGTGACGTGCTATTCGAGTACAAAGGCAAGGTCCTGAGCTGGACGGAAGCGCAGCGTCAGTACGAGCGCTCGGCCGCTGAGGCAGGCCACACCTTCTTCTTCGATCTAGACGATGGACGCGTGATCGACGGCGGGCAAGGCGGAAACCCAGCGCGCTAGGTGAACCACAGTCTGCGCGCCGAACTGCGAGACGGAGCAGCGGGGCAGTCGCGTCTATTTACACGCACTGCGTGACATCGAACCAGGCGAAGAGCTGTTCATGGACTATCGAAAAGAAGCATATCGGGCGCGCGGGAAGGGCTTCGTGTCAGCTGCCATGGGTCATTGGACGGGAAGTAGCAGTCGGGCGATTTCGGCGAAATATCGCGAGCCGACCGACAAAATCTCGTCGTTGAAGTCGTAGCTTGCGTTATGTAGCGGAATTCCCCCTTCGGCTTCGTCGGTTCCGTTGCCTACGAAAATGAAATTGCCCGGAACGGCCTGCAGAAATGCGCCGAAATCCTCCGATATCATCATCGGCTGAACGTTGGCATCCACGTTCTCCGCGCCCGCGACATTCGATGCCGCCGTCACCGCGATATGAACGAACTCTGGCGTGTTGACTGTCGGGACGAACTCATGCGTGTACTCGAAGTCGCATTCGACTCCATGCGTGCGGCAGATGCCCTCGCTGACTTCTCTCATCCGCGTGTTCAATAGCTTCTGCACTTCCGGCGCGTAACTGCGGGTGTCGCCCTTGATGATGACGTTCGACGGAATGACATTCCGAAGCCCGTCCGTGAGTATCTCGGTACATGAGATGACAGCGGAAAGGCTTGGGTCCAGATTACGCGAGATGATGGTTTGCAAGGCGAGCACGATCTGCGAGGCGATTACGATAGGATCGACGCCCATATGAGGGCGTGCCGCGTGCGTCCCTTTTGCCTTAATGTGAATGAGAAAATTGTCTTCGCTGGCCATGATGCCATCTGGGCGCGTTGCGAAGCTGCCTGCCGGCATGCCCGGCATGTTGTGTGCCCCAAAGATCGCGTCAACGGGAAATCGCTCGAACAAGCCGTCCAGCATCATTGCTTTCGCCCCGCGTCCGTGTTCTTCTGCCGGCTGGAATATAAAGCGGACCGTACCATCGAAGTCCCTTCGCTCGGCGAGAAGTCGAGCAGCACCTAGAATCATTGCCATATGGCCGTCGTGACCGCATGCGTGCATCTTTCCCGGAATGCACGATGCGTGAGGTCGGCCGGGCGCATGTTCCGTGATGTTCAGCGCATCCATTTCGGCGCGTAGACCGATTGCGCGCGTCCCACTGCCGACCTTCAGGTTGGCAACCATGCCGGTTCCGCCTATGTTGCGATGGACCTCGAGGCCAAGGGTCTTCAGAATGTTCGCCACGTAGTCCGATGTCCGAGCCTCTTCGAAGCCGGTTTCGGGATATTTGTGGAGTTGGTGGCGCCAGTCCTTGAGGCTTTCCTGCAGCGACATTTCCATGGTTAGATCCTTGACGTCGAGTCGGCGGTTCACAGTTAGATCAGTGCTCAAGCGACTTTTGCCACTCGCTCTGACGCACGAGTACAGCCTCCGCCGATTCCCCGACGAGCTCTTTATACACGCCCGGCGCGGTTGCACCTTCAGTGTTGATGACCAATACATGCGACTCAGGACCAAGCCCAACTTGCCGGGCGAGAACCGGGTTCTGCATCAGCACGCTAAGACCCGCAAAGCCAGCAGCTCCTGACTCACCCACAACAAGAGGTGCGTCACGATCCGTGCCTTTTGCGAGCGAACGCATTGCTGAGATGGCGTCATCGTCGGTAATGGTCATGAAATGGTCCACACACCGTTCGAGAATTTTCCAGGCGAGCGGAGATGTCTCGCCACACGCGAGGCCGGCCATGACGGAATCGACGGAACCGGTCGCTCTAGTTGCGTGGCCGACGATCGCGCTCTGGTAGAGGCAGTCCGCCTGCTGAGGTTCAACGACAATGAACCGCGGCCGCTGCGCGCCTGCATGTTCCCAAAGATAACTTGCGACGCCTGCCGCGAGACCGCCGACGCCCCCTTGTAGAAACACGTGCGTGACGGGTTGCGAGGGGGCGAGACTGTTGAGCTGAGTTATTGCTTCAGCGGCGATCACGCCATATCCTTGCATGACGTCGCGAGGAATCGCTTCGTAGCCTTCGTACGATGTGTCCGAGACGACATGCCAGCCATTCTCCGCTGCCAGGTTAGCCGCATATTCCACGGACTCGTCATAGCTTCCGGCGATGCGAATGATTCTCGCACCGTAGAACGCGATGGCCTCTTCACGCTCGACGCTGACGTTGGCATGAAGGACGATGACACACTGACAACCGATGTCTCGCGCGGCAGCCGCCAATGCTTTTCCGTGATTACCGTCAGTGGCGCTAATCACCGTCAGGTTCGCGAGCATTTCGGCATATTGCCCCCGCAGCACGCCGGCCGGATTCAGGTCGTGCGTGTGCCAATGCCGGAGAATCAGCCGCACGAGGGCGATGGGCGCGCCCAACGCTTTGAAGCTGCCTAGCGGTGAGCGAAATCCTTCATCCTTGAGGCTTACACGCGCGAGGCCCAGCGCTAGCGCTGCGTCCGGTAGGTCCCACAAGGGCGTCGCTGAGGAAGAGATTTGATTCCAGTTCGATAGCCAGGCGCCGCTTTCGTCTGCCGATCGAATGTTCAAGACGCTCCGAAGTTCGTTGGGGTAGGGCGAGTGGGTAGTGCGAGAGTTTGCAGTCAGCATTGTGGAAAATCTCCTGTAGGCGCTCGAAGTGCCTCGTTTCATAGGGTGGCCGAAACAGCCGAGACGAGAAAATTTCTCGCCTCTAGCCCTTTGGCGCGCACGCCATCTTTCGCGGCGTACCTACCTTCAACGGACTACCGACTTGTCGTTCCAGACATTGTTGCCAAACTGCCGAACGGTAATTGCGCCATTGCGAATGTCGCCGGCTTTGTCGAACTCGATGGGGCCGGTAACACCGTCGACCTTAACGGATTGCAATTTCGATAGGTAGATCTTCGGGTCTGTAGAGTTGGCGGCTTGCATGGCTGCGACCATGGTCATCACCGCGTCGTAGGCGTAGGGTGCGTAAAGTTGCACCGGTGATTTGAACCTCTGTTCAAACCGCTTGAAGAACGCCGGGCCTTGCGGCATTTGTGAAGGCGGCACACCTGCCAGGGTGCAGTACATGTCGCCGTTCATCGAGGCGCCGCCGAGTGTAATGAACTGCGGTGTGCAGGCTTCGTCCCCAGCGATGAATCTGACCTTCATCCCGAGGCGGTGCATCTGTTGAACGAAGGCAGCGGCTTGCGTATCGCCCCCTGTGAAAGCGATGGCATCAGGTCTATGATTCTTGATGGTCGTGAGAACGGCCATCCAGTTGGTTGTCTTATCGGTGCCGAACTCTCGGGCGACTACGGTACCGTTCGCGGACTTCACTGCCTTTTCGATCTCGTCGGCCAAACCTTGCCCATACGCCGTACGGTCATCGACGATCGCAACTTTAGGCGCTTTGAGGTCTCGAACGAGGTAGGTCCCGATGACCGACCCCTGACGAACGTCGTTCGCAACCATCCGGAAAACCGATTTCAGCCCTTGCTGGGTCAGTAAAGGATTCGTGGCAGATTCGGTAATCATTGGAATGCCGGCGCCTGCATAGATTCTGGAAGCGGGAATCGACGTGCCCGAGTTGGCGTGCCCTACGACGCCAGAGACATGATCGTCGATGAGCTTTTGGGCGACCGTCACTGCGGTCTTCGGGTCGGCGGCATCATCTTGAGAGTCCAGCTCGAAGGTCACGAGCTGGCCGCCAATACTCATCTTCTTGCTATTCAAATCCTCGATGGCGAGCCGCACCCCATTCTCGTCGTCCTTTCCGATGTGCGCGAGTTCGCCAGTTAGAGGCGAAACCTGGCCGATCTTGACCGTGACATCGGCCAACGCTGCCGAGGCGAATGCGCCAATTGCGATCGCCATCAGCGAGTGCGAAAGATGTTTGGTGTACATGATTTTCCGTAGGGATGCGAAGCGGTCAGGTGGGGTCGCCGAAAATTCGTCGCCTGGTCGTCGTCCGGCGCCGGTGGCGTTGTAGCGCTTAATGTGGAAATTTTATTGCGAGACGTGGTTTAATATTTATTCTTTTCCAGCTCTTATCCGATAAAATTTTTCATGGCGACAAAATTCCGCCCATCGAGAACGCTTCAGAATGTCGAATTGGACGCTTTCGATCTCCAGATCCTGGCAATCGTGCAGCGGAACAATCAGACGCCTCATCGCGAGATCGGGCTGGCGGTCAACCTGTCGGTGCCTTCCGTGGCGCGGAGGCTGCAGAAGCTCCGAAGTGTCGGCGTGATCGCTGCGGACCGCAGCGTACTGAACCCGGACGCGCTCGGCTCCCGAGTAACGATAATCACCCATGTTTCGGCGGAAAGTGAGGCGATAGAACTGCTCGACGCAATGAAGGCCCGGTTCGACGCCTGTGAGCAAGTCCAGCAGTGTTACTACGTAACCGGCGACGTTGATTTCATCCTGATCTTTTGCACTCGGGACATGGCCGAATACACGGCCCTGACGAGATCGCTGTTCTTTGCCGAAGGTAACGTCCGAAGCTTTCGAACGTTTGTCGCGATGGAGCGGGTAAAAACAACGCTTCATGTCCCGGTCGCTTGACGGGCCAAAGATGGATTGAAAAGGTCAGGCGCATCTTTGAGGAGGCGAACGCCCATGGCAGGGATTGCGAGAGCTTGCCCACCTGCGAGGGCAATTACTCGCTAGCCGATAGCGCGCGGCAGCAATGGCGAAACGGCGATAATTCGCGATTATCTGAGGTGCGAGTCCTGCCCTTGCCGCGCCGGGCTTTTGCAGTCTCTAACACGTCGCTGCGAAGGCTTCGCTCCGTTCGCCAGGCCTGCCTCGGCGTCGCCCCATGAACACCGACTTTTGGCGGCTGCGCCTACATTCCGGCGCTCGATCCTAATCGATTGATACGGGCAGGCATGCAAACACCAACCTGTCGCGACGAAGCCAGCATGAAAGGCTCGGGACTGCGTACGACATCGATCTCGCGTAGCAGGACGGCTCGTGCGGCGCGCTGCTCGCGTGAGCTTCACTCTCAAGAAGTGAGTATCCGGTTTGCAAGCTGCTGCTATCTGCGACTGTCGGCAGATAGTTCACTGGCTCACTGTTACAGGGACTCGGCGCGCTAACGCGCACATCAACTCGTAACCGATCGTGCCGGACGAGGAGGCCACGTCGTCGATTTTAATCTGCTCACCCCACAGCTCAACTTCTGAGCCAATGCCTGCACTGGGGCATGGTGCGAGGTCCACGGTGAGCATATCCATCGAAACACGGCCGACCGTGCGCGTGATGACACCGTCTACACAGACCGGTGTTCCGGTGAACGCATGACGCGGATATCCGTCAGCATAGCCACACGCAACAACGCCGATGCGCATGTCGGCATTGGCCCGATAACTGCGAGCATACCCAACCGTCTCGCCCGCGCGGACGTTTTGAATGCCGATAATTTCGCTGCAAAGTGTCATTGACGCCCGCAGCGGAACGTCAGCAATGTCGCTGGCTCGTCCAGAAGGAGAGCCGCCGTAGAGTAAGATTCCGGGGCGGACCCAATTGCGATGTGCTCGCGGATGCCACAATGTAGCTGCCGAGTTTGAGAGACTACGGTCACCTGGAATACCGCAGGTTGCCTCGTCGAATCGTTCAAGCTGCCAGTCAACGCTGCCCTCGTCAGCGCTGGCGAAATGGCTCATTAGCGCAATTCCGCCGATACCGGACGAGGCGGCTGCACGCTCCCAACTCGCCCGGTAGTTCTCAGGCGCGAACCCAAGGCGGTTCATCCCCGAGTTCATCTTGAGGTAGATGTCAATTGGTTGCTTGGGGCGGGCGGCGGTGATTTGATGGAGCTGCTCGTCACAATGTACCGCGACCGTCAGGCCATATTGGTCGGCCAGTTTGACGTCACCCTCCGTGAAGATGCCTTCAAGGAGCAGCACAGGCTTTTTCCAACCCAATTCTCGAACACGGACCGCTTCGTCCAAGTCGAGTAGGGCGATGCCGTCGGCAGCTTCGAGCGCGGGATAGATACGCTCGATTCCGTGCCCATAAGCGTTTGCCTTCACGACAGCCCAGACGCGAGATTGAGAAGCCTTTTCCCGTGCTACCTGCAGGTTATGTCTTACAGCGTCGGGATGGATGTACGCTTTGATGGGACGCGGCATGGATTCGATTTCGAAAAGAAAATTGCAACGACGGACCGTGGCGTCGCGTATGGTTTTAACGTCAGTCTCGCCGGGTATCCGGCATGAGGGTCAACCATTAGCTGAGCGCGAAGGCCTCCGGAATCTCCGTTTCCTTCGCATACCGAAATACGTTAAGGTCATTGTGCTCAATAGCAGGCTTGCGCCCGGAGATGAGGTCTGCAAGGAGCTGCGCCGAGCCGCAAGACATGGTCCAGCCCAGGGTGCCATGGCCCGTATTAAGATAAAGGTTGGGCACCGCAGTGTGACCGACGATCGGCGTTCCATCGGGTGTCATCGGACGCAAGCCGGTCCAGAAGGTTGCGCTCGAGATGTCTCCGCCGCCCGGAAACAGGTCATTCACGCACATTTCTAGCGTCTCCCGACGGGCCTCACGAAGCTGCTTGTCGAAGCCAACGATCTCGGCCATGCCCCCTACGCGGATACGTTTGTCAAAGCGGGTGATAGCGATCTTGTACGTTTCGTCCAGTACAGTTGACACCGGCGCACGCGCCTCGTCTACGATAGGCGCGGTGATTGAATAACCTTTTAGGGGATATACCGGGATCTTGACGAGGCCTGACAGGAAGTTTCTCGAATATGAGCCAAAGGCGACAACGAACACGTCTGCATGGATCAGTTTCGCCCCATGCCTGACGCCGACGACCTTGCCGCCCTCCGCTACAAGGCCGTCGGCCTGCGTGTTGTAGCGAAACTTCACGCCTGCCTGCTCAGCGAGCGCAGCTAGGCGGGTGGTGAACAACTGGCAGTCACCGGTCTCGTCACCGGGCAATCGCAGACCGCCTGTCAGCTTATGCGACGAGGCAGCCAGTGCCGGCTCGGCATGCGCCAGCTCAGCGGCACTCAACAACTCATACGCGACATTCGCGTCTTCGAGCACGGCGATGTCCTTTGCCGCGCCATCGAACTGCCGTTGCGTGCGGAATACCTGGAGCGTGCCGCCGGTGCGCCCCTCGTACCGAATGCCGGTCTGCGCCCTCAACGCTTGCAGGCAGTCGCGACTGTACTCAGCAAGGCGCACCATCCGGGCTTTGTTAATGGCGTAACGCTCGGCAGTGCAGTTCTGCAGCATCTGCCACATCCACTGCAACTGAAACTGCTTGTCAGCGTCGTCTGGACGAATGGCAAGGGGCGCGTGCTTCTGAAACATCCACTTCACTGCCTTCAGCGGCACCCCCGGAGCTGCCCACGGAGCGGCGTAGCCCGGCGAGATTTGCCCCGCATTCGCGAAACTCGTCTCCAAGGCAGGCCCTTGTTCCCGGTCAATTACCGTAACTTCATGTCCGGCCTTCGCAAGGAAGAAGGCGCTGGTCACCCCGACAACTCCACTGCCCAACACAACGACACGCATGGCATCCGCTCCAAAATCGCACACCGGAATGATTTGCACACATGTATGCATGCAGTATCCGTGCGCATGTTACGGTCTCTTTGCTAGGTTAAAAAACTATTCGAATGCGCTTCCGCAGTCGAAAACACTGTTTTCTCAGGAGCGCTGCGTGACAAGAACGGCGCAGACCTCGCCACGCTTATAGAAGAGTGAATTGAAGCGGCCACTGCATTCGCGGGTAGGGACAATTGCTTAGTTGACAGCATAAATTCTGGATCCTTAGACTGTGTACAAGGATGCACACAAACAGATACGCAGCGATGTGCGAAGAACGTTGAGTTGACTGACTTATCAATACTCCCGGAGGGATCATGGCTTTCATGGGCATTACTCGGCGCGCTCTGACGTGCTTGGCGGTAACTAGTCTCGTTGCAGTCAGCGCCCCGGCTCGTGCCGATGATGCAAGCGCGTGGCAAAGCGTGAAGAAGGCGGGTGTCTTGCGTTGCGGCGCGGCAGTGGCGCCCCCTTACGTCATGCGTGATCCCAAGACCGGCGACTATAGTGGGTTCTTTTCGGAGCTCTGCCGCACCTTCGGCCAAAACGTGCTCAAGGTGAAAGTCGAGTTCGTGGATACCACGTGGGACAACATCGTGGCCGGATTGCAGTCCGACAAGTGGGACTTGTCGATGGCGTTGAATCAGACACCGGAACGTGAGAAAGCCGTTGCTTTCTCGGCGCCGGCTACCGATTACAACGTTTCCTTCGTCTACAACAAAAACAATCCGAAGGTTCCGAAGGGCGCCAAATCGATTGCTGACATCGACAAGCCTGGCGTGACGGTCGCAGTCATGTCAGGGACCGCTCAGGACAAGGCAATCTCTGCGGCTTTCAAACAGGCGACTATCATGCGTTTGCCTGGCAACGATGAGACGCGCTTGTCGCTCATGTCCAAGCGCGCAGATCTGCTCGCGGACGCTAATATCACGAACATGCTTCTAACCGAGGCGCACCCGGAATGGGCCGCGACCATTCAGCCGACGCCGCCGCTGGCTCAGCAGGAGGTTGCTTTCGGTCTCAGGAAGGACACACCGCCTGCAGACATCGCTCTCCTGAACAAATACGTGGACGAACAAGTCAAGTCGGGCTCCGTGACACGCCTGATCAAGACGTCCGTTCAAGCAATGCTTGCAACAAACAAGTGATGCCGACCACGCAAAAGTGATGCGAAGTGTCGGTTCTGCGTCCAGACTGCATCCGCGCCTATGGCCAATGTGATCGCTCTTGACAGACAGCGCAGCGCACTTGATGCGCGCAATGCCGGCCGTGCGTAGGCCATCTACGACTTGTTAAGCCAAGTACGAAAAGATACCGCGGCTGGTCAACATCGACAGCCGCAGTTCTTCGAATCCCACACCACGCTCTTGCGAGCGCGATAGCTGGAGACAGTCCATGCTTTCTTCTCAACCCTTCATTGGTCAACATGACGCCCCTCCCGCCACGCTCCGGTCCGCCGAGACAACATTCGGCGATTTTGTGCAGTTTCGGGACGTCTACAAGAGCTATGGACCGAATCTCGTTGTCATGGACCGAATGAACCTCGATATGCGCGCCGACGACCGGCTGGTCATCATCGGACCAAGCGGTAGCGGTAAGAGCTCGCTGCTTCGAGTAATGATGGGGCTAGAAGGCGTACAGAGCGGTCAGATCGGTTTTCAAGGCAAGCCCTACATATACGGCGCGGACGCGGGTAAGTCAAAGCGCATCGACACGCAGCTGCAGAAGCAAGTCGGCATGGTGTTTCAACATTACACGCTGTTTCCGCACCTGTCCGTCTTGGGCAACCTTATCCTCGCCCCAACGAAGGTCAGCGGCTTGTCGAAAGCAGAGGCAACCGAGCGCGCGCGCAAGTATCTGGCACGGCTTGGCCTCGAAAGCAAACTTCACGCGTACCCGAGTCAACTCTCCGGTGGGCAGAAGCAGCGCGTTGCCATTGCGCGCGCCCTCATGCTGGAGCCGAAACTGATGTTGTTCGACGAGGTTACGTCAGCCCTCGATCCTGAGATGGTCATCGAGGTGCAAAACGTGATGCTTCAATTAGCCGAGCAAAAGATGGCTATGATCATCGTGACGCACGATATGCACTTTGCGCGAGACATTGCAACGCGCGTGGTCTTTTGCGCAAGCGGAAAAATCGTCGAGCAGGGCGCTCCAGCCGAAATGTTCAAGTGTCCCAAGGAGGCTCGCACTCGCGAATTCCTTGAGAAAGTGTTGCATCTTGACTGAGGGGAGTTATGAACTACCACTTCGACTTCGGTTTTCTCGAAGGCAGCTTTGGCGCGCTGCTGGATGGTTTGAGGGTCACCATCGAGCTTGCGCTCGCCTCGAACATTATGGGTCTCGTGCTCGGCTTTGTACTCTGCTTGATGGCGATGAGCCGATGGGGCGTCGTACGTTGGCCGGCACAGCTCTTCATTGAGTTCTTCCGCTGCACGCCTGCGCTCTTGCAAATCGTATGGTTCTTCTACTGCATTCCGATGATGGTCGATGTCTTTATCGATCCCATCCTGATGGGTGTGCTTGCACTGGGTCTTAACCTGACCGCTTTCAACGCTGAAGCCTACCGAGCAGGTGTCCAGGCGGTCCCCAAGGAGCACCTCGACGCATCCGTCGCATTGGGCCTGAAGCCGTGGCAACGCACCATCTATGTCGTGTTACCCCAGGCTTTGCGCAGTGCAATGCCGGTGCTCATGACCAACGGCATTGGAAGCCTGCAGCAGAGTGCGCTAGTTGCCATCGTCGCCGTTGCTGACCTGATGTATGTCGGCAAAAGTCTGGCGACCCAAGCCTATCGGCCACTCGAAACCTACACTGTTGTCGCGCTCATCTACTTTGCATTGTCTTTGCCGATTGCGAAGCTTGTTCATGTGATCGAGCGGCGTCAGGACCTTGCTGTCAAGCGTTGAGGAGAATGCCATGAATCTCGACTTTTCAGCTGTTCTGCCGTACTGGTTCGTGCTTCTCAAGGGACTGGCGCTCACGCTTGCGTTCACAAGTAGCTGTGCGGTCATCGGGAGCCTTGCCGGTTTTGTATTGAGCCTGCTTCGCATGTCGCCCAATCGACTGATGAAGGCCGCAACAACGCTGTACGTAGAGTTCTTCCGAGGTACGCCGCTGCTCATCCAGTTGTTCTGGGTTTTCTTTTGCTTCCCGGTTATATTCCGGATCAACATCCCGCCCTATGTGTCGGTGTTAATTTCGCTGACGCTGTATATGACTGCCATCACCAGCGAGACGTTTCGCGGCGCATTGAATTCGATCTCCAGCGAGCAGCATGACGCCTGCATCGCGCTGAGCCTTACGCCGCAGGCGAAGATTCTCCATGTGATCTTCCCCCAGGCGCTACTGCGCGCGATACCGCCACTGCTTTCGAACGTCGTCAGCCTGTTTAAGGAAAGCGCGCTCATCTCTTCGGTCGGCGTCGCTGACCTCATGTTTGTGGGGCAGAACATATCGAACAGTACGGCCAAGCCAGTCGAGTTTCTGACAACGGTTGCGATTATCTACTTTGTCGTCGCTTTCCCGCTCACTCGGCTCGTAGGGGTGGTCGAATCGCGATTCCTCAGGCGCTTTGCTTACTAACACCGGACTGGCATGCCTGATGGCCACGACCCCAGGGGGACGTGCGTTCTGGGGGCGTTGACTACGGCTGCGAACTGGCGGGCTCCCACACCGCAGCTTTCACGGAAAAGGGCGAGGCTGACTCCAGGCAGTCTAGGAAGCCACTGACCGTAACAACGACGCCGGTGGACGCATCTGACCGGCTCATGTTGAGGATTCTTTGATGGCCGTCCATAGGTTCAAAAGCATCGAGGGTCATACGGAAGGCATGCCCGTGCGCATGGTGCTTGACGGTGCACCTGAGCTTTCAGGCGCCACGATGGAGCAGCGCCGCCTATCTTTCATCGAGTCTCACGATTGGATGCGTCGTGCGTTGATGCTTGAGCCCCGCGGGCACGCTCACATGTCCGGGACAATCCTGTATCCGCCGCTATCTGAAGAAGCCGATATGGCGCTCATCTTCATCGAGACATCGGGTTGCTTGCCAATGTGCGGACATGCGTCCATCGGGTCCATCTCGTTTGCGCTTGAAGCAGGACTGATCCGTCCGAAGTCGCCTGGCACTGTGGTTGTGGACGTTCCCGCGGGCACACTAACATCGACATATAAGATGGATGGCGGCCGCGTGAGTTCTGTGCGTTTCACGAATGTACCGAGCTTTCTCCTTCATCGCGATCTGGAGGTCCAGCATCCATACTTCGGTAAGTTGGCCGTGGATATCGCCTACGGCGGGAACTTCTATCCGATTGTCGAGATGCAGGAAAACTTCCCCGGCTGCCACCACTTCTCCCCTGAGCAATTACTCGACTGGGGACGACAGATGCAAGCGGCCGTGAACGGTACCGTCAACGTGGTTCATCCGGACCATCCAAGTGTTCGCGGCGTCAAGCACACAATGTGGACAGGCGCTCCGATCTCGGAAGATGCCGACGCACGGGCGGTGGTCATCGCCGGCGACAGCCTCATCGACCGGTCGCCCTGCGGAACCGGCACCTCCGCCCGCGTTGCGCAACGGTACGCACGCGGCCTGCTTGGCATCGCGCAACCATTTCGGCATCAAAGTTTGATTGGAAGCTGTTTCATCGGTCGGGTTGAAGCGGTCACGACACTTGAAAGCGGTTTAGATGCGGTCCTTCCGAGCGTTGAGGGACGCGCCTGGATCACCGGGCGAGCTGACCATTACGTTGACGACTCGCAGCCATACGCCTACGGCTTCAGCTTGCAGGAGCACACGGGCTCAGTGGAGTCGCCAAGGTCGTTCGGATGAAGGCACGCCTTACTTTTCCTGAACAGGCTGATAGCTACGAAGGGCACCCGTTCACAGAAGTTACCGTCTGGCGTCAGTGCAATTTGTTTAACACCTAAACCGACACTGCAGGTTGAACTATGAAAACCTACGCGCGACTTTTCATCGATGGCCGTTGGGTAGTCCCGGCTAAGAGTGGCACGTTCGAGACTATTGATCCAAGCAGCGAGCAAGTCATCGCCGATGTCGCGGCCGCGACCGCTGAGGATGTTGATCTCGCCGTGAAAGCCGCGCGCAAGGCGTTCGATGAAGGCCCTTGGCCGCGAATGAGTGGGGCCGAGCGCGCCGCGGTCCTCCGTCGGATTGGCAAGGGCATACGCGAGCGCCTGCAAGAACTCGCGGAAATCGAGGTGCGGGACAACGGCAAACCGCTTCCCGAGGCGCTCTGGGATGTGGGCGATGCCGCGGGCTGTTTCGAGTTCTACGCAAGCCTCGCAGAACAGCTCGACGAAAGCGCTGAGGCGCCGGTCAACCTGCCAGATGACCGCTTCAGCTCGATCGCGCGTAAAGAACCTGTCGGCGTTGCGGGCGCCATTATCCCGTGGAACTTCCCTCTGCTCATGGCAGCATGGAAAGTCGCGCCCGCACTGGCAGCCGGCTGCACGATGGTCCTCAAACCGTCAGAGCTTACACCGCTGAGCGCGCTGGAGCTAGCTGACATCGCGGCGGCAGCCGAGCTGCCCGCTGGCGCATTGAATGTGCTGACAGGCTTGGGTAAAGACGCCGGCGCTCCGCTCGCCGAGCATCCGTTGGTGGACAAGCTTGCCTTTACTGGCAGCGTACCGACGGGCAGTCGCATCATGCAAGCCGCCGCTCGCGATATCAAGAATGTTAGCCTCGAGCTGGGTGGCAAATCTCCGTTTATCGTCTTCGACGACAGCGACGTTGACGCCGCCGTTGAATGGATCATGTTCGGTATCTTTTGGAACCAAGGCGAGGTTTGCTCTGCGACTTCGCGGGTGCTCGTGCAGCGCAAGATTTATGAGCAGGTGCTTGAGCGTTTGAAAGAGCAAACCCAGAAACTCACCATCGGCAACGGCTTGCAAGAAGGCGTTCTTCTTGGGCCCCTTATTAGCAAGGGCCACTTTCAGAAAGTCCATGAGGCGGTCAAGCGAGGCGCCACGGAGGGCGCACGACTGCTCGTCGGCGGCAGCAGACCTGCGCATCTCGACAAAGGTTATTTCATGGAGCCGGTTGTATTTGCGGATGTGCCACTGGACAGCTGGATCTGGAACGAAGAAATATTTGGGCCGGTTGTCTGCATTCGTCCGTTTGATGATGAAGCGGAAGCCGTACGTGAGGCGAATGACACCCGGTTTGGTCTCGGCGCGGCAGTGATGTCGCGCGACAACGCGCGGTGCGATCGCGTGGCACGTGCACTGCGCGCAGGTATTGTATGGGTCAATTGCAGCCAGCCGACCTTCACGGAGGCTCCGTGGGGCGGTTACAAACAGAGCGGAATCGGCCGCGAGCTTGGCGAGTGGGGCTTGAACAATTACTTGGAGACCAAGCAAATCACGCGATACGACAGTGATAAGCCGTGGGGCTGGTACATCAAATAAGGTCTGTCAATCATGCGCTGGAAGAAGACACTGCAAATCGTCGACGTTCATTGCGAAGGTGAAGTGGGTAAGGTCATTACTGGCGGAGTCATCGGGATCCCCGGTGCCACGATGCTCGAAAAGATGAACTACATCAATGAAGTCAACGACAGCTTGCGCAAGCTCGTCGTTCTTGAGCCAAGGGGCTCGCTTCAGATGTCCGTGAATCTGTTGTTGCCGCCGACGCTCCCGGAGGCTCATGCGGGCTTCATCGTGCTCCAGGCAGATAAAGCACATCCAATGTCTGGAAGCAACGCCATCTGCGTTGTGACGGCGCTGCTTGAGCTTGGCATGGTGGAGATGCAAGAGCCAGAAACAACGGTCCTTTTGGATACCCCTGCCGGATTGGTGCGAGCTCACGCAGCCTGTAGCGGCGGTCGCTGCACGGGCGTATCGCTTGACATGGTGCCGTCGTTCGTCGAGCAACTGGACTTTGTCTTCGAGACCAGCCAGTTCGGCAAAATCAGGGCCGACATTGCATTCGGCGGCGTGTACTACGCGCTGATTGACGTTGACCAGATTGGGTTGCGCATTGCGCCGGAGAACGCACGACAGCTCGCCGAGCTTGGGGTTGCATTCAAGAACGTCATCAACAACCAAATTGGGATCGAGCATCCGCTTTTCCCGGAGATCAACGAAGTCGCCTATGTCATGTTCCGCAACCGGGTAAGCGAAGCGCTTTACCAGACGTGCACGACGTTGCCCCCCGGGCGGGTCGATAGGTCACCGTGCGGCACCGGCAGTTCTGCGAACCTGGCCACGCTGTCCGCTCGTGGACTGGTCGACGTAGGCAGCCGCTTGACGTCTCGCTCGACCATCGGTGGTGAGTTTATTGTGGAGATGCGAGGAACGACCGAGGTTGGGGGCAAGCCGGCCGTCCTGCCTCGCGTTCGAGGCCGGGCGTGGATCTACGGCATCCAGCAGCTCGGCGTCGACCCAGACGATCCTCTAGCCGCTGGATTCATGCTGAGCGACACATGGGGATCGGGTTTCCCAACGGCCTAGGCGGACACCGCGCAATGATAAACTTGAATGCGCGCCCGTCGTTCCGGGCGAACGACTACGGCGGTTCAGCAATGAGCAAGGGAACAGAGACGGAAGCGACCGTTCGTCGACACGGCGGACGATACATCTACGAAGAACTGCGTAAGCAAATTCTAACGTTGCAACTGAAGCCTGGAGCACCGCTTGACGAGGTCTCTCTGGCGGCGCAATTTGGACTATCTCGGTCGCCGGTACGGGATGCGCTCGCTCGGCTTATCAGCGAAGGGCTCGTGACGATCCTGCCAAACCGTACCACCCTCGTCACGCCGTTTGAAATTGAAGAATTTCCTAAATACATCTCGGCGCTAGACCTGATACAGCGGGCGGTCACGCGCTTGGCAGCGCAAAACAGGACTGCAGCGGACCTCAAACGCATCCGTGAGGCAGATGAGGAGTATATGCAAGCGGTCGAGAGTGGCGACTTCCAGGCGATGTCTGAAACCAACAAGGCCTTCCATATGGCCATCGCTCGCGCCGCGAACAACCCGTACTTCGTCGGCTACTACGAACGTCTGCTGGGCGAGGGGCAGCGACTTCTGCACCTGCACTTCGACTATACGGTCACGTCGCCCAAGGCAACGAAGCTTGGTCGAGACCATGCTGAGCTTATCGAGGTTATCGAGCGGATGGACGCTGACCTCGCCGAAAAGCTGGCTCACGAACACACGATGCTGTTCCAGAAGCGTTTTCTCGATTACATGCGTCAAAACTCGACGGAATCGATGGCCATACTTTGATGCCCCGAAGCAAGCCAACAAGCGCTTCACCTCGAGCAGCATTTCATGCTCTAGAGCCGACGATAAGCACCTTCTTGTAGGCTCCTTAAGAATGCCCAGAGCTCCGGTGCGTCAGAAGTGGCTGCGTTGAAGCGGAACCACTCGGATGTGTGCTCGCCGGGGCGAAAGTATGATCCGGGAGCCAACCAGATTCCTCTGCGAAGGGCTTCGTTTGCCACCGAGATACTGTCTTCAGGGGCAATCGGCAATTTAGCCCACAGAAATAGACCTGCATTCGGGGTATGGAACACCTCCACCCCTGCATCGCGCATCGATTGCGTGACTCGCCCATGGGCATTGAAGAGCCGCTCCCGTATATGAGCGGTGTGTCGATCGTAGTGTCCTTCAATGAGGACATTCGCCACTGCACGCTCGGTGACCTCCGACGACGTGAGCCCGACGGCCATCTTCGTCAACGCTAGTCGAGAAAGTAACTCGCGGCCTGCTGCGATATAGCCGACGCGCATCGCCGGCGTGATGGTTTTCGAGAAGCCAGACACGTAGACGACGCGCTGCAAGCCCTCCATCGCGGCAAGGCATGGGGCACCGACGGGCGCGAGTTCGCGTGAAATGTCGTCCTCCACCACCCAGATACCCTCGCGGTCGGCAATCTGCAACAGACGAAAAGCCGATGAAGCACTCAACGAAGTGCCAGACGGGTTCTGCAGCACCGTGTTGATGAACATCGCCTTGGGCTTGTGATTTTTCACAATTTCTTCAAGCTGCGCGCTGTCGATGCCGTCCGGCGTCCGAGGGACACTGACGACGTTGACAAAGGCGACTTTCAGAATCTCAAGCAGATTGCAGTAACACGGGTCTTCAACGAGGACGGTGTCCCCGGGCTTAAGCAGCGTACGAACGATGAGGTCCAGCGCTTGTGTGACGCCCTGGGTCAGCAGGACATCGTCGCTACCAACCGACATCGAGTACCTTCTCAGCGAATTCGCGATGTACTCACGCAGGGTTGACAGTCCGTATGGGTGGCCATATCCGCCGATGCGCGAGGCAGGCACGCGGCTCACCACACGTAAGGCGTGTTGCACGCCGGTTTCATTGATCCAGTCGTTGGGTATCCATCCGCAACCTGCCTTGATGGGTACCGTCTTGACTGCAAAAACGTCCGATAGCAACCAGGCCTTGTTAAGACTCGGAGTGCTCCATGCAGACGGTTCGGGGGCCTTTGCGGCAGGCGTTGCAACGCGATACCCAGCGCCCGCGCGAGCGCTAAGCAAGCCGAGTGAGACGAGCCTCTGATAGGCCTCTGAGACGGTGTAGGTGCTCAGGTTGTGGCTCTTGGCCAAGGCGCGGACCGACGGCAGTGCCGTGCCGGCCGGAAAAGTCCCGTGCCGCAACTCCTGCTCAATGGAAGCCACGATTTGGTCGACAAGCGTGCCTTCGTTTTTGCGAGAACGCGACAGCTTCAACGAGAACATTTCAATACAGTTCGAGGGAGAAAATCAATACGGTCTGACTGCTCGTTTGCCGCTGTCCAGTGATTGTATCGCGCCAACTCGATAGAGTTGACGCACATTCACGGAGCGCCGCAATGACCACAAACCAACCGAATCTCGACCTGACGAAGTTCTGGATGCCCTTCACCGCGAACCGCCAATTCAAGGCTGCTCCGCGACTTTTCAAGGCGGCGAAAGGCATGCACTACACGACGGTGGACGGCCGTCAGGTGTTGGATGCAACGGCGGGACTTTGGTGCGTGAATGCTGGTCACGGACGCACGGAGATTACACAGGCCGTTAGCGAACAGCTCGACACGATGGACTACGCCCCGACGTTCCAGATGGGACACCCACTAGCATTCGAAGCGGCGGCTAAAGTCGCCGACTTCATGCCGGCGGGTCTCGACCGAATCTTCTTCACCAACTCGGGCTCGGAATCGGTCGACACGGCACTGAAGATGGCACTGGCCTATCATCGCGCTCGGGGCGAAGGGCAACGCACACGTTTTATCGGGCGGGAGCGGGGCTACCATGGCGTTGGCTTTGGCGGCATTTCGGTCGGTGGCATATTGGCCAATCGTAAGACCTTCTCCGGCAACCTGATGCCGCACGTGGATCATCTCCCGCATACGCTGAATATCGCTGAGGCGGCTTTTACACGAGGCCAACCGACTTGGGGCGCGCACCTCGCTGACGACCTCGAGCGCATCATTGCGTTGCATGACGCCTCGACGATTGCCGCAGTTATCGTCGAGCCGCTCGCTGGTTCCACCGGCGTACTGGTCCCGCCGAAGGGCTATCTCGACCGGCTCCGCGAAATCTGCACCAAACACGGCATTCTGCTGATCTTCGACGAAGTGATTACCGCATTCGGCCGCCTCGGTGCTCCCACGGCGAGCGAATACTTCAACGTCAAGCCGGACATCATCACGATGGCCAAGGCCATCAACAATGCGGCGATCCCGATGGGCGCAGTGGCGGCAAGCCGCGTTGTGCACGACACGGTCGTGAACGCGGGCGCCGAGAACGCGATCGAGTTCTTTCACGGCTACACGTACACCGCGCACCCGGCAGCGGCCGCTGCGGCGGTTGCGACGCTGGACATCTACAAGCGCGATCGCCTCTTTGAGCGAGCCAAGGAACTCTCCGGCGTGTTTGAAGATGCGGCGCACGAAGTCAAGGGCGCGCCGCACGTCAAGGACATTCGCAACCTCGGCCTCGTTGCGGGGATTGAACTGGAGTCGCGCCCGGGTGCACCGGGAGCGCGGGCCTATGAGGTCTTCCTCAAATGCTTCGACGCGGGGGTGCTGGTGCGTTACACGGGCGACATCTTGGCATTTTCGCCGCCGCTGATCATCGATGAGAAGCAGATCGACCAGGTTTTTTCGACCGTACGCAACGCTCTGCGTGACGTAGCCTGAGCTGAAATCACCCGCCGGTTTTGGCCGGGCATATATATTGGAGTTACAAATGAACGTTGCAAGCGAAAAGGGTAACCTTGCTGTCAAGCAGGTCAGCCACTTCATCAATGGGCGAATCGTCGCCCCGTCTAACGACCAATTTAAGGACGTGTTCAATCCGGCCACGGGCGAAGTCATCGGTGCGGTGGCCATGGCCTCGGTCGAAGAAGTTGACCGCGCGGTGCAGGCAGCCGCTGCAGCGTTCCCGAGCTGGAGCGAAATGGCGCCGCTCAAACGCGCTCGGATTCTGTTCAAGTTTAAAGAACTGATGAATCAGCATCATGACGAACTCGCCATGCTTATCACCCGCGAGCACGGCAAGGTGTTCACCGATGCACAGGGCGAAGTGGTTCGCGGCATTGAGATCGTGGAATTCGCTTGCGGTATCCCAAACCTGCTCAAGACCGACTTCACTGACCAAATTGGTGGCGGCATCGATAACTGGAACCTGCGTCAGCCGCTGGGGGTCGTTGCTGGCATCACGCCGTTCAATTTCCCGGTCATGGTTCCGATGTGGATGTTCCCCGTGGCGCTTGCCTGCGGCAATACATTCATTCTGAAGCCGTCGGAGCGTGACCCTTCGGCGTCACTGCGCCTGGCAGAACTGCTGAAAGAGGCAGGCTTGCCGGACGGCGTCTTCAACGTGGTGAACGGGGACAAGGTCGCAGTGGACGCACTTATCGAACATCCGGAAGTCTCTGCAATCTCGTTTGTCGGTTCCACGCCGATCGCTGAGTACATCCATACTGAAGCCTCGAAGCGTGGCAAGCGTGTACAGGCTCTCGGCGGCGCCAAGAATCACCTCGTGGTCATGCCTGACGCCGACCTGGATCACGCGGTTGATGCGCTCATCGGTGCGGCGTACGGCTCGGCGGGCGAGCGTTGCATGGCAATCTCGGTGGCGGTCGCGGTGGGTAATACCGGTGACCAGCTCATCGAAAAACTGATTCCTCGGGTGAAGTCGCTGGTCATCAAGAACGGCGAAAACCTTGACGCTGAGATGGGCCCGCTTGTAACGGCGGAGCACAAGGCGAAGGTCTCGGGCTACATCGAGTCCGGTCAAGCGGAGGGCGCGAAACTCATCGTCGACGGTCGTGCCCATCCTGTTACGGCACAGGAAGGGTTCTTCATCGGCGGCACGCTGTTCGACGATGTTAGCGTAGACATGAAGATTTACAAGGAAGAGATTTTCGGGCCTGTTCTGGCCGTCGTCCGAGTACCGGACTTCGCAAGCGCCGTCAATCTCATCAACTCGCACGAGTTCGGCAACGGCGTTGCGCTGTACACCGCGGATGGTGGTGTCGCTCGCGCTTTCACGCGACAAATCAAGGTGGGTATGGTCGGCGTCAACGTACCGATCCCGGTTCCGATGGCGTGGCACTCGTTCGGTGGCTGGAAAAAGTCGCTCTTCGGCGACCACCACGCGTACGGTGAAGAAGGCATCCGCTTCTATACGCGCTACAAGAGCGTGATGCAACGCTGGCCCGACAGTATTAGTAAAGGCGCTGAATTCACGATGCCAGTCGCGAAGTGAACTTCGTGATTCGCCTGTGCCGACTCTCCTGACGGTGGATTTACTGCACTAGGGGGAGAGGCCGAGTACTTGCGGCCGGTGCTCTAGTCGGGTACCGGCCATCATTTTATGCGGTTGACTCTCGACTTCATCCCCGGGAGAGACGGGCTACGCATCGGATGAGTAGGCTGCTTCCTCGACGCGATCCGCCGATATCGCAAAGAGTCGTCGCCGGCGCTGCTGCAGCGAACTCGTCGTCTAGGCCGGAGGTGCCCCTCGCACGGTCGAGCGATTCTGCAGGTCGCATTGAGCAACAGTGCTGTCACTTGCTGGTCTCCCCGTTTCCTATTGCCGCGCTGAGCTTGCTGGTATGCCAGAGCCGGTGCGGCCGTGTGCGCCCATCCTTTGATCCCCTTTGTACCGTTGAAACAATGCAGACGGCACTGTGGCGAGCGTAACGGGCCCCGGCACCATGCCTCCAAGCGCCTGCATCGTCACAGTGTCTGTCGCCGACTAGAGACACGGTCACCACCAAGCTAGCCAAAACTTCTAGGGTTAGGGCAATCGCCAAGTTGACAGGGAAGCGCGCCTTTTCTAGACTGCATACATCGCTGCACACATTGATACATGCCGGGCAGTATAATGCTACGAGTCCCCCGATGCTGCACGCGGCGCGGTTGTGAGATTGACCGGCAATTGAATATCTGGCCTCGGCGCAGCACTACAGTCGTCGGCCGCGTTGGCAATCGTGGAAAGCGGCAGGCTACGGCAGGTCAACAAGTAGGCTCAACGCGAAGAAGGCGAGTCGCCCGTCTCTGTTATATAGGCCTACTAACTGGACGAGCGTTGGAGATGTATTGAACGTCGGAAATGCTGACTACTCTTGATGGAGAATGGAATGAAATTGTCTGGTGTGATGCCCGCATTGGTAACGCCGTTTGACGCGAACAACAAGGTCGATTTCAAAGCGCTTGAGAAGCACATGCTCAACCTCCGTGCTGCGGGAGTGACGGGTTGGGTACCGTTGGGCTCTACAGGCGAATACTTTTCTATGTCGAACGAAGAGCGCGAAGATGTGCTCCGATTCGTGAAAGACTTCGCCAACGATAATGAGGTCCTGATTGCCGGCACCAACGCGCCGGCGACCCGTGAAGTTATCGAGAACACTGCCAAAGCCAAGGAAATCGGCTACGACACGGTCTTGCTAGCAACCCCGTTTTACACGCGTCCGACGCAGGACGAACTCCTCGCGCATTACCGTGCGGTGCTCGACCAAACCGGCGTCAACCTTATCCTGTATAACTATCCGCCCAAGGATGGCATCGAAATTTCGTTCGAGTTGATGGATGCGCTCGCTGACGATCCGCGCGTCGTTGGCATCAAGGAAAGTTCCGGCGTACTTCAGCGCGCCATCGATATCTACTCCCGCTACAAAGGCCGCATCGCGCTCGTCTCGGGTTCGGATGACGTCGCGCTTGACTTCATGTTCTGGGGCGCTGACACGTGGATTTGCGGTCCGGCCAACTGCATGGCAAAGGCGTGCTGCGATCTTGACCGTACTTTCCGCTCCGGTGAGTTGGAGAAAGCGCGCGAGATGATGGCAACGCTCTACCGCGCGATGAACATTCTTGAAAGCGGCAAGTTTGTTCAGAAAATCAAATACGGCTGCGAACTGCAAGGCACACCCGTTGGCAAAGCCCGTGCACCGCTTGGCGAACTGACGGACGAAGAAAAGAAGGCCTTCCGAGCAGCGATGGAACCCATCCTGAACTGGTAAGGGTGACGGGCGGCTGGAGCACCGGCTCCAGCCATTTCGATGCGTTCGCGGGAGCATTTGTGGCACCTATCGTTGTCATCGGCGCTGGAATCATTGGCACGACCATCGCGTACGACCTGCAGCTGCGCGGCCAAACGGTCCTTCTTGTCGACAGGGACACTCCAGGGACAGGGGCGTCGTTCGGCAACATGGCCAGTATCGCAGTGACAGAATTCATGCCGGCGTCGCGTCCGGGGGTTTGGGCGCAAATGCCTAAATGGATGCTGGACCCGGAAGGTCCCGTACGGATTCGACCCGGCTACATGCCGAAGCTCACGCCCTGGTTCTTGCGCTTCCTATCTGCCAGCCGCCCTTCAAAGCTGCGCGAGCTGGAATCCGCTGGCGCAGTTCTTCGCGAACGCGTCTACGAAGATCTGAACGCTCTACTCAAGGAGACCAGCCTCGAGCACATGCTGAGCAAAGAAGGCTGCCTCAGTCTGTATACCGACGAGGCTGAGTTCCGCGCGGACCGCGAACATATCGAAATCCTTGAGCGCTTTGGCTTCCGACATCAGGTATTGGATGGAAGTGTCCTTCGGGAGCTAGAGCCCGCGCTCACGCACAAGATTGGCAAGGCCGTACTCTTTCCCGATAACCGGTCTATTGCGGATCCGTACAGGCTTGTCGTAGCGCTTTCGGAGCGATTCCGTGCGCTTGGGGGGCGAATCGAACAAGGCGAGGTAGGTGGCTTTGAGCACGCCGAAGACGCAATCTCTGCGGTGAGACTCAAAGACGGTCGTCGACTTGAGGCGAGTCAGGTCGTGGTTGCTGCAGGCGCTTTCACCGCGCGCCTCTCCGCACTCCTCGATGAGCATATTCCGCTGGAAACTGAGCGAGGCTATCACACCCAAATCATGGCGCCGGGCATCTCGATGAAGCACTCAATCATCTGGCCGGCCAAGGCGTTCATGGTCACGCCCACCGGGGGCGGCATCCGCGTTGGCGGCACGGTGGAGATGGCAGGGCTTGATGCGCCTCCGGACTACCGGCGTGCCAAGGTTCTGGTGAAGCGTGCCAAGGAGGCAATCCCTGAGCTCAGGGCCGAACAAACAACTGAGTGGATGGGTCATCGACCCGCACTTCCGGATACGGTCCCGGTGATGGGCCGGTCGGCTAAACGACGCAACGTCTTCTACGCTACTGGGCACGGCCACCTCGGACTCACGTATGGCGCGACCACAGGACGATTGATGGCCGATCTGATTACTGGCGTGAAGCCCCCCGTCGATATGAGTCCCTATCGGGTTGACCGGTTCTAACTGATTCAAACACTTGGGAAGCAGACAGCATGCGAAACGAACTCTACATCGATGGTAAGTGGTCAAAGCCCATTAGCGGCGAGACGCGCAACGTAATCAATCCGGCCACGGAAGAAGTCATTCAGACCATTAGCGCAGCGTCCGCCGAAGACGTAGACATCGCGGTCAAGGCGGCACGTCGAGCGTTCGATCAGGATGGCTGGCCCAAGCTCAGTGGCGCGCAGCGCGCCAAGTACCTTCGCGCGATCGCGAAAGGTATTCGCAACCGCCAGGAAGCGATTTCGCGCCTGGAAACCATTGACAATGGGAAGCCGTTCCCCGAAGCAATGTGGGATGTAGGTGATGCTGCCGGGTGCTTTGAGTACTACGCGGGTCTCGCGGAAGAGCTGGACAACAACCCGGAAGAAAAGATTCAGCTGTCCGACGGGCGATTCACTTCGAAGGCAGTGAAGGAACCCATCGGCGTCGCGGGCGCGATCATTCCATGGAATTACCCTTTGCTGATGGCGGCATGGAAGGTCGCACCTGCACTCGCAGCAGGCTGCACCGTCGTTCTGAAGCCAGCGGAAGTCACGTCGCTCACGGCGTTGGAATTGGCCGCAATCGCCCATGAAGCCGAGCTTCCTGCTGGCGTGCTCAATGTGCTCACGGGCTCGGGCTCCGTTGCCGGTCAGGCCATCATCGACCACAAGGGCGTGGACAAACTGGCCTTCACCGGCTCGGGTCCGATTGGTTCACAGATCATGGCGGCCGCAGCACGAGACATCAAAAGGGTAAGCCTGGAGCTCGGCGGCAAGTCGCCGTTCGTTGTTTTCGACGACGCGGATATCGAACAGGCTGTCGAATGGATTATGTTTGGCATTTTCTGGAACCAAGGACAGGTATGTTCGGCCACCTCACGCGTTTTGGTACAGAAGCGTATTTACGACGCGCTGCTTGCACGATTGATTGAAGAAACCAACCGTATCAAGGTTGGCAATGGTCTCGACGACGGGGTTCTTCTGGGGCCGCTCGTATCAAAAAGGCAACATGAGCAAGTTGTGGCGGCCATCGAAGCCGCGAAGGCGGCAGGTGCGACGATCGCGGCCGGCGGCACCCGCCCGGAAGGCTTTGACAAGGGCTATTACCTGCGTCCGACCATCCTGACCGATGTACCGCTTCACAGCGATGCGTGGGTCGAGGAGATTTTTGGGCCCGTTGTCTGCGTGCGTCCTTTCGAGACTGAACAGGAGGCCGTAGAACTCGCCAATGATTCGCGCTTTGGCCTCGCCGCGGCGGTGATGTCGAAAAACGATGCGCGTGCAGAACGCGTTGCCGCCGCCTTCCGAGCAGGCATCGTCTGGATCAACTGTTCGCAACCGACTTTCACTGAAGCGCCATGGGGCGGCTATAAGCAATCCGGCATCGGCCGTGAGCTCGGTCGCTGGGGGCTCGACAACTATCTCGAGACCAAGCAGGTGACCAAGTTTGTCAGCGACGAGCCTTGGGGTTGGTACATCAGGAACGATTGACCACGAGAAGCGTTTTCCGATCGTCAATGGTGGCCCTAGAGCGCCCTAGGGTCGTTCAATGTCCGGCTGCGTTGCCCTGAGTCAATTAGGAGATTAGCTTGGAAAAGCCGCTTGACGGTCAGACCGTCCTCGTCACCGGTGCAACAGGAGGCCTCGGCGCTTCGATTGTCACGCAGCTTGCGGCCGACGGCGCCCGGCCTATCATTCATTACAATCGAGACATAGCCAAAGCCGAAGCGCTGCTCAAGCGGATCGACGGTAGAGGCTCGGTTCTCCGGTGCGAGTTGTCCTCTCCAGGCAGCGCATTGGAGCTGTGGAGCAGGGCAATTCAGGCAGAGGGGCGCATCCACGGCCTCGTCAACAATGCAGGTATTCGCACAGAAATCACCATCGACGCGAGCCCGGAAGAGTGGCGCTTGGCGTGGCTGAAAGAATTTCAGGTAAATCTGTTCGCGGCGGCGGACCTGTGTCGGGAAGCGATCAAGCATTTCAAGGAAAACGGCGGCGGTCGCATCGTCAATATGGCGAGTCGTGCGGCCCAGCGCGGCTACGCTGCGAATGCTATGCCTTACGGAGCGTCCAAGGCAGCGCTTGCGAACCTGACCAAGTCGATCGCTCGTTCATACGGCGCAGAGGGCGTGACTGCGGTGAATATAGCGCCCGGCTGGGTGCTCACTGATATGGCCGAGGACTACGTGGCCACCCACGGCATATCTGCTGCGGTTGCGGATATCCCGATTGGGAAAATGGCAGCCCCGTCGGAGGTGGCTGAGCTGGTTTCTTTCGTCCTTCGACCGTCGCAGAAGTCGCTTAATGGTGCCACGCTCGACGTGAACGGCGGGAGCTATATTCGGTAGGCGCCCTCGCTGGAGATTTGACAGCTTCGCTGAGCGGACGTTTCATGCCATCCGGCCCCGGTAACGTCTTGCTGCGAGCTTCCTTGCGTCGGAATCAGCAAAGTCGACCGAGTCTCGACATATCGCGAATTGGCGTATGACGTAGGTGAGAGAGACGAGTGTCGTTCGCAGGCGCGAACTCGTTCTGAATTCCTACCGGCCTGATACAGCAACTCGGCGGTCTTTGACCCGGAAATTGAGGAATTGAGATGGCAGACGGAAAAGTTGCATTGGTAACGGCGGGCGGCTCGGGCATGGGCGCTGCGGTCGCGCGACGTTTGAGCGCCGATGGGTATAGGGTCGGTGTGCTGTCGTCCTCGGGTAAAGGGGAAGCATTGGCCGGTGAGCTTGGCGGTATCGGCGTGACGGGTTCGAACCAGTCGAACGACGATATCGGCAAACTTGTCGACCTCGCCATCGACCGATGGGGCCGAATCGACGTTCTCGTGAACAGCGCTGGGCACGGCCCCCGTGCCCCTTTGCTTGAGCTGACCGACGAACAATGGCATCAGGGCATTGATACGTACTTTCTTAATGTCGTGCGCCCGACGCGCCTGGTCGTACCGCACATGCAGAAGCAGCGGGCCGGCGCAATCATCAACATCTCGACTGCGTGGGCGTTCGAACCAGCAGCCATGTTCCCGACATCGGCGGTTGCCCGAGCTGGTCTCGCTGCGTTCACAAAACTGTTTGCCGATAGTCACGCGGCCCAAAATATCCGGATGAACAATGTGCTCCCCGGATGGATTGACAGTCTTGCCGCCACGGAAGAACGTCGTCAGAGTGTGCCTCTTCAGCGGTATGGCACCAGCGAAGAGATCGCTGCTACCGTCGCGTTTCTCGCCTCAGACGGCGCCGCGTACATCACCGGGCAGAACATCCGAGTCGATGGCGGGCTTACCAGGTCAATCTAGCTCGAAGCCCGGGGTAGACGATTGACCAGTTGATGACGGTGTTGATCAACGCGCTCGGAAACTGTTTCGTCAGAGGGGTCGAGCCGATAGCCTAGCGGCATCGCTTCTACGTTCGCGGCAAGGCGAACGAAGCAGCATTGCTGCGATGGCCATGATCTGCGGTCCTTACTTCTTTAGCACTTGCGTCGAAAGTATTACATTCACGGATTCGTGATGCGAACATCAGGATTCTATTCCGTACATCGGCAGGCCAAGAATATAACGCCGCGTTGTGCCCACCTACGCGGCAATCTCGGCCTCGTTGGAGTATCCAGAAATAAAGCGCTTGCGCATGCTCGTCTCTTCGTCAAACACGTGCCGCGCAATCCGTCCAATGTTGCCGCCGTAGACGTGAATACTGATGGAAACGCGATCATCATAGGCATTAGAGACCCTGTGAACGTCGCCCGTGCGGGGCGAAATAGTTTCAACTGTACCGGGTGTCAGGTGATCAACGCCAAGTGAGCGCATAGGCTGCCCCGGGTCGCCAACTCCAAAGCATTCCGCACGCTCGCCACCGCTGAGCATTCCGATGAGCGCCCATACCGTGTGATTATGAATGGGTGTCTTTTGGCCGGGTCCCCAAACGAAGCTGACGACCGAAAAGCGGTCGGCCGGGTCGGCATGTAGCAGGTATTGTTGGTAGTGTTGCGGATTCGGCTGGGCGTAGGCTTCGGGAAGCCAGTCATCGCGACATACAATCTCGGCAAGCAGATCGCGCCCTCTCGCTAGCAGTTGCGCTTCGTCATCCTCACAGCAGTCAACGAGTTGCGTAAAGTCCCGTACGAAATGTGCAAAGCGTTGAGCCGGAATGCGCATTACTTGTCTCCTGAAGGATTGTCGGTTGTTGCCGGTCCGCACTCTTGGCCAAGCTCCCTGGCGAACCTTAACTCCGTATTGATTTTCGATGGAACCCGGTTCATGAACAATTGAATTTTGCTTCAAGTCGTCTGCAGTCGCTACACGCCGGCGACAACGGGTGAGTGTGATCAAGTTGATATCAACGGTCCCTCAGATTCACTGTTATAGCGGCGCGCCTCCCGCCAAAATGCTTGAGCCGCCGGCGAGAGGCGGGTCTGGTTGAGGCACACCAATCCTATGCGTCGAGACGTGCTTGGGCTCAGCGGGCGAAAGACCGTACCTGGATAGCGCTCTGGCAGCGCAAGCTTGGCAAGAACTGAGATCCCTTTTCCGCATGCGACGAGCTCCAGAATGGACATCAGTTGCACAAGCTCGTACATCACCTTTGGACGCAGTCCGTGTCTTGAGAAAAGCTTTTCGACAAGAGCCTGTGAGCCGGCTCGCGTGAGGATAAATGGGTCGGTCGTCATCTCCTTAAGAGGAACGGTTTCAAATGCCGCAAGTGGATGTCCGGAAGGCAGCACCGCGACGAGTTCGTCGACGGCGAGCTTCTGCGCGTCAAAATCCGTCTTAGGCAGGGTGACCGCCGCAAGTTCAAGACGACGCTCCGTTAGGTCCCGCGACGTCAGCTCGTCCGGCTTTTCCGTGACCACGATGTCAACGCCCGGGTAACGGGCCTTGAATCGCTCGATCAGCGGAGGCAGAACCCGGATCGTCGCACTGGCGCCGAACGATCCCAGTCGTAGGAGACCTGACTTCAGTTCTGCACCAGCCAGGGCAGTGGCCTGGACGAGTTGGAGCGAAGCGAAGACGTCGCGGACATGAGGAAGCACCTGCTCGGCGGTATAGGTAAGGGAGATCTGCGATGCGTTGCGATCAATCAACTCGGTTCCCAGAGCGTTTTCCAGCGCGCGCAGTGCGTGACTCGTCGCCGACGGTGACATGCCAAGCTGGGCGCCCGCACTCGCAATGCCGTCCGAGGACGTGAGCGCTAACAAAAGCTGAAGCTGTCGAAGTGTAGGTGTCGTGGTGTCAGGTCGATGCCCCATCAAATATCTCCTCGCTGCCGGTTCGGATCAATGACAATGAGCGCGGCAATCAAAGTCGTTGGCGCGTCCCGTCGTATTGAAAAAAAATTCAATTGTTTATGAATACGCTGCAGAAGTACGATAAACCTGATCGTGTATGCGAAGCGTAGCGGACGCGGCAGGTTCATGATGGAAGTTGATGCGGCACGCGATCCGCGCCAGGGCACTGCGGTCAGCCTTCGTTAATTCTTTCTGCTGCACATCCGCGATCGCATGTTCAAGACCGACGCTGATCAAACATGCAAGTGATGCCAGCCTGTAGGCACATATGGCTGCTGCCTCGTTGCCCATTCTCACTTGATTTTTCCGCATCGTGCGCTTTCAGGACCGGGAGGCGCGACCCCTGAGGCAAATATGAATCGCCAATTGCTCTTATGCGTCGGCCGCGCCGGTACCTGCATGGGCACGATGGCATTTGCCGGCGCGTTACCCGTCCTGCGCGCTGACTGGCATATGGACGCGACGACCGCCGGAGCGATCCAAACCGCTTTTAACCTGTCCAACGCAATCGCACTGTTGGTGGCGGCCTGGCTTTCCGATAGCCTTGGCGCCAAGCGCATGTATCTCGTCTGTTCGTGGGCAGGGGCTGTAGCCCTGATTGCCCTTGCGCTTTTCGCGCGCTCCCCGACTAGCGCCGCGGTGCTAATTGTCTTCGTGGGACTCACCCAGGGCGGCGCTTATACGCCGGCGCTGCTGCTCGTCGCAGAGTTGAGTTTACCGGCGCAAAGGGGACGTGCGATGGGGCAGATGCTGGCGGCCGGCTCCCTTGGCTATCTGCTTTCAGTCACGTTCTCGATGTGGGTCGCCAGCTCCTGGGGCCCGACCGCAGCCTTTACGGTTTGCGCCATGGGCGCTCTGACTGGGACGATGGTCGGCCAATTTAGTCTTCAAGGCGTGGAAAACCGACGACATAAGCGCGAGGCGGCGGTGTCTGACGAGCCAATGCGATGGCGCAGCGTTTTTGGTCCGACGTCGCTTTGTCTTCTGGCTGGTTACATTGCCCATTGTTGGGAGCTGCTCGGGAACTGGGCATGGACCCCAACGTTATTAGCGACCGTGCTTACACCATTGAGCCTTAGCGCAATGAGCAGCAGCTTGATTGTGGGTGGCGCGGTGCACCTGTCGGGCATGATCGCCACCAGTGTCGTTGGCGCCTTGTCAGACCGATGGGGCCGGTCACGCGTGCTGATGTATGTCGGTGCCATCGGTGCTACCTGCTCCATGCTGATCGGTTGGTCGGCGCAGTGGGGAACCGGCTGGGTGATCGTGTTCGTGGCCATTGGTAGCTTCTTCATCCTTGCGGATTCGGGCGTGTTGTCTGCGGCCATGACTGATGAAGTGCCGCCGGCGTACCTTGGTCGGGTCATGGGAATCAGGTCGCTTCTTGGCTTCGGCGCGGGAGCGCTCGCGCCAGTGGCGTTCGGGGCGACACTTGATTGGACGCATGCTTGGAGTTGGGCTTATGCGTCACTGGCTGCCGGCGGTTTTACCGCTTACCTCGCCGCCGTCGTTTTGCGAAAGATCAGTCGACGTGCGCAGTGTTCCAGGCCGATGCGCCAGCGCTATGAGACTCGCTAATTGGCGCGCGGCAGCATGAGCCTGCGGAAGAAATGGGGTCAGTGCGAGCCGCTTGCAGGGGGCCCTGATCTCGCGCCCCAGGTTGCGTGAGCGTTGTCATTCGTAAAATCCGCGCATTGCATTGCATTGCATTGCGCTGCACGGCAGTCAGTCCCGGTGCTGGACACAGGCGGCGGCCGCCGGAGTAGAGCGTGCCGGTTAAGGCACGGCCTGCGATTCGCGCGACACCACTTCAGCGCAATGAGCGACGCCAATGCGGCGAGCACTTCCGCGGCCTTGTTGCACCGGCCGACAGCAATCTCACTGGACCAATCAGATGGTCGCAAAACAGAATTATTTGGTGCGCATAACTGACGCTTCCTTCGCTTCCTTGACGCGCTGCAGTGCGGCGAGGCTGGCATCGTATCTCGAACCGTTGCCGCCAAGACCGATTGTTGCGCGCTTTGCACTTTCAAGCAAAAGTGCCACCGCAGCGTGGGTAGTAAGCGCATCCTGAAATCGTCCTCTCGGTCCCGATAGGGTCAGCGCACCCACTAGCTCTCCGGTTGCGTGGAACACCGGCACGGAGGCGGAAGCCGTTTCTGGATCGCGTTCGCCGTGGGACACCGCCCAAAGTTGCGTGCGAACGTCGCCCCAACGCGGGTCCTGCGGTTCAGTGAAAGCCAGCAGTACTTTGCCGGAAGCGCCTTTATCGATTGCAAACTCTTCGCCGATACGAATCGAGACCCGAACGCTTCGAGAGGGCTCAACGCGATACAGCACTAGGCGGTGATCGCCTTGGCGCACATAAAAAGATGCGGTCTCGCCAATGTCTCGGCTCAACTGCTGGAGCAGCGGCTCGACGACTGGGCCTATCTGAAAGGAGCGCTGATAAAGCGTCGCAAGACGTAACGGCTGATGACCGATTCCATATTGCCCATCGTTTAGTTTTCGGATGAATCCTCCGTGTTCCAACGCTCCCAGTAGGCGCAGAACGGTGCTTTTGTACAGATCGGTGCGGCGTGACAGTTCAGTCAGCGTCAAGCAGTGGTCGCTGGGACCGAAAGCGGCCAGTATCGCGAAGGCGCGATCGAGAACAGCGACCCCACTCGAGTCTTGAACTTCCGTGTGGCCGTTGCTCCCGGTAGTGATGGCTGTCTTTGGCATGGCGTCTCTCCCTAGAATACCTCCATCGTACTGTTCTACACAGTAGAACTCAAGTTCTGAAAAAACGGGGTTAACCCCGCTTTTCGTTGCGATGACATCGATCTATAGTTCTCTTCAACAGAATCAAGGTCTGTCAGACAGAACAACGGAGCACATCCATGTCGAATAGTACGGTGCTAATCAGCGAGGTCGGACCGCGGGATGGCCTGCAGAGCATCAAGACGGTCATGCCGACGGCGGCCAAGTTGCGGTGGATTTCCGCGCTTGCAGAAGCCGGATTGAAGGAAATCGAAGTCGGGTCATTTGTTCCACCCAAGCTCTTGCCGCAGATGGCCGATATTCGTGAAGTCGTGGCACACGCGCTGGCAATCCCTGGTTTGCACGTCGCCGTTCTCGCACCGAATCTGCGCGGATCACAGAGCGCGTTTGAAGCTGGCGTGCACAAGGTGACGCTGCCCGTTTCCGTCACGAACGAGCACTCGATGGCCAATATCCGGAAAACGACCGAGCAAGTGATCGAGGAGGTGCGCAAGATCGTCGCTTTGCGCAACGAGCAGTTCCCGCATGTTCAGATTGAGGCGGGTGTGTCCGTCGCGTTCGGCTGCACGATCGCGGGCACGGTCACCGACGACCAAACCATGAGCATGTGCTTGGCGATGGCCGAAAGCGGCGTCGACGAAATCGGCCTCTCTGACACCAGCGGCTACGCGAACCCGGTGCAGGTTCGGCGAATGTTCCGCCGCCTCAAGTCTGAGTTCGGAGAGAAGGCCGGCGGGGCGCACTTTCATAACACGCGTGGTCAAGGTCTTGCCAACGTGATCGCCGCGCTCGACGCCGGGGTGACGACAATTGATTCCAGCCAGGCCGGCTTGGGCGGCTGTCCCTATGCGCCGGGCGCCACTGGAAACATCGTGACAGAGGATCTGGCCTTTCTGCTCGAAGCAATGGGCTATGACACAGGTGTTGACATCGACAAGCTGATCGCAGCTCGAGCGATTCTCGCTGAGGCTCTGCCAGGCGAGGCACTTTATGGTCACGTGCAGGACGCAGGGTTACCCAAAGGTTTCGCGTATGCAGACGGGCGTGCACCAAGCGCGCCTCAACCGGAAGGCTGTTTATTGGGAGCGGCGCAATGAATGAAGTGCAGGCAAATCAATCGTTGCCATACACCGGCCTGAAGGTCATTGAGATGACGCACATGGTGATGGGGCCGACATGCGGAATGGTCCTGGCCGATCTCGGCGCGGAAGTGATCAAGATCGAACCCATCACGGGCGATAGCACACGAAACCTTCGCGGCTCAGGTGCGGGGTTCTTCAGCACGTTCAATCGCAACAAGAAGAGCTTGGCCGTGGATGTCAAGGATTCCCGCGGTATCGAGATCGTGCACAAACTGCTTGCCGGTGCTGATGTCTTTAGCGAAAACTTCAAGAGCGGCACGATGGATAAGCTCGGGCTGGGCTATTCCGCGCTCTCTAAGCTCAACCCGCGCTTAGTCTACGTGTCCCATAAGGGCTTCCTGCCCGGCCCCTACGATCATCGGACTGCGCTCGACGAGGTCGTCCAGATGATGGGCGGACTTGCATACATGACCGGGCCTGAAGGGCGGCCCCTGCGCGCCGGAACGAGCGTCAATGACATCATGGGCGGCATGTTCGGTGCGATTGGCGCGATGGCGGCGCTCGCACAACGGGAGCGCACCGGCCGCGGTCAGGAAGTGCAGAGCGCCTTGTTCGAGAACAACGTGTTCCTCGTCGCGCAGCACATGATGCAGTTTGCTGTCACGGGCAAGGCTGCGGCACCCATGCCCAGCCGAATCTCCGCGTGGGCCGTTTATGACGTGTTTTCTGTCAAGAACGGCGAGCAGATTTTTCTGGCGGTCGTCTCAGACACGCAGTGGTCATTGTTCTGTGATGCGTTCGGTCTCCAGGCGCTCAAGACCGACGAACGCATCGCCACGAACAACCAGCGCGTACAAGCGCGCGACTGGTTGATGCCTCAGCTGCGCGAACACATGGAGCAGTTCACGGCCGCCGAGATCAGCGCGGTGTTTGAACGCTGCGGTTTGCCGTATGCGCCGATTACAAAGCCCCAGGAGCTTTTCGACGATCCGCATCTGCTGGCAACCGGCGGACTCGCCGAGGTCACGCTGCCGGCGGATGCGAGCGGAGCAGGGCAGCCGGTTGTGACCAAGACGGCATTGCTTCCGTTGACTTTGAACGGCCACCGACCGCCATTGCGTGCCGCGCCCCCTTCGTTAGGCCAGGACACTCGCTCGCTTCTTCAGCAGCTGGGATACACATCCGAGGACCTGAGGCAGCTGTTCGATGCGGGGGTGGTGTGGTTCCAGGACGGGCGGCCGGGCGGTACGTCTGATCCATCAGCAAACGAACTCGCAAGCGCCTGAAGCCCAAAAGCATACAAAGAAGCACTCGATGGCACGAGCCTAACAGGAGCGTGCGGGCTAGTGCTTCGCCTGGAGACAAGACATGACATCCATTTCCTCGAACATGGCGGCGCAAGACCCCGTCGATTCGACGCTTGAACAACAGGCAGTGAGGAAGGCGGCCTGGCGCTTTATTCCGCTTCTTGCGCTGGCGTACTTCTTCAACTACCTCGACCGCACAAGCGTTGGCTTCGCGGCGCTGACCATGAATCGCGACCTTGGCCTGAGCGCCACGCAGTTCGGGTGGGGCGCCGGGATCATGTTTGCCGGGTACTGCCTGTGCGAAGTCCCGAGTAATCTCGCTCTTTACCGCTTCGGCGCACGACGCTGGCTCGCTCGTATCATGATCACTTGGGGGTTCTTTGCGGCAGCGACCGCGCTTGCGGTAGGGCCGAACAGCTTCTATGCCATTCGGCTGTTGCTCGGGATTGGGGAAGCAGGCTTTTTCCCAGGCGTGATTTTCTTTCTGGCAGTTTGGTTTCCGGTCACCTACCGCACCCGGGTGCTCGCATGGTTCACTGTGTCTACGCCGCTCTCATCGCTTGTCGGCGGTCCTCTATCCACGTGGCTTCTGAAGATGGACGGCATACTCGGCCTGGCGGGATGGAAATGGATGTTTATCGTCGAGGGCTTGCCCGCCTGTTTGCTCGGATTCCTCGTCTTGAAGCTGCTCGCCGACAAGCCGGCGGACGCCAAGTGGCTTTCACCTGAGGAGCGTCAGGCCCTTCAGACCGCATTCGATCGCGAAGGCTCGTCGAGTCAAAAGAAGAAGGATTTCGGCGCTGCGTTGAAAGACGTTCGCATGTACATCCTCGCGATGATTTCGTTCGGCTTCACGATGGGCTCCTACGGCATCGGTATCTGGCTGCCGCAGATGCTCAAGGCCCACGGAATGAGCGTGACGCAGACCGGCTGGGTGTCGGCGGTTCCGTACTTCTTCGCGACCATCGCCCTTCTGTGGTGGGCCAAGCGAGTGGACCGCCGAGGCGGGCACATTGCAAACCTTGCTGCGGGGTTGTTCATCGGTGCGATCGCGCTTGGCGTGTCGACTTACTTCCAGCAGCTGGTTCCTGCGATGACGGGAATTACCTTGGCGCTCATCGGCACCATCGCAGGCCGCACCATCTTCTACACGTTGCCTGCAAGATTTCTTTCGGGGCAGGCTGCAGCGGGCGGACTGGCACTGATTAACTCGATTGGCGCACTTGGCGGCTTCGCCGGCCCGTACCTCGTGGGCTACCTGAAGGACAGCTTTGGGACCTTCACCGCAGGCCTGCTCGGCTTGTCGGTCGTGCTCGTGATTACGACTGCGCTGACGCTCTCGCTGTTTGCCTTCAACAAGGGCGAGCACGCATGAAAACGGCGCATTCATCACAGCGTCGCCAGTTACTTCGCGCGGCAGCAGCATCGATGCTGGTTCCAACACTGAGTGTCACGCGAGCGTTTGCTGAGGAGAAGCACGCCATGAGCACAAGCAGCAACTATCTACCGGTTCGGGCAGAATGGCTTGCGTCCGGCACCGAAGCGGCGCTCGAGCCGGAATTGCCGATCATTGATGCTCACCATCACTTCTACGAGCGTCCGGGCTGGACGTATCTGCTTGATGAGTATCTCGAAGACGCGCGCTCAGGTCACAATATAACGGCGTCTGTCTACATGCAGGCACTGACGCGCTATCGAAAGACTGGACCCGAAGAATTGCATCCGGTTGGAGAAGTCGAATACGTTGCGAATGTGACCAAGCCGTTGCAAGCAGGAAAGCCGCAGGTAGCCAAAGCAATGGTGGGGTATGCGGATCTTCGCCGAGGGGCGGCCGTGCGCGAGGTGTTCGAGGCGGAGCTCGAGGCAGGAGACGGTCGCTTTCGCGGTGTGCGCCACCTGGTCACCTGGGATGCTGACTCGAGCTTAATGAACCCGTTGTCCGCCGGTCCGCGTGGACTTCTGCTCGACCCCCAGTACCGCGCGGGCGTTGCACAGCTCGCGCCGCTTCACCTATCGTACGACGCGTGGTTGTTCTTCCCGCAGTTACCGGAACTGTTCGATCTGGCCAAGTCGAATCCGGACATTCCGGTAATCATCAATCACTGCGGCGGCATTGTACGCATCGCAAGCTACGAGGATAAGAGCAAGGAAGTGTTCGACAGATGGTCGAGCTCGATGCGTGAGCTGGCCCAACTGCCCAATGTTTATGTGAAAGTCGGTGGACTCGGCATGCGCATCAACGGCTTCAATTTCGAGAAAGGCGAGCGTCCTCCGTCTTCCGTGCAGTTGGCAGAGATATGGAAGCCATGGATGCTGACATGCATCGAAACGTTCGGCGCTGAACGTTGCATGTTCGAGAGCAACTTTCCCGTTGACAATGGATCGTATCCATTCAACAATGGATGGAACGCCTTCAAGCGTCTCACCGAACACGCCAGTGCGTCGGAGCGAAAAGCGTTGTTTCAAGGCACTGCTAAGAAGGTATATCGACTCACCTAAGGCATCTGATCTTTTCGGAACCGACGTTTCGGTGACCCGCCGTCAGAAGTGGCTTCTGACGGCGCGAGCCAAATAGCAGCCGTTGGAAAATGTCGGTGGCCGCAGCAGTGGGCAAGGCAAGTATCCGCGTGCACGATCGCAGTCGGCGTGTTTGTAGTTCTCCGCTCACCGCACGACATCACCTTCTTGTGAGCACATCTCCTAGACCGGGAATCCCTGATTTGCCGCCTTGGGACGAGCTCCAGGGATGAGCGGCGCAAAGCGACGCTAAGGCACAAGGGGGTCTAGCAGCTTCATCAGTTCGGAAGCACGCACCTTCGTGGTCCACCTGCTCGCGCCGCAAATCTCTGCGCGAGTTGCGTCCGTGACCTCTAGGAGAACTTCATTGATTCATTGATTGGCGTCCGCGATGGAAAGCGTTCGCGGGTCGGCCATTGACGCCGCGTTTTTTTCCGAC
This sequence comes from Caballeronia sp. LZ019, assembly GCF_031450825.1. NCBI lineage: Bacteria > Pseudomonadati > Pseudomonadota > Betaproteobacteria > Burkholderiales > Burkholderiaceae > Caballeronia > Caballeronia sp. LZ019. Next base: position 248,568 of record NZ_JARTVZ010000004.1, on the reverse strand, counting down.
GTCGCGTGTCGATGCGATGCATGCCACGGGATCAAGGACGCTTCCGCGAACTCGAGCGTTTTGAACAGCACTACCCCGAGGACGCCGAGCAGCACGAGCGCAACAAATACGGTCGGAGTGTCGAAGCTGCCCTGCGCGACGAGAATCACGTGTCCCAGGCCCGCCTCGCCGGCGACGAACTCTCCGACGATTGTACCGACCAGTGCGAATGAGACGCCCACCTTCATTCCGGCGAAAATGCTGGGCAAGGCGTTCGGGAAGCGGATCTTCCATAGCACCTGGCTGCGCGGCGCCTGATTTGCTCTCGCCATATTGAGCATTTCGGGGTCGATCGACTTCAGGCCAAGCACGGTATCGATGAGGATCGGGAAGATGGCGATCAGCATCGCGATTGTGATTTTCGGAGCAGACCCTGTTCCCATCCAGATTACGAACAGCGGTGCCAGCGCGACTTTCGGCACCGCGTTCAGGGCAACAATAAGCGCATATAGTGTGCGCTCAAGTAGCTTCGACGAGACGATGCCGATGGCTGCGGCGACGCCCAGCACGACGGCTGCCGCAAATCCGCCGAGCGTGGTTACGAGCGTATCGAGACTCTCGCGAAGAAGGTAGGCCGGTTGGGTCAAGAACGTCTCGACGATGCGACTCGGCATGGGCAGGAGGAACTCGCGGATGCCTAGCGCACGAACGGCTATCTCCCACACTGCGATGATCACAAAGGCCGCAATCAAGGCATGTTTGCCGTGCGCAACTTGCTTATAAATGTGTTTCATTGCATCACCCTTTGTAGATGCCGAGATCGCGGAAAATTTGATTGATTTGCGCAACGTAGTCGGCGAACGCTGCAGTCTCCCGAATGGCCAGACCTCGCGGGCGCTCGAGTTCAATCGGAATCACGGCCGCAACACCGCCGGGGTTGCGCGACATGACGACCACCCGATCGGCAAGATAGACGGCTTCGGAGATTGAGTGGGTGATGAACAGCACCGTCTTGCCTGTGCTGAGCCACGTGCGTTGCAGTTCTACGTTCAATTCATCGCGCGTGAAGGGGTCAAGCGCGCCAAAGGGCTCGTCCATCAGAAGCAACTTGGGATCGACGAGGAGGGCACGGCAGATTGCCGCTCGCTGACGCATGCCGCCAGACAGCTCCCACGGAAAGCGATTCGCGAAGGCGCTTAGGCCGAACAAGTTCAGGACCGACCGGGCTCGTTCCTCGAAAGCCTTCCGTTCGAGCCCGTGAAACTCCGCGGCAATGAGGACATTGTCCAGAATTGTGCGCCAGTCGAGCAGCAAGTCGCGCTGGAACACCATACCCATATTTGCCGGCGGACCGTCGATCGGATCGCCTTGTAAGGTGAGGCGGCCGCTGGAGATCGTTTCGAGACCGGCCACGCACTTGAGCAATGTGCTCTTGCCGCATCCACTTGGTCCAACAATACTCACGAACTCGCCTTCCGGGATCTCGAGAGTGACGTCCTTTAGCGCATATACGGGGTCTCGCTTAGAGCGATAGACCTTGTTGATCTCTCCGAGACTGAGAAAATCCGACATGCTCCCTCCGTTTTCAGTTGGCGACGAGCGCATTGGTGTAGTAGTCGGCCGGCTTGTGACCGGGCTTGATCACACCGATCTTTTCCATCGACTTGATGGCGACATCCCAGTCGCTGTCGGCTTGCATGCCGATCGGCAAATCCGGTTGTGTCGGGCTGGCGAAGAACGGTTTGTAGGCGTTGATCTGATCGGTCAGGATTTTTCCGTCGAGTCGAGCATTCGGGCGCTGCGCTTGAATGGCTGCAACTGCCTCAGCCTCATGCCCATCGTAGATGTACTTCCATGCTCGGACTTCGATCTGCACCAGCTTCTTGATTGCGCTTTCCTTCTCAGACAGCCGTGAGGGTGTGGTCACGAGCCCATAGCTGGGAAACTCGAACCCGCTGTCGGACAGCAGGAAGGACTTGGCTGGACGTACTTTTTGCACCATCGGCTCGCCGAACGGCGCCTGAGCCATGAAGCCATCACTGTTGCCGGACGCATAGGTTGACAGCATCGCTGAGGGCGACACCATGACCACGTCAGCCTGGCTCTTGGAGACCTTGTTTGCGTTGAAGAAAGGATCGATGAACGGTACCCAAGGACTTGTCGTGAAGCACGCCAGCTTGGTGCCTGCGAGTTCACGCGCCGATTTCAAGGGGAGCTTTGCATCGACAAGTACTGCAAGATCGCCTTTTCTTGCGAACCCGGCAATCGAGATCAGGTTCAGCCCGCGCTCTTTGGCGACTGCCATCGTGCCGAGTTGCACCTGTCCCACATCGACCTGTCCTGCAGCGAGGAGTTGCAATGTGTTGATCGTGCCAGTGCCGTCTTGGATCACGACGTCGAGCCCCTCTTGCGCGAACCATCCTTTTTGCTTGGCAAGATGCATGGCGGCATGCATGCCCCAAGCCGAAAAGTCCATTCGCACGATCAGCTTTTGATCGGCTGCGCGTGCAGCTTCACCGCCAAGGAGCAGGGATGCAGCCAGTGCGCCTATCAACGCTCGCCGCATCCGCGCAAACACGAATTTACACATTCCAACGTCCTCACTGTCTTGGGGAGTTGTATTTAATGAACTGCCGTTACAAGCGTCTCAGGCCGCCTGTGCAACACGACCCTCTCGTAACGTGGCGGTCGCTCCCACATCGATCTCCCCGGTACGAGCATCCACGACGGCGTGATAGTGCTCACGCACATAGCCCGCGCTCAACTTGTGGTCCCAGACGTCTTTGCGAATCCGATCGAGATCGCGGGCAAGCGGGTTGCCGAAACCGCCTCCGCCCGGCTGGACGTGCGTCACCAGATCGTTTCGGTCGATGGTGATGCCCACCTTGCTCGGCAATTCCGTCAAAGTGTTCTCATGTTCAAGCAGGTTCTGCGCGGTTCGGGCCGCTTTCCCGCCGGCCAGCCCGTAAGGCGCAAACTTCATGCGGTCCGCACGCAACTGGAGCAGCGTATCCGAGGCTAGGACTCGGTAGCTTCTGCGAATGCCCAGGCCGCCGCGATATTCACCTGCGCCACAGGAATCCTCAACTAGCTCATACGCTTCCACCCGGACCGGATGCTGTGACTCGAGCGTTTCAACCGGGGTGTTAGAAAGGTTTTGAGACGCATTCGTAATCGCTTCGATTCCATCGCTCGCCGGACGGCCGCCCCACGCGCCACAGATCATGTTGACGATGATGTAGGGCTTGCCAGCGTCGCTCTTGCCCGAGAGGCAGACCACGGTGTTTCCGCCCTCGCCGGCGGCGGGGATCCGATCGGAAACGACTTGTGCGAGCGCACCGAGCATGGCATCGAATACCCGATACCCCGTAAGCGCACGGGCGGCTACCGCTGCTGGCGAAAGCGGATTGAGCACCGACCCTTCCGGTACTTTCACGTCGATACACCTGAATACACCGGCGTTATTCGGCACGTCACCCTTAAGCGCACAGCGCACGCTCAGGTAGGTGCAAGACTTGGTGTACGACAGTGTCGAATTGATCGCGGCGCGAACTTGCGGCGACGAGCCCGTGTAGTCGGCCGTGACATGATCGTCGTGTACCGTCAGCGCGACCTGAATGGGAATCGGGTCGGGAGACAAGCCATCGTCGTCAATGTAGTCCTTGAAGTAAAAGGTGCCCTTTGGCCACGTGCGAATCTCAGCGCGCGTCAAGCGCTCCGCATAGTCGAGCAGCTCGCCCAGATACATTCGAGCCGGATGCCGTCCGTAGCGCTCGAAGAGCGCGGTCAGCTCACGCACGCCGACTTGACTCGCTGCGTATTGCGCCTTGAGATCGCCGAGCACACGGTCGGGTACCCGAACGTTCTGAGCGATGATGCGTGAAAGTGTGTCATTCACCTGGCCCGCTTCGTAAAGTTTCAGGACGGGAATACGCAAGCCTTCCTGATAGATTTCCGTCGAGTCGCTGGCGTTGGAGCCGGGCACGCGACCGCCGACATCCGTGTGGTGACAGATAACGACGCAGTACCCCTCAAGTTCCTCCTTGTAGAAGAAGGGCACGAACATGAAGATGTCCGGAAGGTGCATGCCCCCCTGATACGGGTCGTTCACGACAATGGCATCACCGGGCTTGATGTCGCTGCCATACCGTTGCTGTACGGCGGCCATGGCTTCGGGAATTGCGCCCAAATGAAGCGCGATGGTCTTCGCCTGCGCAATCATTTGGCCGTGACGGTCGCAAATGGCCGCGGAGTAGTCCATCACGTCTTTCACGATTTCGGAGCGCGCGGTGCGGATCACCGTGTAAGCCACTTCGTCCACGATGGAATCCATTGCATTCTTGACCACCGCGAAGGTGACAGGATCGAAGTCGGTGCTCATGCGCTCTCCTTGGGTAAGTCGAGAATATCGATGATGATGTTGCCGACGCGGTCGGCGTGTACGGTGGTGTGAGGCGGTACGACAATGGTGGTGTCATACGATTCGATGATGAGCGGGCCATCCAACACATGGCCGTCGATGGATCCGCGAGCGACCAGTTGAGTCTCGATGGGCGGCTCGTCACGGGAAAAACTGACCTCGCGGGTCCCTGTGACGCCGCGAAGTGCGCTTGAGTCAACGCGGATTGCGTCGAAGTTCATGCGGTTCTCGCTACGTCCATAGGCCGAAAGACGCACATTCACCAGTTCGAGGGGTTCGTCGTTGCGATATCCGAAGGTCTGCTCATAGGCGTGGCCGAAGTCGTTAGCGACTTTTGCTACGAGCGTCGCGCCGAGAGCGCCCGCGTGGTCTGCGCCTACCACCGGGATCGTGAGCTCCGAACTCTGGCCGAGGTACCGCAGGTCGAAACTGACCGCCGTGTCTACCGTCTCTTTCGGATAGCCTTCTTCAGCGAGAATCCGGAGGCCTTGTTCCCTCAGGGTATCAATGACCGCTGTCAATTCTTGCAAATCGCAGTCGGCAAGTGGCCGCAGGATAGCCTTCACGAAGTTGTGCTCCGCATCCGCACACAACATCCCGGCGGAGCAGAACACGCCGGCCATGACCGGGGCGATCACCTGGCGGATACCGAGCAGACGGGCAACATCGACCGCATGCAACGGACCGCCGCCACCAAACGCAATCATGGTCATGTCGCGCGGATCGCGCCCACGTTCGACGGTGACGGCGCGTAGCGCGCGGGCCATACTCACATTGGCGACGTGCCGGATACCGTGTGCAGCGGCGACTGTATCGAGCCCGAGAAGCGCACCGATGTGTTCGTCCACCGCCTGCCGGGAACGCGCCGGGTCTACCAGCAGGCTTCCTCCAGCCAATGCTTGCTGATTGAGGTAACCCAGCACCATGTTCGCGTCCGTGACTGTCGGACGCTCGTTGCCGCGTCCATAACACGCCGGGCCGGGGTCAGCACCGGCGGATTCGGGTCCGACGCAAAGCAGATTGCCTGCGTCGATCCACGCGAGCGAGCCGCCGCCGGCGCCAACTTCGGCGATGTCGATTGCCGGAACCTTCAGCACGTAGCCACCGCCTTTGACGAAACGGCTCGGTGCACTGATGCCATCGCGGAATTCATATTCGTTGGTGAGCGAAGGCGTGCCGCCGGTAATGATCGAAGCCTTTGCGGTCGTGCCACCCATGTCAAATACGATGAGGTCGTTGCCGCCAGTTTGCGCGCCTATTCGTGCGGCCCCGGCAACGCCGCCAGCCGGACCCGACGCGACAGCAAAGACCGGCTTTTCGCTCGCGCTGCCGACGCCCATCATGCCGCCGTTCGATGCCATCACTTGCAACGACGCGCGCACGCCCATTTCGCTGAGATCGCTTCGAAGACGGCGCAGATACGTTCTCATTGCCGGCAGGATGTATGCGTTGACGACGGTGGTGCTCGTTCGCTCGTATTCCTTGATTTCGGGTAAAACGTCGCAGGACATTGTGACCAGCAGATGCGGAAACGCCTGCTCCAGCGCTTCTTTCGCCATGCGCTCGTGCGTCGGGTTGATATAGCTGTTGATGAAGCAGATCGCAATGGCTTCAACGCCTTCATCGACGAGCTCACCTGCCACTTGGACAACTTCGTCGATGTTCAGCGCTTTGATCACGTTGCCTTGCGCATCGATCCGCTCGTCTATGCCACGGCGATAACGTCGCGTGACCAGCGGTTCTGGCTTCTGCCAACTCAGATCGAACATGGTCGGGGTGCGGATTCGACCAATTTCGAGCACGTCGCGAAATCCTGAGGTCGTCAGCAGGCCGGCGCGGGCACCCACTTTCTGCAAGATAGTGTTCGATGCCGTCGTCGTGCCATGCACGATCTCCGTGATGTCCTCCGGTGAAATGCCCGACTGATCGATCAGACGCTGTAGCCCGCTTGTAATGGCTTCGCCTAGGTTGTGAGGTGTGGTCGACGTCTTGTTGACGAACAAACGCCCGTCCGGCATCGCCATCACGATGTCGGTGAACGTTCCTCCGATGTCGCAACCTACGCGGACACCGAGGCCGTTGCTAGCCTGCTCCATGCGCATTCCTCCGAAGAAATTCGCGCGAAGACCCGCAGTTCATGATGATTTGGCGAGGTCAACGCACCTATCTAACTAACTAGTCAGTAAGATAGGTGCGCAGATTATCTTTGTCAGCCATGGAAAACCCTATGCCTGTAGAGGACGGGCGGCGATTTTGGTCTTACGGTACTAACTCCTTGGTTAGTAGATCGGATATGATGTGTCATCCGTCTTCAAGGAGAATGCCGCAGATGGAAGCTGCCCAAACCGCTGTCAAAACAGCGAAGCGAGCGAAAGTTCGAGATGCCGCTGCAACCCGGGAAAAGATTCTGGTGACGGCGACAAAGGAATTTGCGACAAAGGGCTTCGACGGTGCGCGTGTCGATGCAATCGTGGAACGCTGCAAGATCAGCAAGAACCTTATCTACCACTACTTCGAGAGCAAGGAAGCTTTGTTCATCGAAGTGATGGAGCGCGCCTATGCGGCGATGCGCGACCGGCAGAACGAGCTGGGTCTGAAGGGCCAGAATCCAGTGGATGATATGCGCGCGCTCGTCACGCACACCATCCAGCACTTCATCGAGGAACCCAACTTCGTTTTGCTGCTGGCAACGGAGAACTTGAACAAGGCGCGGCACATCCGCAAGTCCAAGGTCATTCTCGATATGTTCAATCCGCTGAAGAGCGCCTTGGCAGACATACTAGAGCGAGGAAAGGCTCAAGGGCTTTTCCGCCCCGATGTTGACTGGGTTGACTTGTACGTTTCCATCTCCGGCCTCGGGTCTTACTTCATCTCTAACCGCTACACATTGAGTTATGTGCTGGGCGTTGACCTAGCATCTGCGGAACGCTTGGAATCGCGACTACAACATGTACCGGAGCTGATAATCAGCTATCTGTGCAATCTGGACCGATACCAAAGCGGACCGTCGTAACCATTAACCATCCACCCCGAGACGCGTCCTGGCGCCGGTATAGACCGCACCCAACGCTTGAGGGCGCATAGTGCACGAGATCGAATCTAGTGACTGGGTTCGACAGGCGGCGCAGAGTAAGTCGAAGACAACATGCCCGGGATGCCTCCCGATTCGAGATTTCAGGGGTGCAGTGAAACTGTTCTGCAGCTTGACCCGCCGCGAGAATTGCCGGGGCAGGAGGGCGAGCAGGCGAGCAGGATCCCTCCTGCTCAGCAAAGCCCAAAAAAGCATGGGTCCCGATCAACGTTGCCGCAATGTTTTTCATGCTGGTCGGGCACAGCAGCAGAGTTGAATCAGGGCATTATTGGTGGATGATAGGTGAGAGTGCCGGCGAGGGCCCACAGCAGAAAGATAACGACGGGTGCGTGCACGAGAAGCTGTACGAAGGTAAAGCCGACTATGTCGCGAGCGCGGATTCCAAGGACTCCCAGCAGAGGGAGCATCCAGAACGGATTAATAAGGTTGGGAAGCGCTTCAGCAGCGTTATACAAGGTCACCGCCCAGCCGAGGTGCACGTGTAGAGCCTTCGCTGCCTCCATCACATATGGCGCCTCGATAATCCACTTCCCGCCGCCTGAAGGTACAAAGAAGCCCAATACCGCTGAGTAGACACCCGCGACGGCGGGAAAGCTGCTCTGCGAAGAAACTGAAATAAAAACACTCGAAAGGTGATCAGCCAAAGGCAAGCCCCCCGGTGCGGCTGCCTTCGTTAGCATATAGGCGATTCCGCCGTACAACGGGAATTGAATCAATATCCCCGAAACCGACGGTACAGACTTCACCACTGCGTTGAGAAAGCGACGAGGGCGCCAATTGAGGATCATTCCGAGGAGCAAGAACAGGAGGTTGTATGTGTTTAGATTTGAGATAGCAAGTACGGGATTCTTGACGGAAAATTCGTGCCACATCCAAATGGCGCCGAGCCCGACGACGAAGATCGTGACGAGGGGACTGTACTCAAGCCAATCTCCAGGCCGCGACGGACGGCCCAACTGTAAGTCAGAATCGTTGACGCTCATGCCGAAATCCGCCGCTGTTTTCGCTCGGCTTCCGTCCGGCGCTGAAAAATACGCGATGAGGATCGAAATAAGTAATAACACCGCTGCGATCAACATCGATTGCGGCAGAAAGATGGTCTCGGAAAAAGGTATGACACCGGTGATCGCCAGCAAATTTTTGGGCAAACTGTCCGGATTCGCTTGAAGTTGCGATGCCGACGAACTGATGCCGAGCGCCCAGGTCGCGCCAAGTCCAAGGTAACCCGCTGCCCCCGCTGCCCGATAGTCCATCTTCAGCTCTGTTCGCGCGGCCAATGCCCGTATCAGAAGTGCGCTGAAGACGAGGCTGAGCGAGGCACTCAAGAACGACATGGCCATACTGACGAACGCGACGAATGCCACTGCAGTTTTCCCGTTCCCTGGCAAACATGCAAGCTGACGTATCGCTCGAGAAGCCGGAGGAGACACCGCGACTACATAGCCAGAGATAGTGACGATGGCCATTTGCATAGTAAATGGAATCAGCGTCCAGAAGCCATCCCCGAATGCGACCCCGACCCGCTGAATTGGGGCACCTATACAAAGCGCTCCTATTGCAACCGCAATCACGGCCAGCGCCGCGAAAATATAAGCGTCGGGGAACCAGCGTTCCGACCATCCAGTCACGCTCGCAGCCAATCGTTCAAGTCTCCCTCCATGATTCTGAGGATTCAACTTGGCTTCCAAAGTTGTTGAGAGATTATCCATGTCTACTCCGTCTCACCCCTTAAAAAAACGATTTAGGCCGATATGGCTGTTGTGATTCACAATACGATTTAAATATCGAGAATCAGGTCGGACGAGGGAACCGCCTGACAGCTGAAACAACTGTTCTCTTCTTCAGGCCCGTCACCGTGCAGATGGGATACACTGCCTGACGATATTGCGACCGAACAGCTCTCGCACTGTCCAACCCGACACCCACTTGGCATCGAAACGCCCAGGCTCTCTCCAAACGATAGAAGCGTGCCGCGTTCGGGTGTCCATACGGCTGAAGATCGCGAACGGAGGAACGTGACGTTGTATCGCTGACTAGCATCCAGGTTGAGGTTTGGGGGAGAACGAAACGTTTCGCTGAATATGTCGAAGCTAGGAACTCCCCGCGCAATCAAGTCTTGCGAGATGGTCTTAGTCATCTGGGGAGGGCCGCAGAAATAAAATAACGGCCGCCTCGCTATCAGGTCCTGAGTTACAACGTCGGCCTTCAAATGCTGCCCGTACAACCATTGCGGATTTGGACTGGGCTCTAAGGGGTCGCTGTAGCAATTCACTACCGTCAAGCTGGGGACCCTTGCCCGGAGTTCGTCAATGCGCTCTTTGAAAGCATGTGACAGGTGGTGACGATTTGCGTAGAACAAGCGCATTTCATGCGACGCTGCATCGGATTGTGCAACCGACTCAAGATATGACAGGAAAGGCGTGATGCCGATTCCTCCAGCAAACATGACGACGGGTCGTGACGAGATGACCGGCAGCACGAAGCTACCGTCCGGCGAGCGCAATCTGACGGTCTGCCCTGTGCGGAGGCTCCGATGCAAATACGATGACATTGTTCCTTCGTATCCGACGCCTTCTTCGGTGACGCCTCTTTGATGACGAACCGCAATCGTGTACGTGCGTCGATCTCCCTGTGTCGATGGCCCCACGAGCGAATACGCACGCGTGGTGTCGTTAGAACCGAGCGTCAACACCTCGATACTGAGGTGCTGACCTGGCAAAAAGTCCGGTAGTGGCCCGTTATCCTTCGCGCTGAAGGTGAAGGATTTAACCCCCTCGGCCTCGTCAGTAATGGAGGCAACAACGAAATCGCGCCATCCTTTCCAATGGCGCCGCGCTTTGTCGAAGCAGGGGTCGATCGACACATTACAAGCAACGGAGCGGAGCGCAGAGGAGCCGCTGATCGGATCTTGGCCGGCACTCGAAACTAAGCCGTTGAAATTGCTGTTGCTCGGACCATCCGTCGGGCAGCCCTTTAGCCCAGCTGCGTCACATGCCTGCCACCATCCATATTCCGCGACCAATACTTCTCGCGCGAGAGAGTGCAACACGCGAGCTTCGAATCGAGCCGTTCCGTGGGCCGTCGCGATGACTAGCCAGTCGCCCTCGACGATCTGCTTTTCGGCTGCGAGATCAGCGCTCAGTTCAACCACCGGAAACTTCGCGCGCCTGCGTAATGACGCGATGCCACGGTGTTGGCTATGACAGAAGTAGCCACTTTTAATTGAAGTTAGCCAGAACGGATAAAGTTCTTTGTGTGCGTGCGCCGTGCCTCCTGTGGGGCCGACGTAACAGGGGATCGGCGAATAGCCGTAGCGCAACAGCTTTTCTGAATAGAGTTCAACGCGCGCGGTTTCCGTTGCAAATCCTCTCGCACCTTGGTCGGACTCGACGCTGTACTTTCGCTCGCGCTGATCCAAGTGCCGATAGATGCCGCCCGGCTTTTCCCGCAGCGTCCGCACGTCTAGGTTAAGCGGAGCCAGCTTGTGATTCCAGCCCGCCTCGACACTTCCCCCAAAGAACTCGTCGCGCATTCCAAGACGAGTTGCCAGATCAACGACAATGTCGTAGTCAGCGCGGGATTCACCACGTGGCTCGACCATACGTGGGCGGAGCTGGATCAGCTCGACCGCACGTTCATTTATCTCGAAACCACAACGTAAGCCCTCCCGTTCCCACGGAGTGTTAACCGGGAGAAAAATATCAGCGTATCGCGCCGAAGGGGTTTCGAATAAATCGCAGTGAACGTGAAATTCAAGACTGCGCAGAGCTACTTCAGCAGCCGCTGAATCTGGCTGCGTCAAGATCATGTTAGTACCAAAGGCGAACAGTGCTCGAACGCGATATGGCTCCGAGTGGACGATCGCATGATAAACGTCGCGAGCTGTAACCCACCCCTGTGCCGGTGGCCCGAGCGGGCGGTCCGTCAGTCCCAGCGCTTTGTCCCGCTGCTCAGGGGGGAGACGTGCGAAGTCGGACAGCGGATTTGTCGGGAGCGTGGTCAACTCGCGGTTAGATCCGACGGTATCAAAGGCACCCGTGAGGGCATAGAGCGTGGCGATTGACCGTTCGGTTTGAGAGGCGTTGGTGTGTTGGCCGACGCCGGACCAAGCATGGTATGCAATGCGTTGCCCGGATTTCAGCAGCCGCGCCGCAAGGAAGATATCGTTCTCTGGAACGCCGGTCTCGGTCTCGACGCGATCAGCAGTCCATCCTGCAGCTGCTCGCGCGTAACATGCGAAAGCGGGCTCGCAGGGGACGGTCTCGCGTCGTCCTAGGGCGTCATCCAAACCAACTATAAAAAGACCGTCAAGAGCTGCGTCGGGGCTTTGGCCCGGTTGAGTGGGCTCGATCAACTCGATGCGTCCTGCCGTCGAATTCCAGATCGCATAACGGTTTGTTACCGCGGCGCGATCTAGATCCTTCTCGCGAAGAAACCGTCCATTGTCTGTGCGAACAAGTAACGGACCATTCGTCCACTCACTGACGAAGCGTCGGTCATAATCGCCGCAACCAAGCATGCGATTGACAATGCCCAAGGCGAGGGCTCCATCGGTCCCGGGTCTAACACGTAACCACAAATCTGCAGTTCGTGCGAGTTCCGTGGGCCTTGGATCCACGACAATTAGTTTCGCGCCACGACGGCGGCCTCTAGCGATCGCGTCTGCCTGCGCTAACCAAGTGTTTGCTGGATTGGTTCCCCATAGCACGATTACATCGGCATTCTCGTAGTCCGCAGTCGGCATCGCGCAGCCGAATGTAAATTTGTGCGCGACATCTTTGTGCCAGTTGCAGATTTCGGTCGCATGGCACATGTTCGGGCTTCCAAACGACCACACGAATCGTTCGATCCAGTCGATGCTGTCGCTTATTGCCGTTCCGCTTGGTGTGGTAACGCCGAACACGACAGATTCGGCACCGCTGGAGCGGCGGATCTCGTCGAGCTTCATCGCAACCTCAGCCAGCGCTTCATCCCACGTAATCCTTCGCCACTGCGGATCTGCCGCACCCTTGGGAGCCGTCCTCCGCATTGGATAGACGATTCGGTCAGGATGCTCGACTAGCTCCGGTGCCGCTCTTCCCTTCATACACATAGCGGCGCCGGTTGGATGCGAGCGGTCGGCGCGTACCTTGATAAGCCTGTTGCCGGACACGGTGTTCATAGTGCCGCACCGGGAACGACACAGCGTGCAAAATCCCTTTATTTCAGCGGTTTCCATCGTTGATCCACACGGTTCGCGTTGACAGAAACATAAGTAGCCAAATGCGCATCGCCAAGTTCATACTTTGGATGGCGGGACATTGAAAAAATCAATGGAGGCCGGGCCGTCCGGAAAGCAAGCTGACGAACTAACGGTGGTTAATGAAAACGCATTTCACTTTGCGGCAGATCGAGTATTTCCTATCGGTGGCAGAAACCGGCCAGATCTCGCGTTCTGCGAGTCTTTGTGCTGTTACACAGTCGTCGATGACGATCGCGCTCAAAAATTTGGAGGATGCTGTCGGCGTCGATCTGTTAGCGCGCCATCCGAAAGGGGTGCGTCTAACGGAGGCTGGTGAAAGATTCTTGCGACATGCGAAGGGGGGGGTGGAATTTTTAGACCGCGCAGTGACAGCAGCGCGCGCCGAGCCAAATGACCTCGCTGGCTCCGTGGCAATTGGCGTGACGGATTCAATATCCGCTTATCTGATGCCGCCACTACTGCTGAATTTGAGTCAGCGCTTCGCGCGGTTGAATGTCAACCTCGTAGAGAGGGACCGAGCCGAGATCGAACGGCTTGTCGCAAACGGAGAGCTCGATTTCGGATTGCTGTTGGTATCGAACACAGCGCGCCTAGAAGCACTCGAGTACGAAACGCTCATTCGATCGCCACGGCGGTTATGGACCCATCCAGAGCATCCCCTCCAAACCAAGCCCAATGTAACGCTCGACGATGTAGCGCGCGAAGACTACCTGTTGCTCGACATGGATGAACATCTGCAGACAGTCGATCGATACTGGGGGCAGTACGGCCTTGCCCCGAGGGTCATTTTGCAGACCAAGTCGATCGAGGCGATTCGGAGCTTTGTAGCGCTAGGTCAAGGGGTGACGATTCTTTCTGACTTTGTCTTTCGTCAGTGGTCACTAGAAGGCAACCGCATTAGTCGTCGCAACCTGGATGCACTTGTTCCGTCGATGGATATCGGAACCGTCTGCCGGCTAGACGGCGAGACGTCGTCACAAGCGCGCGCGGTGCTTTCTTTCTTCCAGTCCGTTCGGAGGGAGGCCCCAGCGATGCTGCCTCGATGACATCTTCATTTTGAAGAAGAGCCTTCAGCGCGCCGGCGAACGCGTGTATCTGTGAGCTCCTCTGCGTAGGTATCGGGCATGAGATTGAACCATGCCGGAGTAGAAGTGTCCGCTCGGGCCGCGCGTCGAGAGTATCGGACGGCTATCGGCTCGTAATTTTTTGTCGGGACGAGAAGAATTCAATCGTTCGCCGAGCGACCGAGGTCGCACGGTCGAACGTGGACAGGTCAGCTTCTGCTTTCACCGGTGTCTCAATAACGATTTGAATATCGCCCGGAAGCTGATCGAGGATGGTGTTGATCGGGATAACGCCATGACCGAGGTGGAATCGCGACGTGCGCGCTTCTTGTGGCAGATCTTCCAGTGACGGAGCATCCCCGACGCAGTCGCTCAGTTGGGCGTAGGCGAGTCGCTCGACGGGGATTTGCCCAATTTCCTCCGGCTGGCTGCCGGCTCGGAAGAAGTGCAGGATATCCATGATAAGACCAGCGTTTGACCGGCCGGCCGCCTCGACAAGCCCAAGTGCCTCTCGCCATGTTCGAATGTCGCGGTAGAGCATGAACTCGACCCCGACTGATAAGCCGTGTCGCGCGGCTTCGTCGCAGAGGTTTCCAAACAATTCGACCCGCTGCTGGTCCGACAGGAAGGACGTTGCGCTCACAGCGGTGCCGATGGTCGAGATGTGAGTCGCGCCGAACTCCGCCCCTAACGCTAGCGCAGGCTTGAAGCGCTCAATGTCCGTTTCAGGACAGAGTACGAACGCCTCTACGTCGAAAACCTTCACGCCAGTGTCAGCAAGCGCTGCCTTGACTTCTCGGATTACTTCTGGCCGTCCTAACACTTCATGTTCGAGCGGCTTATCCGTCGCCGTCATTAAGAGCAGTCCGACCTTACCGAACCCTGCATTCGCTGCGGCGCGAACTAAATCGACCTGCGGCACACGTCCGATGGCGAGGTTCGCTAGCGATATCTGCTTCAATTCTTGTCTCATGTCTCTCACCTTCTAGTAGGTCCGAATCGAACAATCTTGGCATGCGTCGCAGATCATGACCGAGCCGCTCCGGCGAAGCAGTCGCAATCGACAACAAGGTTCGTTCAAAAGGGCACGCAGCCCTTCAGAATGCGGTTTCCCCCAAAATTGGAACATAATTCCGTGAGTTTTGGAACAAAATTCCACAGCGGCTGAAGGTACACTCGTGGGCGGATAGCCATTCGCGTGAGGGGATGAATGAAAAACGATGCAACAGCGCCAGAGCCGGGGTTTTCAGGGTTGCTTGACCGTGGTCTGGCCATCTTGGAGCTCCTTTCGGGAAGCGCAAATGGGATGACCTTAACTGCTATTTCGGACACGCTGCGAATTCCTCGTAGCGCCACACATCGGCTGCTCGCTTCGCTCTTCGAGCATGGCTACCTCCGCCAAGAGCAAGATCGTGGCGTTTATGTGCTGACCACTAAGCTTCAGGTGCTGGCGTTCCGACATCTCGCGTCTACGGGCTACGTTGACGCGGCTCAACAAGTGCTGAATCGGCTCGCGAATGAGACAGGCGAACTCGTTCGACTGGCTGTTGCAGACGGCAACCAACTCACTTGGGTCGCTCGCGCGCAGGGTGCCCGCACTGGACTTCGCTACGATCCTGACATGGGAATGGTCGCGCAGCTCTCATGCTCTGCCACTGGCTACACGTGGTTATCGCAAATGGAGGACAGGGAAGCAGTTGCCGTGATCGAGGCTCAGGGTGTGGGCCGTCGAGAAGATTACGGCCCTCAGGCACCTCAAACGGTTGAGGATGTGCTCTCCCGCGTCCGAGCTGCTCGAACCCTTGGCTATTCAGTTGCCGTTCAAACTTTCACCGACTGGATGTCGGCAATCGCGACGACAATCGTCAATCCGTACACTGGGCGACCGATCGGTGTAGTGAGCGTTGCTGGACCGGTCTCTCGACTGCCGGAGACGCGCCTTCACGAGCTTGCTCCGTTGGTACTTGAGGCGGCGCAAGAGATCGGAAAACTTGTGCCGGGCTCCCCCGCGTTGACGAACCCAGTTAATGCGGCAGACGCGGTTAGAGAAGGCGTGCCGGGCTAGACCACTCGCCTTGAACATCCAACTCGAGATCCGGCGGCAAGGACACGCGAGGCCATGCTCCGTTGCAGCTGGACACAAACGACCCTCTTTGGCTCTAGTGAGCTTCCGACTTAGGCCGGAGCTTTACGGGTGAAATTGCTTCGTCGGGGACACCTACTCGATACGATTCGTCTTTCGTCGCTCCCGCCGCATGGCGCCCAGCAACGTATCCGAATGTCATTGCCGGGCCAAGGTTGATGCCGCCCGATGGATAGAAGCCACCCATCACGCTCGCCATGTCCGTACCTACCGCATAGAGACCTTCAACGGGCCTATTGTTGGAAGACAAAACCTGCGCGTGGCCGTTGGTCTTGAGTCCAGCGAACGTGCCAAAGCTGCCCGGCAGCACTTTGACCGCATAGAAAGGTCCCTGCTCGATCGGCGCGACGCAAGGATTGGGACCGGTGTGCCACGGGTCACCATTCTTGCGATTGTATGGCGTTGAACCCCGCAAGAACTCAGGATCATCTCCGCGGCGAGCGTGTGTGTTGAACCGGTAGACGGTTGCATCGAGTTCGGCGGCATTAATGCCGCAACGAATGGCCAGCTCCTTGATGCTCGAACCGCGTTTCAAGTAGCCGTTGCGAATGAGCGCCCCAATAGGCAACGGAAAGGGCCGTGCATACCCGAGGCCGTATCGTCGAATGAAGCGGTGGTCGCATATCAGCCACGATGCGACTTCCTCGCCCTCCGGGGCCGATGCGACCATGGCAGCGGTGTAATCGTAATAGCCGTCCGCTTCGTTCACGAACCTCCTGCCGGTCGAAAGCACGCCGATGATGCCGGGCTTGCCTCGGTCGATAATGTGCGGGAAGTGGCCAACAGTGCCATCGGCATGTACAACTTTCGAGACAGGGGCCCACGCTGCCGGTGATGCAACATCATCGACCAGCATTCCACCGGCTGACTCCCCGAGTCGGATGCCGTCTCCCGAGCAGCCAGTCGGAGGCAAGGCCAGATGCTCTTTGCCCGTTGGTGTCCGCGGGAAAGTCAGTCTTCGTCGATCGACGTCATTCGGGTAGCCACCGGCTGCCAGCACGACGCCTCTGCTTGCGCGAATCGTGCGTTCGCCATGGGTGGTGGAGATAACGGCACCACGGACGGCGGCACCGTCGAACACGAGTCGGGTCACAGGTGCCGACTCCATTAGGACAACGCCTAGATCCTGTGCTGATTTCGCGAGTCGGGCGATCAGCGCCACCCCATTGACCAAATGCATGGCTCGACCGTACCGCAGCATATCGAACGTATGCCGCATCACTCGTTTGGTGACATGCACGAACGATTTGAAAGACCGAGTCAGCGTTAGAAACGCGCTCAGGTCCGCTCCGGCCATGATAGGCATCCCCATCCATGACGTTTCACGCATTGTCTTGCGTAGGCGTTTGAGTAGCGGTCCGACCTCGCGCGCATCGAATGGCTTTGCAATCACCTGATGGCCGCCGGTTGCGGCGCCTTTAACGCTCCCGTGCACATCGGGGATACCATTTCCATCTACGAACTGCAGCGACGTGTTCTCTTCAAAGAACGTAACCATCGGGCCGCAGTTATCGAGAAACGCGTCGATCCGCTCGGGCTCGTACCTGCGCCCTAGTTCATTTTTCAAGTAAGTGCGAGGTTGCTGCGGGTCTTCGTTGATTCCCGCGCGCCTGGCGAGGGGGTTGCCAGGCACCCACATCCATCCGCCTGACCACGCGGTCGCGCCGCCGAACACGTTCTCTTTCTCGACAACGATGACTTTCAGTCCGTGATGCGCCGCCGTCACTGCGGCTGACAGTCCCGACGCGCCGGAACCGACGACCAAAACGTCGCATTCCATCTGTTCACTTGAGTTCATTTCTGTATCTGTTCAGGACGCTTATGTGCGGCGCAAATGCGCTTTCCGACAGCACGCACGCATTATGTGGTCCAGAAAAAAGTCATGGTTGAGGGGCACGCGCCGACAGTCACAACGAGCGCATGCGCATCGGCACGCGGGTAAACACTGAATGGAAAACAATTCCATTTTATGTGGAACACTATTCCATAGAACGTGGAGTTGTGTCAATATCTCCTCAAGCGTGTCGAGGAATTGCGACTCGGCCAAGCCAGCACAAGAGACGCGGCAGCCAATGTTTGTTTAGAAGCTTATTGCGAGATAGGGACTGAGGATGACAATTAACCTTGATGCGCAGAGGTCTTCGAACCTCTCACCTGCCGACAGAGCAACACAACGGGCTAGCACAGGAGGTGCGCGGCGCGCAGCGCTTGCAAGTTCCGTCGGCGCCGTTATCGATTGGTATGACTTCTTTCTTTACGGAACGGCGGCAGCGACGGTATTTAGCCCTCTGTTTTTCCCCGCCAACGAGCCAGCGACCGGCCTGCTCATCGCATTCAGCACCTTCGCGGTCGGCTTCTTGTTTCGCCCGGTAGGCGGTGCGGTCTTCGGTCACTTTGGCGACAAAATCGGTCGTCGCAATATGCTGGTGCTGACTGTTCTCATCATGGGTTTGGCAAGTACGCTCATCGGCGCGCTTCCCACCTATGCTACCGCTGGTGTATGGGCGCCTATTCTCCTTGTCGCACTCCGCGCAGTTCAGGGTTTCGCAGTTGGCGGCGAATGGGGAGGCGCAGCGTTGATGGCTGTCGAAAGTGCACCCAAGAAGAGTCGCAATTTCTTTTCGGCCGGCGTGCAGACAGGCTCGTTCGTTGGGCTGCTACTTGGGACCATCGTTTTCTTCACTTGCCAAAGGCTGACGACGCACGATCAGTTCATGGCATGGGGCTGGCGAATCCCTTTTCTCATCAGCATCTTCCTGGCCGCTATTGCGCTTTGGATTCGCCGAACAGTGCCGGAATCGTCAGAATTCCAACAAGAGGTGCAAGAGCAACACGCTGAAGCAGGCGCGCCGCTCGGAATCGTTCTGCGAAAGAATCCGCTACAAATTCTCGCTGTGATCGGTATGCGATTGCTCGACCAAAGCACCTATTACCTCTCGTTCACCTTCTCCCTCGCGTATGTCACCAATTACACGAAAACGCCTCCGGGCAACGTGATGATTGCGTCGATGATTTCGATGGCGCTGGCGATGGTAACGCTTCCCACCTTCGCGAAGCTCGCGGACCGCTTCGGCATTCGTTGGTTTTATCTGATTGGGTCCATTGCGGGAGCCGCAGGCGCGATACCTTTTTTCCACGCGCTGCAAACGGGTTCGATCCCGATGATCACAGTCGGCTTCTTCATCATCATCAATGTTTGCCACAACATGTCAACTGCGGTCCAGCCGGTGTGGTTTGCCGGACTGTTTGATACCAAAGTACGTTATAGCGGTGCGGGCTTCGGCTATGCTCTCGCCGGCGCTGCGGGTGGTTTCATGCCGTTAATCGCCACCGCGCTTGTGAATCGCGCTCAAGGCTCGTATATGCCTATCGCCCTGTTGCTCGGCGGTCTCTGTCTTGTCGGTGGTCTCACAAGCATCTGGTCGTATCGCTGGGTCAAGTTCCGCGACTAGGCTATCGTCGAAACGGCCGAATGGCTGTTGACACTTCTACTGGGGCGTCTACCGGTAGTTTTCAACAACTAAGCGGTCGACGCACCGGCGCATCATTCAATACGCTAGCTATCGAACTGAAACATCATGAGCGACAAAGCATTTGAAAAGAGTCAAACGGCGATCGTCACTGGAGGCGCCCGCGGGTTGGGCTTAGGCATCGCCAAACGGCTGGCGGCGGAAGGCAAGAAGGTGATCCTCTGGGATCTCGACTTTCGCGGGTTCGACTCAGCGAACGCCGGTTTCGAGCCGTTCTTAATACAACAGGTTGATGTGGCTGATTTAGGCTCCGTGCAAACGGCTTTCGCGCAGGCAAAGGAAGCGGCCGGTCACATTCAAATCCTTGTCAATAACGCGGGCATCAATGGACCGATCCATCCGACGTGGGAGTACCCTTCGGACGCGTGGAAGCGAGTCTTGGAGATCGACTTGATGTCGGTCTTCTACTGCTGCAGCACAGTTATACCGCAGATGCGCGAGAGCGGGTATGGACGCATCGTCAACGTTGCTTCCATCGCGGGCAAGGAAGGCAATCCCGGCGGCAGCGCTTATGCGGCCGCCAAAGGCGGCGTTATCGCGTACACAAAGTCCATTGCAAAGGAACTGGCGGGCTCGGGTGTGCTCGCGAATTGCATCGCGCCTACGATGGCGGACACGGAGCTTCTGAAGCAGATGACGCCCGAGTTCATCTCCACAATCAAGGCGAAGATCCCGATGGGAAGGTTTGTGACGATTGAGGAGGTGGCGGCGATGGTCTCTTGGATTGCGGGTCCCGAATGCAGTTTCACGACCGGTTTCACCTTCGACTTGACCGGCGGCCGGGCCACATATTGACCGATCCGAGCTCGTTCGCACATCCACTGATGGGAGCGGCTCGTTGGCGTTCGAGGCATCGGATTCAAGCCGTGGTAGGACGGGGCTGACCGCGTATCCCACTCAACAAGCGTCGGCATGTACATGCGGTCCACCGCGCGCTCTTGCAGAAGATCCGTAAGCGCTAATTTGAGTGCACACGCACGCGCATGCAGTCGCCTAGCGCTGCAAATCTGCTGGGCGCAGAACCGGGACGTTTGAATTGCACTTTCTTTGCTCAGGCGACGTTCGTCAAAGCCTGAAACGGCGTGAACCGAGACGGCAGCGGTCGCAACCATCGCACCGTACAACATGGCCTCACGCTTTCTAGTCGCGTTGTCCGTCCGATTTCTCGGGGAAACTCCCGGCCGGCGGGGCTTCGGCATCCATGAGCTACGCTCATTGCCCCGTGAGAACATACCATTGTTCGTCTGATTTTCGCGCTGCTAGTCTAGTTGCATACGAGGTCACGCCGTTCGCGTGCCGTTCTATTGCAGATGGAAGCTATCGTGAAAGTTCACCGTGAAATGACGGGCAACGGCGCCTGCGCTGCGAAGGCCAAGTCAATCTTCGATGACGCGCCCGACAGAAAGAAATCCAACTCGTTGAAGTGGGCGTTCGGGGAACGGCTGTTGAGTCAAGAAGAGTTTGCGGCAAACCCGCTGCCCATGTGGGTCGCAGACATGGACTTCCGCACACCCCAACCCGTAGTCGACGCGCTTCATGAAGCAGTCGAGTTCGGCGTTTTTGGATATTCGCGGGGCGCCACGGATAGCTATGTTGCGGCGGTGACCGGTTGGCAAGCAAAGCGATTCGGCTGGGACGTGTCCGCGGAATGGGTGCTCCAGTCCAGCGGCATCATTACTGCGCTCAAGAACGCTATCCAGGCTTTCTCGGCCCCAGGCGACTCGGTCCTGATTCAACCTCCCGTTTATGCGCACTTCCATGACGACGTGCTGCTGAACGGGAGACAGTTGGCGCTGGCGCCTCTGGAGCGCGCCGGGATGGCCTATCGATTCAACGAGAAGTCGTTCGAGGCAGCCATCAAGCCGAACACGAAGCTCTTCATTCTGAGCAATCCGCATAACCCGACAGGAAATGTGTGGACCGAGGCCGAACTGCAGGCGATGGGCGAAATCTGCTTGCGGCATGGCATATTGGTTATTTCGGACGAGATTCACCAGGACCTCATCATCAACCCGTACAAGAAGCACGTGCCGTTCGCTTCGCTTAGCAACAAGTTTGCTGAGAATAGCATCACGTGCACTGCGCCAAGCAAGACCTTTAATTTGCCTGGGTTGCAAAGCGCGAACCTCTTCGTTCCGAACCGTCGCCTGCGCGACGAACTGCGCCGGCAATTCGACAGGAACATGTACCAGTCAGTGAACACGCTCGGGATGGTGGCGGCGGAGGCGGCGTACGCACACGGCGAGCCGTGGCTGGAGGAACTCCTGCCTTACCTTCGCGATAATCATGCTCACTTTCGCAGTGCGGTTCACAGCATGACTTCCCGAGTTGAAGTGCTTCCGGCTGATTCTCTTTACCTGTCCTGGATGGACTGTCGCGGGCTTGGAATGGACCCGGATGCACTGAACACGTTTTTGCTGACCAAGGCCCGCTTGTGGCTGGACAAGGGGCAAAAGTTCGGGCTGGAAGGTCACGGTTACATGCGTGCAAATCTCGGGTGCCCGCGTGCCACGATCGATGAGGCCATCCGCCGTCTAACCAACGCTCTCGCCGAACTCTAAATCGGACTGGCGCCGCTGGTGCGCGGCCGTCTCCTCGGCGCACGCTGCGGCCTTCACTGCCCCGTCGCGCAGGCAGGCCCTAATCTCAGAAACACGCAAGCGTGACGGATATGCCGTCCCATCGAGAAACGCTGTTTGTTTTTTATTCGGCGCAGCAAAGAGCTGAAGACGACACTGCTGTTCCCGAAATAGCGGCGCACGGTGAGCAAGAAAC
The DNA here is from genome assembly GCF_031450825.1 of Caballeronia sp. LZ019. Lineage (NCBI taxonomy): Bacteria > Pseudomonadati > Pseudomonadota > Betaproteobacteria > Burkholderiales > Burkholderiaceae > Caballeronia > Caballeronia sp. LZ019. Next base: position 226,324 of record NZ_JARTVZ010000004.1, on the reverse strand, counting down.
ATCTGTGCCCAGGAGCGGCAGAACGGACCTAATAGTGGTGCGACGTCACGCTGCGGGTTCCCGGCTACGTGCGTCGGACTAATCGATTTCCTAACCCTAAAAGAACAAAATCAATCCATAAATGGAGGCGACATGAGCAGTAACATTCAGACGCAAACATATGAGCAGGAGGATCTAAAAAGAGACCTCAAGAATCGGCACATCCAGATGATCGCTATCGGAGGCGCCATCGGGACAGGTCTTTTTTACGGATCTTCGTGGGCAATCAAGACAGCCGGGCCAGCCATTCTTCTCGTCTTTCTGCTGGCGTCGATTGCTATCTACTTCATCATGCGAGCGCTTGGTGAGATGGCGGTCGAGGAGCCGGTATCGGGTTCCTACATTTCGTATTCAAATCGCTACATTCACCGTTTTGTAGGTTTCTTGAATGGTTGGAATGCATTTATATTCCTGCTTGCAACCAGCGCGGCGGACCTGAACGCTTTAGGAAACTACGTTCATTTCTGGTTCCCACACATACCGATTTGGGTCACGGCCGGCGCCGCGGTATCTGTGATGTTTTGCGTCAACGTCATTGGCGTCAAGATTTACGGCGAGGCGGAGTTCTGGTTCGCTTTGGTGAAGGTGGTTGCCATTGTCGCGATGATCGCGTTCGGCGCCGGGATGATTGTGTTTGGCATTGGTAACAACGGCGTGCCGATCGGTTATCACAATCTCGTAGACCACGGCGGCTTCTTTGCGAAGGGCGCAGGGGGAACGTTTCTGGCAATCGTCATGGTCGCCTTCTCCTTTGGCGGCGTCGAGAATCTCGGGCTGGCAGCAGGCGAGACCAAGGACGTCAAGACGGTCATGCCCAAGGCTATCAACGCGACGTTCTGGCGCTTGCTCATTTTCTACGTCGGCGCAATGGCAGTGCTCCTGATGGTGTTCCCGTGGACTTCGTTGACGACCAAGGGCAGCCCGTTCGTTCAGGTGTTCACAAAGATTGGTATCCCGGCAGCTGCGAGCATCATGAATTTGGTGGTGATCATGGCCGTGTTATCCGCCGTGAATGCAAGCGTGTTCACCAACAGCCGCACGTTCTATAACCTCTCGCTGCAGAAGAACGCACCCGCTTTTCTTGGTGTGACGAACTCACGCAAGGTGCCGCATCGGGCGATTTTGATGGTTTTCGGGACGATGTTTGCCGGCGTGCTGCTGAACTATCTCATGCCTGAACAGGCGTTCGAACTTTTCTCGTCGGTGACGGTGTTCGCACTGGTCTGCGCATGGGGATCGATCCTAATCAGCCATCTGCGTTTCCGTAAGTTGAAGATTCGCAACGGAGAGGTGGATAAGCTTTCGTACAAGATGCCGTTTTATCCATACAGCAACTACATCGCGCTGCTTTTCGTTGGGGCGGTCCTAGTGGGTATCGCCATCCTGCCGGACATGCGTATGTCGCTCGTTGTGTCTGCGGTCTGGGTGGCCGTAGTGTATGTCGCCTACCGGTTCTACGTTCGTAACGATGCGTCTGAAACAAGCGCGAACGGCGAACTTGGTGAGGTTAAGGACCAGTTGGCCTAAAGCCCCTCCGACTCGTGCAACTCGTTGGACGGATGGGCGGCTCGCTCCGACCAGCGTGGTGAATCGCCTTCCTCGCTGTTCTGCAGCGTTTAGTCGGATGGCTCTTGTGAGGCGGCGGGATCTGCGTGAAGCGCCTCACAGAGCTTCGCGATCGGCTCGTTTTGCGCAAGGGGATGCCAAAGGACATGGGATTCGAGAAGAGCCAGCTTGAGCTGATCAAGACGCTTAACTATGTGAGCGGGGGCATCACGGCGCTGACAGGCGAGACCAGCTCGGGCAAGGTGCGACGTCGGAAGCGAGTACGAACCGACGACGTTGGACGACAACCACATGCGTCACGCGGCCAATGTACCCATCTTCGTCCGGTTGGCCTCCAAGACCTTGCACTCGCAGTTAATCGATTCAATCTTTTGTTTTCCTTACTGGGCTTTCAGTACTTCAGCACTAACGCAGCTGGAATTGATCGCTTAGGATTTTTGGAGTTTTCCGCGCATGACCTGTTCCGACCGATACGACCTTCCGCTTTCGACAGACTCCCAGTTTGCCGCCGAACGCTACCGCGCGGGCGTTCAACCTTCTTCTGTCGCTGTGGCCCGGCGCCGGCGAAGCATTGGATGAAGCGATCGCCGCCGATCCGAACTTCGCTCTTGCTCACGCTGCCCGGGCGAGGTTGCATGCCGTCAGCGCCCAGCTCGCCGAAGCGCGCACCAAGATTTCGAAGGCGGCGGAGTTGGTCGCTTCCAATGGAACCGAGCGTGAGCGTAGTCACGTACAGACGCTTTCATACGCTATCCATGGTCAGGGTCAGAAGGCGCTTGCCAGCGCGCTCGCGCACGCCGACAAGTGGCCGCGCGACATCCTCATTCTCTCAATGCCGCTTGGAGCCTTTGGCCTCCTGGCGTTTTCAGGAATGGCCGATCACAATCAAGCTCGCGTTCAACTTGTGCGAGCGTCATGCTCGGCATTTCGATGCGGACGATTGGTGGTTCCTCACGTACCGCGGATGGGCGCACGGCGAGAACGGCGATGTGAAGCTAGGACGTGCGCTCACCCAGCGCTCCCTTGAGTTACGCCGACACAACGTGAATGCGGTGCATGCCGTCGCCCACGTCCTGCACGAGTCCGGCGCGAATGACGAGGCACAGACGGTGATCTCCGGATGGCTGCCAGAATACCCGAAGAATGGCGTGCTGCATGGCCACATCGCATGGCACGGGGCGCTCATCGCCCTCGAGCGCGGCGACACGGAACGCGCACTCGGCATCTACAATGAACACGTCGCCCCGTCGTCGTCCCTTGGCACGCCCATCAACATTGTGAGCGACACGTCCTCGTTCCTGTGGCGCATGCAGGCATATGGTCATGTGGTCCCCGCAGGCATGTGGGACGACGCGGCGCAATACGCGTCTGGGTACTTCAAGGATGCGGGTTTCCCCTTCGCCGATTTTCATATGGCGCTCGTTGCTGCAGCAACGTCCAATAAGGACGCGGTAGAGGAGCGAGTCGATGCGCTGAACCAGCTTATCGAGGAAGGCAAGTTGCCTGCGGGTCCGGTGGTGCCGGCAATCTGTCGGGCCGCGCTTGCCTTTGCAGAAGAGCAGTACGGCCTTGCAGCAAAAATCCTCGAACCGGTAGCATGCGAGGTCGTGCGTATCGGCGGGAGCGGCGCACAGCGGGAGATTGTCGAGGATACGCTTCTGGTTGCGCTGATGCGCAGCGGAGATTCAAGGAAGGCTCACGACCTTGTCAACAAGCGCTTGCATCGTCGTCCGTCTCGCCGAGACTTGCTTTGGCTCAACGAGCTTTCTTCGGCTGACCTTGCACCACAGTGACGACCTCCTCTGGCGGCCGCCTCAAAATGCGCGCAATCTTGCAACATGGGTTGCGCGAACGAACGCAATGCAATCACTTGATCAAGTCGTTTGGCATGCGCGGCGCGATGCGGGACAGCCTGATTTCGGCTGAGGCATTCGGTGGTCCATTACAGTATCTGAGCCCGTGGCCGTGAAAACGAAATGAATTCCAGCGTAACAATCAAGGCAACAGTTTTCCGGCGATTGCTGGTCGATGGCATTGGACCCGTGGCATCGATCTCGATCGCACAGTTGTTCGGCACGGCACTGTGGTTCAGCGCGAACAGTACGGCTGCGGACTTGATGCGAATCTGGCAAGCAAGTGCCGCCGATATTGGCTGGCTAACGAACGCAGTCCAGATTGGATTCATTCTTGGAACCCTTGTCATCTCGATGAGCGGTGCGGCGGACCGCTTTAACGCCAGCAAGATATTTGTCTGCAGCGCGCTCGCTGGCGCCGCATTCAATCTTGGCTTTGCGTGGCTTTCGACGAGCCTTGTAAGTGGCGCAGCGTTTCGCTTCGGCGTCGGGATCTGCCTTGCAGGAATTTATCCGATGGGGATGAAGCTGATCGTCGGCTGGGCTCCCGATCGGACGGGGCAGGCGCTGGCGCAACTTGTCGCAATGCTCGTTCTGGGTACGGCCCTACCGCATGCCATGCGCGTGATGGGAGCGGCGTTTCCGTGGCAGTTAATCATCTCTGCTTCCTCAATCCTTGCCGTCGCCGGCGCGGTCGTGATTCGGGCGCTCGGAGACGGTCCACATGCGTCGGCGCGTGCACGATCGAACAACACGCGCATGTTGGAGACCGAGTTACGACCCACGGTTTTCGACGCCTTCCGCCTTCGTGGATTTCGGGCCGCGACATTCGGGTATTTTGGTCACATGTGGGAACTTTATACCTTCTGGACCGTCGTTCCGATTCTAATCTCGCACTCTACAATTACGGCGCGTTTCCCCGGGCTCGGTGTTCCAGCCATGTCGTTTGCGGTAATCGGCATGGGGGCGATTGGATCGCTTATCGGCGGCCTTCTTTCCCGACGATTGGGAAGTGCGAAGGTCGCGATGGGCGCGCTGGCCATATCGGGTCTTTGTTGTCTTATCTTCGCGCTCGGCTGGCGTTATCTTTCGCCCGAAGCGCTTGTCGCTCTTTTGGCGGTCTGGGGTGCATCGGTGGTCGCGGATTCGCCGCAGTTCTCTGCACTCGCGGCCCGGGCGTGTCCACCCATTCTGGTGGGGAGTGCGCTTGCCATTCAGAATTCGATTGGATTTGCGGTGACCGTCGTTTCAATTGCGGCGACGACCGCGCTTTTCGAGCGCATCGGTCTTGATGCATCGTGGCTTCTCGTTCCCGGGCCGGTACTCGGGCTACTGGCTTTCGCATTGACGCGTCAGAAGGGCGGACGCTCGGTGCGAAGGGACACGAACGATTAATGCCGGCCCGCTCGAAGAGCAATGACCGGCCTTGAGGGCTGAGGAGATAACAAGATGCTAGACCTCCAGTACCTTTCGATTGTCATGGAAGTCGACCGGCTCGGCAGTGTCACTGCAGCAGCTGAACGACTGAACGTGACGCAGTCGGCGCTGTCGCACATGGTTCGTAAGTTCGAGGAACGACATGGCGTCAAGCTCTGGACGAAGAACGGCCGCGGGTTGCGATTCACGCATGCCGGAGAATATCTGCTCGGCCTTGCGGAACGGGTGATCCCTCAGATGGAACATGCAGAACGAACGCTCACCAATTTCGCGGAAGGTCGCCGCGGGGGGCTTCGTATCGGCATGGAATGCCATCCTTGCCAGAAGTGGCTCACGCGCTTGACGCCTCACTACCTCGCCGCATGGCCCGACGTGGACTTCGATGTGCGTACGGCATTTCGCTTCGATGGCGTTGCAGCGCTCCTCGCATTCGAGATAGACCTCCTCATCACACCCGATCCGATCGATGTTGCGGACATTACATTCGCTCCGGTCATCGACTACGAGCTAGTGCTGGTCGTACCCCGCTCGCACCGGATCGCCAGTCTTGAACGTGTGATGCCGCAGGATCTGATGAGCGAGGAACTCATCACCGTGCCGGTCAGCAAAGAAAGACTGGACATTTTCACGCGTTTTCTCGTTCCCGCGCACTGCAAGCCAAGATACCACCGCACCGCCGAACAGACAGAACTTATGCTCCAACTCGTGGCGGCGGGCAGGGGTGTCGCTGTTCTTCCGGACTGGCTCGTCGCTGAGGAGGGCGAGGGACTGCCTGTTCAAACCGTCAGGCTCGGCCCGGAAGGCATCCGCAAGTGCATTCACGTTGGCGTTCGAAAGGGGGAAGAGGACATAGCCTATATCGCTGGTTTCCTTGAACTGGCGCAGGAACTCGGCGTGCCCACGGGTCGTAAGGTTGTCAATTAAAGCTGCGCTGGAGCGAACGGCGTTATCTATGAAGCTATCAGGAGAACAACAAGGAAGTGACAGACATGAATACCGCGCGTCCGGATTTGGATATCGCCGCGTCGATCTCGGGTAGCGCACGGAGCAATGTAGCCCGGTTGACTATTGCACAGGCGTTGGCAGGCGCGAACTCGACGGTCGTTTATGCGACCGGCGCGATTATCGGCAACATGCTCGCACCGAACCGTGAGCTCGCAACGCTTCCGATCACCATATTTGTGGTCGGCATGGCGGCATTGTCGCTGCCGGCGGGAGCAATTGCGCAGAGACATGGGCGGCGAACGGCGTTCCTGCTTGGAACAGTGTGTGGTGTGCTGGTGGGATTGTTGGCTGCAGCCGCAATCGCGATTAGCTCATTTTGGCTCTTTTGCACTGCAATGTTTTTCGGCGGCGCCTATGCGGCTGTCGTGCTCTCTTTCCGGTTCGCCGCGGCGGATTGCGTTCCGGCCGAGAAGAAAGCGCGCGCGCTATCCTTCGTCATGGCGGGCGGCGTCTTTGCCGGTGTGATCGGACCACAACTTGTGACGCTTACAATGAACGTGTGGCCGCCTCATACGTTTGTTGCTACGTTTCTTGCGCAGGCCGTGGTTGCCGCAATCGCTGGCCTAGTGCTGATGGGCGTACACATTCCGATGCCATCGGCGGTTGACGTCGCCAAGGGACGGCCGCTAAAGGATATCGCGCGTCAACGTTCGTTTCTGGTCGCGGTCCTTTGCGCGGTCGTGTCCTACCTGCTCATGAACTTTCTCATGACGGCAGCGCCGCTTGCCATGCAACTATGTGGATTGCCGCAGACTTCATCTAACCTTGGCATTCAATGGCATGTCATCGCGATGTATGCACCAGGCTTCATTACTGGCCGACTTATCTCGCGATTTGGCGCACGTAACGTTGTCATGGCCGGGCTCGCGCTGATCGCCGTGTCCGCCGGAGTGGGCTTGCACGGAATCGACATACCTCACTTCTGGCTGACGCTCATTCTTCTCGGCGTCGGCTGGAATTTCGGCTTCATTGGTGCTTCTGCGCTTGTTCTCGAATGCCATCGCCCCGAAGAGAAGGCCAAGGTTCAGTCGTTCAACGATTTCCTGGTTTTCGGCACGATGGCGGTCGGCTCCTTCCTGTCGGGCAGTCTTTTGACGGCATACGGATGGGATTCGGTGCTGCGCCTGACCTTTGTGCCGATGGCGGTGGCGGTTTGTGTGCTGTTTGCCGCCACTAAGTTTCAACCTCAAAACTTGCGGCAGTAGTAGGCTTCAGATGTCCGGGCGCTGCATCGTCAGGACCATGCGAAACTTGACGTCGCCCGAGCGCATGCGCTGGTACGCGTTTGCTGCCTGCTCCAGCGGCTTGACCCCGATCATCGGGCGAACGTTCGCGAGAACGCTGAAGTTCAGGGCACGCTCGGTGTCGAATGGCGAGCCGGTCATCGATCCAAGCGCGCTGCGTTCACCACAAACGAAGTAGCCTGTTGGCAGGCGACAGACTCGGGTCCGGCCACCGAAACCGAGATTGTGCCAACAAGGAAATTGCGCCCCTTGAACAGCCGAAAGTCGATGATGTTCGATATCGCGCTGGAAGTCGATCTGCGCGCGGCGGGCATCTTTCAGCTTGGGGCTGTCATCGGCGCAGCTTGTTCGTTGGCCGCTCTGTCTCGCGCATGAAGGTCGTCATCGTCGGGCATCGGCTCGGCCATCGCGAAGCGCCTGAGGGCGTTCGGCTCGACGCTCGCGTATTCCGGACCGAGCCGCAAGGCCGTCGATATTCCTTAGTACGATGACGTCGCCCGGCTCGCGCGCGACTGCGACATGCTAATTCTCGCGTGCCCGTTAATGGCCGCGACGCATCATCTGATAGATAAGCGCGTCGTCAACGCACTCGGGCCCGACGGGTTCATCGTGAACATCGCACGCAGTCCGGTGATCGATGAACAGGCGCTTGTCGCGGCGCTCGCCGCCGACAAGCTCGCGGGCGCGGCCCTCGATGTGTTCGAGCACGAACCCGCCATTCCCGAGGCGTTGATCGGCGATCGCCGACTGGTGCTGACGCCGCATATCGGCTCGGGAACGGAGGAGACCCGCCGCGCAATGGCGAAGAACCGCGGAAGCGCTGGCGCAGCACTTCTGCATCAAAGGACCGCGGAGCAGGGCGGTCAGCGCGCCGGAGCTCGAAAGCGCGAACTGAGCGCCATTGGCGAGCAAACAAGGGCAGCGCTGCTTTCAACGACCGCGAAAATTCTTCGCGTCACGCGCGAAGCGGACGCTCCACGCGCGAATTTGCCTGCCTGCCCGTCACCGCGGAACGAGTTCCCGTGTCTTTTTATCCCGAAATGCAACGCTACCATCGATGCCTGCATCCGATGGCGCGTATCCCGACGCGGCCGACACGAGCCGCAATCACCTCAGCGGCCTCGGACGCATCGTTCGAAGAGGCCGCGATGAATCATGGAGAAGAAGCGTGCGATATACCCGTTTGATTCCCATTCGCGTGCTTGGTCTGGCAGCGAGCGCCGTGCATGCGCAGAGCGCGGTGACGCTATTCGGCATCGTCGATCAGGGTTCGAGCTATACCAGCAACGCGGGCGGTAAAAGTCAGTGGAGCATGGCGGGTGGCGTCTTGCAGGGCAGCCGCTGGGGCTTACCGCGTTCGATTCATGGACCGCGGGCGTTCGAACCTCAGCATCACCTCACCAACCGGCCGTCAACCATCTAGCGAGTCAAACGCGCCCACGCGTATGACATCATTACCTCGCAGGCGCCCGACAACAACCTCCCAAAATCACAGTACCCGCACGGCAGGCCACCGTCTTCCAGGAACGTCAACATGAACTTCAGATCGCTGCAGTGCTTCGTCATTCTTGCTGAGGAACTGAACTTCAGTCGCGCGGCCGAGCGCCTGCATATCGCGCAGCCGGCGCTCAGCCAGCAGATTCGGCTGCTCGAAGAGCGCCTCGGCACGCAACTCGTGGATCGCGCGCGGCGGCCGCTGCGCCTCACGGAAGCGGGACACTATCTCCGCACCGAGGCGCGCCAGATTCTCGGCTCATGGGAACAGGCGAGCCTCGGCGCGCTGGAGATCGGCGTCGGGCGGCGCGGCTGGCTTTCGATCGGCTTTACGCGATCCGCGATGTACAGCATTCTGCCGCCCGCGCTCAAGGCGTTTCATCGCGCATACCCGCAAGTCGAGCTGAAGCTCTTCGAAATGCTCACTGAGGAGCAGACCGACGCGCTGCGCGACATGCGCATTCACGTCGGCATCGGACGGCAGCCGCTGGATATTCCCGGCTGCACCTCGTATCCGCTGCTGCGCGAACATATCGTCGCCGTGCTCGCGCCGGATCATCCGCTGGCGGCCAAAAAGAAAGTCCGCATCGCCGAACTCGAAGACACCCCGGTCATCCTCTATCCGAAGCATCAGAACGCACAGTTCAAGCGCACCGTGCAGTCGCTTTATCGCGATGCAGGCGTGACGCCGTTCGTTGCGCATCAGGCCTATGAGATTCAGACGGCCATCGCGCTGGTCGCGGCGGGTCTCGGCGTGACGTTCGTCGGCGAATCCGTCGCGCGGCACGGACGCACCGATGTCGTGTTCCGCCCGCTCACCGGCCCGGGCGCATCGCAATGGTCAACGCTCGCCGCGACCTTCCGCACCGACGACGACTCGGCGCATCTTCGCGCTTTCCTGAGTTGCCTGCCTACGCCGCTGATCGGCGACGAGTATAAGCATCGCCTTATACAACCATAAGGAACGCGTCTTGGACGCACGCCTCCGCGCTTTTTATCATCGGCTTTCCTGGTCCCATCCGGCACGCTGCAAGCCTATGTAAGCGCTGCAAGCAATGCAAGCGATGCAAGTAGGCGAACGGCCAGGGCCGCTGATAGTGCAGAGCCGCAGAGCTCTCGCGATCCGATAAAAAGTATCTGGAGACGGCATGACACCATTCAACGAAGCGGCAACCATGCGAAAGGTGTACGGGCGGCTGATGCCCCTGCTTTTCGCGATGATGTTCTTCAATTACCTCGACCGCATCAACATCGGCTTTGCGGCGCTCGACATGAACAAGGCGCTGGGCTTTTCGCCCGCCGTCTTCGGCTTCGCGGGCAGCATCTTCTTCGTGGGCTACATGGTGCTCGAAGTGCCGAGCAACCTGCTCCTGCATCGCGTGGGCGCACGCCGCTGGATCGCGCGCATCCTGCTCACGTGGGGCGCGGTCGCGGCCGTGACTGCCTTCGTTTTCGACGACAAGAGCTTCTACGTGTTGCGCTTTCTGCTCGGAGTGATGGAAGCGGGTTTCCTGCCGGGCGTCGCGGTCTATCTAACGAAGTGGTTTCCCGAGCGATACAGGGCGCGCGCGGTCGGCGGCTACATCATCGCGGGATCGTTTTCGGCCGTGCTCGGCGGCCCGATTTCGACGGCGCTGATGACCTACGCCAACGGCATGCTAGGTCTGCAGGGATGGCAATGGATGTTCATCCTCGAAGGCGTGCCGGCGATGCTGCTCGGCCTGCTCACGCTGCGCATCATGACCGAGCGCCCGGCGGACGCCGACTGGCTCGCCGACGACGAAAAGCAGTGGCTCGAAACGACGCTCGCGGCCGAACGCGAAGCCGTCGGCGGCAATGCGCATTTTCCGCTTCTGCGTGTGGCGGGCGATATCCGCGTGTGGAGCCTCGCGTGCCTGTTCGGCTGCGCGCTGGTCGGCATCTATGGGCTCTTTCTGTGGCTGCCGCAGATCGTCAAGAGTCTCGGTCATCTGAGCAACATCGAAGTCGGCTTCCTCTCTGCTGCGCCGCCGCTGCTCGGCGTGCTCGGCACCTTCATCATCAGCCGAAGCTCGGACCGCACCGGCGATCGCAAGAAGCATCTGGCCTTCGTGTACGGCATGAGCGCCATCGCGATCGCGGGCAGCGCATACGCGCCGAATCCGGTCATCGCGTATGCGCTGCTGTGCGTGACCGGCCTTTTCATCTATGCGGGCAATCCGCTGTTCTGGAGTCTTGCTTCTTCGTTCAGGACCGGCGCGGCAGGCGCAGCCACCATCGCGCTCATCAACACGATTGCGCAGTTCGGCGGGCTCGTCGGGCCGTGGAGCATCGGCCTCGTGCGCAACGCGACCGGCAATTTCAAGCTCGCGCTGCTGACCATCGCCGCGTTCCTCGTCGTCGCCACCGTGATCGCGCTCGTGATGCGCGTCCGGCCCGCCGACGATGACAACGCCTCTCTGCCATCGGCGAACCCGGCTGCGCGCAGCTGAACGTCGCACAAAATCGCATACGAACGATACGGAATGCACGCATGATCATCGATTGTCACGGTCACTACACGACCTCGCCGCCTCAGCACGAAGCATGGCGCACGCAGCAGATCGCCGCGCTCAGGGACGGCGTGCCGCCGCCGCCGCGCCCCGCCATTTCCGACGATGAAATCCGCGCAAGCATCGAAGGCGGGCAGTTGCGCATCCAGCGTGAGCGCGGCACGAATCTCACGATTTTCTCGCCGCGCGCTGCCGGCATGGGCCATCATCTGGCGACCGCGCAGGCAAACGCGGTCTGGTCCGAGGCATGCAACGACCTCGTGCATCGCGTCGTCGCGATGTTTCCGCGCAACTTCGTGGGCGTCTGCCAATTGCCGCAGGCGCCGGGCGTGGCGCCGGACAACTGCATCGCCGAGTTGCGGCGCTGCGTGAACGAACTTGGCTTCATAGGCTGCAATCTGAATCCCGATCCGTCGGGCGGTCACTGGTCCGGACTGCCGCTGACCGATCGCTCGTGGTATCCGCTCTATGAGGCGATGGTCGAGCTCGACGTGCCCGCGATGATCCATGTGTCGTCGTCCTGCAATCCGAACTTCCATGCGACGGGCGCGCACTACATCAACGGCGATACGTCGGCGTTCATGCAACTGCTGCAAGGCGACCTGTTCGCCGATTTCCCGACGCTCAAGTTCATTATTCCGCACGGCGGCGGCGCGGTGCCGTATCACTGGGGCCGTTATCGCGGACTCGCGCAGGACATGAAGCGGCCGCTGCTGAGCGAGTATCTGCTCGACAACGTCTTCTTCGATACCTGCGTCTATCACCAGCCGGGCGCGGAACTGCTTGCCAAAGTGATTCCGGCGAAGAATATCCTGTTCGCGTCCGAGACGATCGGCGCAGTGCAGGGTATCGATCCCGAGACAGGGCACTACTTCGACGACACGCGCCGCTATATCGACGCCATCGACTGGCTGAGCGACGCTGAGCGCGAACTCATTTTCGAGGGCAATGCGCGCGCGGTCTACGGCCGTCTTTCCGCGCAGCTTGAACGGCAACGATCCACTGAAGGAGCGGCGACATGAATCCGGTCGGATGGCGTGAATACGAATCGGCGGCGCAGGCGAGCCCCGCGACGCTTGCCGCGCTGCGCGAGCTCGCGGTCTCGCTCTTGAGCGACAACATGGCGCGCGCGAGCGGCACGACGGGCCTGCGTGCATTTCATCGGCCGAAGCCAATGGCCGGAACCGCGGTCACGGTACGCACGCGCGGCGGCGACAACCTCGCAATTCATCGCGCGTTCGACTTCTGTCGTCCGGGCGACGTGCTCGTGATCGATGGCGCCGGCGAACTCACGCAAGCGCTGATGGGCGACATCATGGCGAGCTACGCGCAAAGCATCGGCGTGCAGGGCCTCGTGATCGACGGCGCGATCCGCGATGTCGGCGCGCTCGGCCAGCGCGACTTTCCGGTGTACGCACGCTGTGCCACGCATCGCGGACCTTACAAGAACGGCCCGGGCGAGATCAACGTGCCGGTGACGGTCGGGGGCATGGTGGTGCATCCGGGGGATATCGTCGTCGGCGATGAAGACGGCGTGCTCGCCATCGCGCCAGCGGATGTCGAAGCGGTCATCGTAGGCGCGCGCAACACTGCGGCGAAGGAGGCGGCGGCGTTGCAATCGATCGCGGAAGGACGTTTCGACCGCTCGTGGGTCGCGGTGCAGCTCGAACGCATGATGAACGGCTGATGGCTTGCCGAGTCGTCGCGAGCGCGCGCATGATGGCGCGTTCGCATCTTCGCTTCCACCGGACATGACCAATCATTTGAACGCAGCAACGCTGCTGGACCTCGCGCGCCGCGCCGAAGAACGCGCGCCCGGTGCGTGCGTGTGCACGAAAACGCCGCTCGACGGCTGGCAATCGCAGCCGCTTTCCCTCGACGAAACCCGGCTCCGCGAAATCGGCACGCTTATGCCGAAAGACGATCCCGAGCCGACGTTCGCCGAATATTTCCGGGCAAGCTGAAGTACTGGTCGGCCGATGCCCCGATCGCCCCTCGCTATTCCCCCTACAACCGCTGCGGCGTGTGGGAATGCGCGTCGTGCGGGCACTTCTATCTGCGCTACACGGAAGGCGGCGGCTATTCTGTCGATCGGAGAATTCGCGCGCTGTAATCGGCCTTGATCGAAGAGGTCGCGCTTTGAGCAACGGCGGAGATGTTCGTGCGCGCAGCGCCGACGTCTGTTTTCTCGCGAGTCAGCGAAGACATCGTGCACCGCCTTAGCAAATGCCAGCTTTGCGCGGAGGGGCATTAATGGGCGGTACGGTTTCTTGGAATTCCGATTTCTAACGCCACCTCGCCGTCGATGCATCAATATTCGTTGGCCACGATGGGCGCAGCCCTCTCATCTGAGAGAACCACCCAACGATGCGCGGATGCAATGATTTATCGTTGCATAGACCGCGGACACGTTCCCAGGGCATCAAAGCTTAAATGGCCGGATGCATTAACCGTAGCGTGTCGCAAGCCATTCCTGCGCCCACCTGGTCGCAAATCGACCGCCATCTGCGCGAAAGGTTGAAGCCTGCCAAGTCACCACTCACCAACACGCCCGATGCCGTTACTCATGCGCTCTCGCGGTCAACGATCGCGAACCCCGTGTCGAACTCGAAGTGCTGGCAGGGACGGCTGCTTGGCGTCTAGCCTGCGCAGAAGCGCTTCGGCGGCAAGTCTTCCGATCGATGCGCCGTCGATCCGCACCGTCGATAGGGAAGGGTGGACGTGCGCCGCGGTGCTCAGGTCGCCGAACCCCATGACGGCCACATCTTGAGGTATCGCCATGCCACGCTTGGCCGCCTCGGCGAGAATCCCCTGCGCGAGCGTATCTGTGCTGCACACGATGACGTCGGGCAAGCCTCTTTTGAGCAGGCGGACAAAACCTTCTCGCCCGGTCTGCAGCGTTGCGGGAGCGGCCAGCACCTCGATCGGTACCTCGTCCACGCCCTGGCGTTTCAGCTCGTCGATCACGCTCAAGCTCCGCCGCAATCCACGGGGGTCGTCGGCTGATAAAACTGCGAACCGCCGGTAGTCCTTTCGCAGTAGATGACGGGCGACGGCAATGCCGACTGCCTCATGTGAAAAACCAATCAGCATGTCGATCGGGTCGTCGTTAAGATCCCATATCTCGACGATTGGCACCTTGGTCCTGCGCAGTCTTTCTCGCGTCAGCGCTGAATGGTCGGTACCGGTCAAGACAATCGCGTCCGGGCGTCGCCCGAGCAATGTCCCAACGAGCTGCTCTTCGCGCTCGGGTGAATAGTCGGTTAAGCCCAGCAACGTCTGATAGCCCGCTGCGGCAAGCGTCAACATCATGGTTTGCACCATGTCAGTGAAGATGGACGTCGCGATCGTCGGCAGCAGCAAGGCGATCAGATGGCTCTTATTCGTAGCCAGCGCCCCCGCGAGCAAGTTTGGCACGTAGCCAGTGGCGCGGATCGCGTCCAGCACTCGCTGCCGCGTCTCCTCGCGCACGAGTTCTGGGCGTTTTAGGGTGCGTGACACCGTCATCGCAGTAACGCCGGCCAAACGGGCGACATCTTCCAACGTCACGCTGTCATTCGGCTCAGGTGGTCGGCCAGTTTCAGCTGTGTAGCTTTCTTCCATTTCGACTCCGTTGTCACACTCCATTGTATAGACACCGGTAAAGCGGTAGATGGCATCAATTGGCGTACGACGTCCTACCTCATCCTCGCCGGGAAAACCCGGATTTTCGCGGTGTTTGCGCTAACATATTCTCGCGGTGGTGAGACATCTCACGACTTCCGGGAGACGGTAATGGAAAAGCGCATGCAACGGACAACCTCTTCAAATGCCCCGGAGGACGCGAGCGTTATTGCGGCAAACGCCGGCCATGTAGACGGCGACGCTGGCCGCAGCAAAGCGCGGTTCCTCATCGTGCTGATGTTGTTCATCGTCACGACGATCAACTACGCAGACCGGGCCACCATATCGATCACCGGTTCCTCAATTCAGAAGGCGTTGCATATCTCGCCGGTCGAGATGGGCTACATCTTTTCGTCGTTCGCGTGGGCCTATGTGATCGCTCAGATTCCTAGTGGCTGGCTGCTCGATCGCTTTGGATCCAAGCGCGTCTACGCGTTCAGCATCTTCTTCTGGTCGTTGCTGACTGCAGTCCAAGGCTTTGTTGCTGCCTTGCCCGTCGGCGTAGCCTTTGCGACGCTTTTCTTGATGCGCTTCCTCGTCGGTGCGGCGGAGGCGCCTGCGTTCCCGGGCAACGCACGTCTGACCGCCACTTGGTTCCCGACCGCAGAGCGTGGCACCGCATCGGCGATCTTCAATTCGGCTCAGTATTTCGCCACGGTGCTGTTCTCGCCGATCATGGGTTGGATCACCCATACCTATGGCTGGCCGCATGTTTTCTACGCGATGGGCGCGCTCGGCATCCTCATTGCCGGCTTGTGGCTGAAGACCATCTATGCCCCGCGTCAGCATCCGCTCGCGAACGAGGCGGAGGTCCGCTACATTGCCGATAACGGTGCGATGGTCAACCTGGAAGATCAGCAACTCGCGAAAGAACGCCGTGCCGCACAGACGAATACGAAGAACGCACGCACGCACGGTCGTCATGCAATCGCGCAACTGCTGAAGAGCCGCATGATGCTCGGCATATTCGTCGCCCAGTACTGCATCACGACGCTCACCTACTTCTTCTTGACTTGGTTTCCCATTTACCTCGTTCAGGAACGGCACATGTCGATCCTGAAAGCGGGCTTCGTTGCATCGATTCCGGCCATCGCGGGCTTTCTCGGCGGGGTGCTCGGCGGCGTGGTGTCGGACCGCCTGATGAAACATGGCTTCTCGACGAGCACCGCGCGCAAGGTGCCGATTGTTGTCGGCTTGCTGCTCTCGACCTGCATGATCGCGTGCAATTACGTCGATAACCAGTGGCTCGTTATCGGCATCATGGCGGCGGCATTCTTCGGCAAGGGCATCGGTGCGCTGGGCTGGGCGGTGGTGTCGGACACGGCGCCGAAGCAGGCAAGCGGCCTGTGCGCGGCGCTCTTCAACACCTTCGGCAACACGGCGGGCATCACGACGCCGATCGTCATCGGCTATCTCGTGCAGGGAACCGGCTCGTTCGCCGCGGCCCTCGTCTTCGTGAGCGCCAATGCGCTGATCGCGATCGTCTGCTACGTGTTCGTCGTCGGCAAAATCGAGCGGTTCCAGTTGGCCGAATGAATGGCGCCGGCACAGCATGCGCGGATCGATTCACAACAATAAGGAGAAGGGTTTGAGCACACTCGACGGATTGCAGAAACGGCGCGGCTTCATCAAGGCTGCGGCAGCAGGCGGACTAGCCACGGCGGCCGGTCTCGCGGGCGCGCAGACGCTTACCGGCTCGTCCAGTGCGAACATGGTGGACTTCAAGCCGTCAACGCGCTATCCCGATGTATCGGTGGAGATACTCGATCCGAGTTTCGCTAAATACCGTCTCTACAGCAGTTCCGTCGAACAGCTCGGCTCGGGCATGCGCTGGGCGGAAGGTCCGGTGTACTTTCCGGCTGCGCGTTACCTCGTCGTCAGCGACATCCCGAATAACCGCATGATGCGCTACGACGAAGTCACCGGAAACTGGGGCGTGTTTCGTCAGCCGTCGAACCACTCGAACGGCAATACCCGCGATCTGCAAGGGCGGCTCGTCACGTGCGAGCACCTGACGCGGCGCGTCACGCGCACCGAGCACACCGGCAAGATCACCGTGCTCGCGGACAGCTATCAGGGCAAGCGTCTGAACTCGCCGAACGACATCGTGTGCAAGTCGGACGGCTCGCTGTGGTTCACGGACCCGCCGTTCGGCATCGGCGGCAACTGGGAGGGCGACAAGGCGACGCCCGAACTGCCGCAAACGGTCTATCGCATTTCGCCGGACGGTCAGTTGCAGGCGATCATCACCGATCTCGCCGGACCCAACGGGCTCGCGTTCTCGCCGGACGAATCGAAGCTGTATGTGATCGAGAGCCGCGCGAGCCCGAGCCGCATCATGTGGAGCTACGACGTCGGCCCCGACGGCGTGACGCTCGGCAACAAGACGAAGGTGTTCGACGCCAACGGCGCGGGTGCGCTCGATGGCTTCAAGATCGACAAGGACGGCAACTTCTGGTGCGGCTGGGGTTCCGATGGACGGGCCGGCGTGAACTCCGCGGACCTCGACGGCGTCAAGGTGTTCAACGCCAGGGGAAAGCCGATCGGCTTCATCCATTTGCCGGAACGCTGCCCGAACCT
The DNA here is from genome assembly GCF_031450825.1 of Caballeronia sp. LZ019. NCBI lineage: Bacteria > Pseudomonadati > Pseudomonadota > Betaproteobacteria > Burkholderiales > Burkholderiaceae > Caballeronia > Caballeronia sp. LZ019. The sequence goes on along the minus strand of NZ_JARTVZ010000004.1, from coordinate 208,912 downwards.
GACGTTCGGTGGACCGAAGAACAACCGGCTGTACATGGCCGGGTCGCATTCGCTGTACGCCCTGTATGTAGAAGCAGAAGGCGCAGTCTGAGTTTCACGACGCGCATTGTTCAATCAACCGATGGATTTCCCTCATGTCCACGACTATGACCGGCGTCAACGCGACGCCCACCGTTACCGAATTGCGCGTGATTCCCGTTGCCGGGCGTGACAGCATGCTGATGAACCTTTCGGGTGCGCATGCGCCGTTCTTCACGCGCAACATCGTCATCCTGAAAGACAGCGCGGGCAACACCGGCGTCGGCGAAGTGCCGGGCGGCGAGAACATCCGCAAGACGATCGAGGATGCGGGCGCGTTCGTCGTCGGGCAATCCATCGGCAACATGCAGGCGGTGCTCAACCGCGTGCGCACGCAGTTTGCCGATCGCGATTCAGGCGGCCGCGGCCTGCAGACTTTCGACCTGCGCACGACCATCCACGCCGTGACCGCGCTCGAAGCCGCATTGCTTGACCTGCTCGGGAAGCATCTCGGCGTGCCGGTCGCGGCGCTGCTCGGCGAAGGGCAACAGCGCGAGGAAGTCGAAATGCTCGGCTATCTGTTCTATATCGGCGACCGCAACAAGACGGAACTGCCGTATGCGTCCGGCGCCGATGGCCGCGACGACTGGGAACGCCTGCGCACCGAAGTCGCGCTGACGCCGGAAGCGGTCGTGCGCCTCGCGGAAGCCGCGCAAGCGCGTTACGGCTTCAACGACTTCAAGCTCAAGGGCGGCGTGCTCGCGGGCGATGCTGAGATCGAAGCGGTCACGGCGCTGGCCGAGCGCTTCCCGGACGCGCGCGTGACGCTCGATCCGAACGGCGCATGGTCGCTTGCGGAAGCGATTCGCCTGTGCCGCGACAAGCACGACGTCCTGGCTTACGCGGAAGATCCGTGCGGCGCGGAGAACGGCTATTCGGGCCGCGAAGTGATGGCCGAATTCCGCCGCGCGACCGGCCTGCCGACCGCCACAAACATGATCGCGACCGACTGGCGTCAGATGGGCCACGCCATCCAGTTGCAATCGGTCGATATCCCGCTCGCCGATCCGCATTTCTGGACGATGCAAGGCTCGGTGCGCGTCGCGCAGATGTGCAACGACTGGGGCCTCACGTGGGGATCGCATTCGAACAATCACTTCGATGTGTCGCTCGCGATGTTCACGCATGTCGCGGCAGCCGCGCCGGGCAAGATCACCGCGATCGATACGCACTGGATCTGGCAGGACGGCCAGCGCCTGACGCGCAATCCGCTGCAGATCGTCGGCGGCAAGGTGAAGGTGCCGGCGACGCCGGGGCTCGGCGTCGAACTCGATATGGCCGAGATCGAGAAGGCGCACGCGCTTTATCTCGAGCATGGCCTCGGCGCGCGCGACGATGGTATCGCGATGCAATATCTGATTCCGAACTGGAAGTTCGACAACAAGAAGCCGTGCCTCGTGCGTTGACGTTCTGGCGATATTCGACAGGATATGTCATCCATTCGCCAGTCGATTCGCCACGAGCAACGGATGCTTCTTCTACGGCCTATCGACACTGTAGGCCACTGCCTGCGGCCGGCCAGCCTGGCCAGCGTTGCGCCTAGGAGACGCGTTCGGCTACGGGACCGTTGCAGGCGAAAGCTTAAGCGAGTAGGATTAAATCCTACTGCCTGGAGGTTGCCATGAGAACGACGCAGCAGATGAGCATCACCTTGCCCAACGAGATGGCTGAATTCGTCCGCACAAAAGTCGCAAACGGCGACTACGCATCAGACAGCGAAGTGCTCAGAGACGCACTTCGCGCGTTGCGCGAGCGTGACCGTGCCGTTGAGGCGTGGTTGCGAAACGAGGCGGTTCCTGCAGCGGAAGCGCTTCGAGACGATCCAGGCCGTGCACTGTCAGCCGACCAGGTACGTGCCGAGCTGAAAAAATCTCGCACGCGCCGATAATGATTTGGCGCGTTCAGTTTGCGCCCGAAGCACTCGATCAACTGCGGAGACTTGAGAAGCGCATCGCATACGCGGGCGCTCCGATCACGGCCGAACGATACGTTGATTCAATCGTCGATTTCTGCATGCAGCTTGAGACATTTGCAGCGCGAGGCGTCGCACGCGACGACTTGCTGCCTGGTCTTCGGATCACTCATTTCCGCAAGCACACGATCATCGCCTATGCGTTGAAGACAGAGGTTGTCTCGATCGTAGGCGTCTTCTATGGCGGCCAAGACTATGAGGCGGCGCTTGCGCCGAATGACGAGTAAAGATTGACAGGTAGTTAGTGCAGGTGCGCCAAGGCACCGGACTCAGCGAGGACTTGACATAATAGAAGTTATCGTAGTTAAGTAGGTAGTTATTTATGATGTTCTGCTTCCAAGCGCAGTAACGACGTTTCCCGTCGAACTATTAAGGGTCGGACTCCCAAATACGGACAGGCCGCGTCTGAAGATTTCCCCGGGGAAGCTGGTTGTCAAAGTATATGAATTTCACCGGTGAAACTGCCGCGATCACGGATGGGACCGGTTGCAGCAGCGACGGAGGCCTCCCAGCCAGCAAAGCAATGTCCGGTTAGGCGTAAGTGCGGCGCATGTTAGAAATACAACGGCGCGGCCACGGCGCGCAAGGTCGTCAACGCGCTGCTCGACGAGGCGGCGCGCTTGGGTCAAGACCATTTTCGTCTGCCGGCCTGAACGAACACTTGCGCGTTGCTTGCCGAATCTTTCAGCAGCACTTGTCTTGCGCTGACGATCCGCGGGCCTGGTGACCGGGCAGTCGGCGGGGCTTTTCGTCAACGTCAGCACGTCGGTGCAGTGGAACAGCGACGTCATCGGCCTTTCACTGCCCGCGACCGTCGTCGGCTACAACACCGGGACGCTTGCGCGCGTACCACCGATGCGACGATGTACGCGCAAGGCTCGATGACGAGCCTCGCCGGCGCAAACGACGGCCGCATCGTGCAATCTTCAGCGAACATCGCGTTCAGCGGCGGCACGCATGCGGACGTGGGCGGACTCGTCAGCTACAACGGAGCGAAGGGAATCATTGAGCAATCCTATGTGACCGGAACCGGCAGCGGCATGATCAGGGAACCGTTCGCGGCGGCGGCGCTGCCGAACTCTCTGCCGCCGGGCTATGTAGGCGCGGTGGCATCCAGCAACTCGGGGCATGTCGCGAGCGACGTGTACTGGGACAAGGAAGTATCGACACTCGACAACGGCGTGGCGTCCGGCACGATGATGCCCCCGGCCAACGGCCTGACGACTGCGCAGATGAGCCGCGCGTCGAGCTTTGCGCCGACGTGGAACTTTGCGCCGGGAGCAACCTGGACGTTCGTGCCAGGGGTGTCGCATCCGGTGTTGCAGTGGCAGGTGCGGGAGTGAGTGACGATGGAGGTCGGGCGAACAGTCAGACGACGGCAGGTCCGCCGCCAGCCGCGACGAGCACGACCTTATTGGCGCAGGAGAACGTTAAGCACAAACCATCAAGGCCACAGCAAGGCCCGGCGGATGCAACCGATCGACGCAAGTCCCAACGTCGCTGCTAAGGACCGGCCGCTTCCCCTCGACGGACGGTCCGCCGCACCTCGCAATCAATTCCCTCAATCCGCGTCGCCGGGAAAGTCCGCCCCCACGGTCGTCTTCTCCCACGCGTCGAAGTCGCGCTTGAGCGTATCGAGCTTCTTGCGAGCCAGTTCGAGCGCAGTCCTGCCGAGCAGCAGACGCAACGGCGGGTCGTCGGCGGTTGCTGCTTCGATGATCGCGTGCGCCGCGCGCACCGGATCGCCCACCTGGTTGCCGCTGCGCTCCGCGGTCTGCTTGCGGCGCTCCCCGGCCGTCGCTGCATAGTCCGCGATCTCGATCGACGACGCCTTGATCGACGGCCCCGCCCAGTTGGTGCGGAACGGTCCCGGCTCGACGATCAGCACGTCAATGCCGAGCGGCTTGACCTCCACCGCGAGCGATTCCGATATGCCTTCCACCGCGTACTTCGTGCCGTGGTAGTAACCCGTCGCGGCAAAGCTCGCCAGGCCGCCGATCGACGACACGTTGATGACAATGCCGCTCTTTTGCGCCCGCATCACCGGGAGCACCGCCTTCGTCATGTCGACTAGACCGAACACGTTGGTCTCGAACATGTCGCGCACGGCGTCGTCCTCGCCTTCTTCGATTGCGGCGAGATAGCCATAACCCGCGTTGTTCACGAGCGCGTCGATACGGCCAAAGCGTTGCTTCGTTTCTTCGACGACGTTCGCAATCTGATCGGCCTTCTGCACGTCGAGCGGCAATGCGATAGCCCGATCCTCGCACCCTTCGACGATATCCTGCACCTTCGACACATCGCGGGCCGTCACGACGGCGCGCCAGCCGCGTTCCAGCACGGCCTTCGCCAGTTCACGGCCGAAGCCGGTCGAACAGCCGGTGATCAGCCAGACGGGATTGTCGCGATTCATCATGTTCGAGCTCCATTGAGTGAAGGATAACCGTGGGCCTCCATGCTATCCATTTCGGAGAGGACGCGCTAAATGCATCATCCGACGAAAGGCAGCTTCTTCTCCCGTGCCTCCGTCAGCATCGACACCGTGATCTTGCGCACCTCCAGCTTGCTCTGGGTAATGTGGGCGCGCAGCAGCATGGCCGCCTCGCCGCACTTGCCGCGCTCGATTAAGCGAAGCATCTTCGCGTGCTCGTCGTACGTGGCGCTCGTGCGATGCGGTTTCAGGAAGTCCAGGCGGCGCACGATGCGGATGCGCTCCGTCACTTCGTCGTGCACGCGCAGCATCTCGCCGTTGCCGCTCGCGCGCACGAGTCCTCGATGAAACTCCTCGTCCATGCGGAACATCGCGGCGGGGTCGGTTTCGCGCGCCTCGGACGGCACGCACCACACGGCCTTCAGCGCATCGATGTGCGGATGCGGCGGCGCGGTCGCTGCGAGCTTGTCGAGCGAAGCGGTCTCGAGCACGATGCGCAGGTCGTAGAGCTGGTCGAGTTGCGCGAAGTCGATCTCCGACACCTTCCAGCCGCGCCTGAAACCGACGTCCAGATAGCCTTCGCGCAACAGGCGGAATAGCGCATCGCGCATCGGCGTGCGCGACACGCCGTAGTATTGCGCGATGTCGGTTTCGGAGAAGCGGTCGCCGGGAAACAGGCGAAAGCTGAAGATGTCCCGCTTCAACTGCTGATAAACCTGCTCGGCGAGCGGATTGGCTGCCTGAATGGCGCGCACGGTGCCGCTCTTCGCGAGTTTGGGCGAGTCGATTCGATGTCTCCTGCAAGAGCTTTTTCAGGGCGCGTCGATGAGGCTCACATGCGCCGCGACGATGATCCATCCCGCGAATGCGTTCATCTTGTCCGAAAGTCGCGCCCATGTCTGCATCTGACGGCCCAGCAACGGCGTCGCGTCGCTCGTGAATTCGGTGCTCACGGTAGCGTAGTCGGCGCCGAACGTCGTCACGACCGTGCGATGCAGGCGCCGTGAACGCGGCACCGGCGCACAGGTTTCGCGCCATCGCCGGATGGCGTCGCCGCCATGCTGGACTTCGGCGATGCCGTAGCGCACCGTCTGCGGCGCGTGCCAGAAGAGCGCGTTCATGGTGGCGACGTCGTTGTCGACGAGCGCCCGCTCATACGCGACGAACGCGCGCTCGACTTCCGCCACCGTTTCCGGACGGTTCAGTTCCATCGTCATGGGTCTGGCCTCCTGCAGGTCGGCGAGCATCGCCGTCCATCCGACGATCCCGCCTTGCGAGCGGATCATCTCGATGGTCGCAGTCTTGAACGCGGGGATGTAGCTGGCCGTCGCGTCTTCGATCAGCACGCATTCGTAGCCGCGATCGTTCGCTTCCCGCATGCTCGTCTGCACGCACACCTCGGTCGTCACGCCTGCGAAGACGAGATGCGTGATGCCGCGTTGCGCCAGTTCCTCGCCAAGCCGCGTTGCATGGAACGCGCCCTTGCCCGGCTTGTCGACGACGAGTTCGCCCGCGACGGGCGCAACGGCATCGACGATGGCATTGCCCGGTTCGCCACGCACGAGGATACGGCCCATCGGACCCATGTCGCCGATGCGCGCCTGCGGTGCGCCGCGCAGCCGCTTGGCATCGGGACAATCCGAAAGATCCGGCGCATGCGACTCGCGCGTATGCACCACGAGCCAGCCCTGCTCGCGCGCATGACCGATGAGGCGCGCGACCGCCGGCACGATCGACGAAAGCAGCGACACGTCGTTGCGCAACGCTTCACCGAAGCCGCCAGGCTCGATGAAATCGCGCTGCATGTCGATGACGACGAGCGCCGTATGCGATGCCTCGAATGAAAACGGCGACGGCCGTGCGCGCGTGATGGTCGGCATCGCGTCAGCCCTCGTAGCGGCGTTCGGGCGCCGGATACCCGCACGGCGTACCGTCCGTCACGACGACATCGTCTTCCCACGGCAGGCGATATTCGCCGCGCACCATGTCGTGCATGAACGTGTACGGGCAGTCCTGCGCCCCGCCCTTCACGGCCACATAGCCCCGATGCCCCAGCTGGTAGACGTTGTTCTCGACGCCCCAGTGCGTGCGCGCTTCGCGCACGAGATCGGGGCGCATCTCGCAGGTGATGATTTCATCGGGACGATGGCTGCCTTCCACCATCACCGCGCCGTCGAAATCGCAGAACATGCCTTCGCCCATCGAGTCGACCGTGCCGTCGCTGCCGCACAGACACACGCTCGCGGTCTGGGCGAGATTCTGAAACGCGTTGGACTGGTTGGTGATCTTCCATGCGTGACGGATGGGCGCGGTGTAGCCCGCCGTGCGCAGGATGATCTCGGCGCCCTTGTACGCGGCTTCGCGCGCCATCTCCGGAAACATGCCGTCGTGACAGATGATGAGCGAGAGCTTCGCGCCTTTCGGCCCGATGCACACCGGCACGCCGACATTGCCCGGCTCCCACGGCTCGACCGGCACCCACGGATGCAGCTTGCGGTAGTAGAGCTTGATCTCGCCCTGATCGTCGATGACGATGCCGCTGTTATAAGGATTGCCGCCCGGATTGCGCTCCATGATGGAAAAGCATCCCCAGATGCGATGCTCGATGCACGCCGCCCTGAACGCGGCCACTTCGGGACCGTCGAGCGAGCACATGATGGCATCGTCGGTGCGCATCGACAGGCCGTGCAGCATGTATTCGGGGAACACGACGAGATCCATCGCCGGATTGTTGCGGCGCGCCTTGCTCACCATGTCGACGATGCGCCGTGTTTGCGCGGCAAGCTGCCCGGGCGTCGCCACTTCCGGATTCTGCAACTGCACGAGTCCCACGACGACGCCGTGCGGCGACTTGTTCAACCCACCGAGACCACTCGAACTCATCTTGCTTGCTCCTTCATGCGTGAACGGTTGCGGGTTCCGTCGCGCCGGGTTCGGCGTGTTCGACGTGGCCCGCCATGTGTCTTCCCAACGCGACGCGATCCGCGCCGCTCGCAGCCGTTTCGTGTACCAGCCGCCCTTCCGCGATCACCGCGATGCGGTCCGCCAGTTCCAGCAGTTCGTCGAGGTCCTCGCTGACGAGCAGCACGGCAGCACCCGTGTCGCGTGCGGCGAGAATGCGTGCATGGATGTCCGCGACCGATGCGAAGTCGAGCCCGAACACCGGATTCGCGACGATGAGCACATCGACCGCCTGTCCGAGCTCGCGTGCAAGCACCGCGCGCTGCACGTTGCCGCCCGACAGCGTGCCGATAGCGCGCGCGGGCACCTGCGGCTTCACGTTGAATTCGGCGATGAGCCGTTCGGCCCGCTCGCGCATCGCGCGGCGATCGAGCCGCCAGCCGTGGCGCTTCATCGGCGCGCGGTCGAAATCCCGCAACGCGAGGTTATCCGCGATGCTCATGCTGGCGACGCACGCATTGCGCAACGGTTCCTCGGGCAATGCGAACACGCGCAGCCGCGTCATCTCCTCGCGCGTCGCCCTATAGGGCTCGCCGTGCATGCGCATCTCACCCGCCTCGACGCGCCGTTGCCCAACCAGCGCCTCGATCAGCTCCTTTTGTCCGTTGCCCGATACGCCTGCGATGCCGAGTATTTCACCCGACCTCACCGCGAGCGAGACCTCGCGCACGGCCGTATGCCCGCGATCGTCAACCACGCTCAGGTCTTTCAGCGCGAGACGCACCGGCGCATCCGATGGACACGGCCGGCGCGCGCGCCGCGCGCCGGCCAGTTCCGGATCGTCCGTCACGGCTTCGCCGCCCATCATCCATGCCGCAAGCCTGTCGCGGCTCGTGTCCGCCACCGCGCTCGTGCCGACCAGCCTGCCCTTGCGCAGCACGGTGACATCGTCGGCGTAGGCCATTACTTCGCGGAACTTGTGCGTGATCATCAGCACCGTCAGTTCGCGGCGCGTGGCGAGATCGCGCATCAGGCCGAGCACTTCGTCGGCTTCCTGCGGCGTCAGCACGGACGTCGGTTCGTCGAGAATCAGAAAACGCTGCTGCAGATAGAGCTGCTTCAATATCTCGAGCTTCTGCTTTTCCCCTGCGGCGAGACCGGAAACGGGCGCATCGAGCGGCAGGCGAAACGGCATCGACCGCATGAAGGCCTCGAGCGCGGCGCGCTCAGTCGCCCAGTGGATCTTCCACGGCAAGCGGCCGCGCGCGAGCAGCAGGTTCTCTTCGACCGACAAACCCGCAGCCAGCGTGAAATGCTGATAGACCATGCCGATGCCGAGCGCCTGCGCATCGCGCGGCGACGCGATCTTCACCTGCCGCGCCTCCGCGATGATCTCCCCGTCGTCGAGCACGCCGTAACCGACGAGTCCCTTCACGAGCGTGCTCTTGCCCGCGCCGTTCTCGCCGAGCAGCGCATGGACGGTGCCCGCGCGCACCTTGAGCGTCACGCCGTCGAGCGCGGTGAAGGCGCCGAAGCGCTTGGTCGCGCCCAGCACTTCGACGCCCATCGCCTGGATCGATGCGCTCATGATCAGCGTCCCAGCGCGGCGAGCAGCGCCTTCGAATCCGACACCGTGCCGAACACGCCGCCCTGCATCAGGACCATGTTGAGCGCGGCGTCGTGATTGCCCCGGTCGGTCGCGCCGCAGCAGTCCGCGAGAATCGTGCATTCGAAGCCGCGATCGTTCGCTTCGCGCATCGTCGTGTGGACGCAGACATCCGTCGTAATGCCCGTCAGCACCAGATTGACGATGCCGCGCGTGCGCAGCACCATCTCGAGGTCGGTAGCGCAGAACGAGCCTTTGCCCGGCTTGTCGATGACGATCTCGCCTGCGGCCGGCTTCAGTTCGTCGATGATCTCCCAGCCCGGTTCGCCGCGCACGAGAATCCTGCCGCACGGTCCATCGTCGCCGATTCCCACGCCGTTCGTTCCGGCGCGGCGGCTTCGCCATCGCTTGTTGGCGGGCAGGTCGGAGAGATCAGGCCGATGCCCTTCCCGTGTATGGATGATCGTGAAGCCCTGCTCGCGCATCAGCGTGAGGACGTTGCGGATCGGCTCGATGGGCGCGCGCGTCATCGAGAGGTCGTAGCCCATCTTGTCAACATAGCCGCCGATGCCGCAGAAGTCCGTCTGCATGTCGATGATGACGAGCGCGGTGTTGTCCGGGCGAAGGTTGCCGTCGTAGGGCCACGGATAGGGCCGTGCTTCGATGAAGCGGGTCATGGTTTCGCTCCGTGAATGGATCAGCGAGTAAGACTGAGTTCGCCGGGCGCGCCGGCGAGCGTACGGTCCGGACGGCAGTTGACGATCATGATCGCGAGGGTCAGCACATAGGGCGCGGCGTTGAAGAGGTAATACCCGCTCGTGACGCCTATCGCCTGCAGGGCAGGACCGAGCGCGCCCGCCGCCCCGAAAATCAATGCGGCCCACAGGCAGCGCAACGGCTGCCAGCGCGCGAAGATGACGAGCGCAACGGCCATCAGGCCCTGTCCGCTCGACAGACCTTCGTTCCAGCTTCCGGGATACACCAGCGAGAGATACGCGCCGCCGACACCCGCCAGAAATCCCCCGGCGGTCGTCGCGAGGATGCGCACGCGCGTGATTGGATAACCCATTGCGCGAGCGCTTTCCGCATTCTCGCCGACGAGACGCAGCGCGAGACCCCAGCGCGTATGACGCAGGCCCCATTGCAACGCGAAGGCCAGCAGCACGCCGACGATAAAAAGCGGATTCACATGCAGCGCGTTGTGCAGCTGCGGGGAAGACGCCCAGGCGCCGAGATCGATGGAGGGCAGCATCGGCGCCTGCGGCTCGATGAACGGCTTGCCGAGATAGAACGCGAGGCCGGTGCCGGCGAGCATCAACGCGATGCCGAATGCAATGTCCGACACGCGCGGCAGCGAGCACACGAGACCGTGCAGACAGCCGAGCAGCAGCCCCGCGCATCCGGCGGCGAGCACGCCCAGCCACGGCGAACCGGAGAGACAGGCGGCGGCGTAACCGGTCATCGCGCCCGAAACGAGAATGCCTTCGAGGCCCAGATTGACGCGGCCGCCCTTCTCCGTCAGGCATTCGCCGATGCTCACGAAGAGATAGGGCGTGCTGACGCGGATCGCGCCTGCGAACAGCGACAGCAACAGCACCGCGACAGGGGAATGCGCGTCAAACATGTGTGCCCTCCAGTGCGGCCGATGAGTGCGCGGCCGGCATCGCCTGCAAGCGGATGCGCCATGCCGCGAGACGGCCGCTCATCGCTTCCCAGGCGAGCAGGTTGGCGAACAGCAGCCCTTGCAGCACGTGCGTGGTGGCGTCGGGCAGGCCGAGACGGCGTTGCAGCAGCGAGCCGCTCGCCTCGATGCCACCGACGAGAACCGCGCACAGAACGATCGCGAGCGGATTCTGACGCGCCGCGAACGCGACGAGAAGGCCCGCATAGCCGTAGCCCGCGAGCAGCGAGGCGTTCGCGCTGCCCTGCACCGCCGCGACTTCGAACATGCCGGCGAGACCCGCTGCCGCGCCGCCCATCGCGCAAGCAGCGATGGCGAGCCTGTCAACCGGCAGACCGACGAGCTTCGCCGCATGGTTGTTGCCGCCCGCGACCCGCATCGCGAATCCCTTGGTGCTGTGACGCACGAACACCCATGCCGCAAGGCACGCGAGCGCGCCCCAGAACAAGCCCCAGTGCACGTCGAGGCCGGGCAGCGAGCCGATCGCCAGCGCATCGGGAACGGGCGGCGTCGAGGGCTTGTTGAGGCTCGCGGGATCGCGCAACGGGCCTTCGACCAGATGCTTGAACAACGCAATTGCGATATACGACATCAACAGGCTGCTGATGGTCTCGTTGACGCCGCGCCACTGCCGCATCGCGCCGACCGCGCCGATCCACCCGCCGCCCGCGAGCATGCCCGCGATCGCCATCAGCGGCGCAGCGATGAACCAGGGCATCGCGGCCGGCACGAGCGTCGCCACGGCTGCCGACGCCAGTCCGCCGAACGCGAGCGCCCCCTCCCCGCCGATGACGATCAGCCCGACTTGCGCGGGCAGCGCGACGCACAGCGCCGTGAGCATCAACGGTGCGGCGCGCAACAACGTGCTTTGCCAGGCGAACGACGAGCCGAACGCACCCTGCGCGATCAAGAGGAGCGCATCGTCGGCGGGTTGGCCCTGCACGAGCAGGAACAACGAGAACAGCGTCAGCGTGCCGATGAGCGCGCACAGCGTCGGCAGTGCGGGGAACACGCCGAGGGCCGCGCGCCGTAACAGCGATGAGGAGTGCATGCAGGCTCCGCGTACTGGATCAGATCTGCCCGACGACGCCAGAGACCAGATAATTCATACTTTCGAGCTTGATATCCGTCTGCGCGTACGCCGTGCCGGACGCAATGGCGTTGCCGCCCTTGTTGTCCTTCATCGGGCCTTTGAAGATCATGTAGTCCCCCGCGGCCATCTTCGACTTGATCGCGTCCGCATTGGTCCGGGCGTCGGGGGTGACCTTCGCGCCGTACGGCGACATCTTCACGAAGCCTTGCTTGAGGCCGCCGCGCAGGATGTTCGGTTGCGGCTTGCCGGCCTGCGTGTCGGCCACGATTTCCCTGAACGGCGTCTGCCAGTCCCACTCCGCGCCCGTCAGATAGCCCTTCGGCGCGAGCGCGGCCTGGCTCGCGTGATAGCCGCAACTCATTGCGCCGCGCTTCTCCGCCGTTTCGATGACGACCTTCGGGCCATCGACGTGACAAGTCAGCACATCGCACCCCTGATCGACGAGACTGTTGGCCGCTTCCGCTTCCTTGACCGGCATCGACCAGTCGCCGGTGAAGATCACATGCGTGGTGATCGACGGATCGACCGATTGCGCGCCGAGCGTGAACGCGTTGATGTTGCGCAGCACTTGCGGGATCGGCTTTGCGGCAACGAAACCGAGCTTCTTGCTCTTGCTCGCGTGCCCGGCGACCACGCCGTTGAGATACTGGCACTCGTCGATATAGCCGAAGTAGCTCGCGATGTTCGGCGGGTTGCCCTGCTTCCAGAGACCGCCGCAGTGAGCGAAGCGGACCTTCGGATACTTCGCGGCCATCTTGAGCACGTGCGGATCAAAGTAGCCGAACGAGGTCGCGAAGATGAGCGTCGCGCCGTCCTGCTCGATCATCGCTTCCATCGTTTTTTGCACTGCGACCGTCTCGGGCACGTTCTCTTCTTCGACCACTTTCACGCCCGGCATCTTCTTGATGACCGCCGCTGCCTGCGCCTGCGCCTGGTTGTAGCCGTAGTCTCCCTTCGCGCCGACGTAGATCACGCCGACGGTGAGATTGCTTGCGCCGAAAGCGAGATCGAACGGCAAGGCGCTGCCGAGCGCAAGCGCGCCCGCGCCTTTGATGAACTGGCGGCGATTGGTCATGATGTGGCTTCCTGTGTGGGTAATCGTTAATGTTGCGAGGCGAGGCTCAGCCGATAAGCGCGCCAGCCGCCGAACGAAGTGATGTCGCGTGCGCCGCTTTCCGGTGCGACGGCGGCCGGCTCGCAGATGAAGCCTTTGACGTCGCGGCCATCGCCGGTGGTGATCGTGCCGATACCGAGCGGCGCGGGAATCGCCGCGACGAAGGCGCCGACGCTGCGCATCGGCATCTCCCACAGCTCGATGGCAATGGCGCTGCCTCCCGTGTGCGTGCGCACGAGACCCGGCTTGGGCGGATCGGTATCGGCGAGCGCGAAGAGCATGTAATCCGGCGACGTCACGCTTTCCTCGATGAACCGCGCGCCCGCCTGTTTCATCTGCCATTCGAGCGGCATGCCGCGCAGATGCGCCCCGACGACCGCGAGCGTGATGGCCGGTTCGTTGAGCGGCAACGGATCGATCACCGCGTCGTGCGCAGCGGCCTTCAGGAGCGCCTCTATGCGTGCGCCGAGCACGGCGAGCCGCTGATCGGCCCCGGCCGGTCCGATCAGCGTGATGCCGGCGGGCAAGCCGTCGGCGCGGGCAAGGCCGGGCACGGCCAGCGCACAGAGGTCGAGCAGATTGACGAAGTTCGTGTAGACGCCGAGACGGCTGTTCGCTTCGACTGGCGCGGCCTGCACGTCGGCGATGGACGGATGCGTGGGCGTCGTCGGAACGATCAGCACATCGGCCGTTTCGAAGAGCGCTTCGGCTTCGCGCTTCAGCAGCATCAGTTCGTACTGGCCGTCGAACGCATCGGCGGCCAAGAACGCATCGGCCTTGCCGATCACTTTTGCGACCGTCGGGTCGATATCGCCGTGATTCGAGATGAAGAAATCGCCCAGGGCCGCGCGGCGCTCCGCGACCCACGGGCCGTCGTAGAGCAGCGCGGCGGTGCGCTGCATCGGCGCAAAGGAGAACGTCGCGGGCTGGAGCCGCAGCCGGTCGAGCGTGGCGGCGAAGGCATCGGCCGCATGCGTGTCGCCGAAGAATTCGAGCGTGTCGGGGATCGCGACACGCGGCGCGTCTTTCAGCGAGCCGAGCGATGCGACGCAGCGCGAGTAGCCGTCGAGCGCATCGAAGGCGGCCATCTGTTGCAGCACGCGCCACGCATCGCCGACGTCGTGCGCGAAGATCGACAACGTGTCGAGGCTCCTGCATGCGGGCACGACGCCGCGCTTGCTGACGAGTCCGAGCGTCGGTTTCAGTCCGACGATGCCGTTGAAGCCCGCCGGCACGCGGCCCGATCCGGCGGTGTCGGTGCCGAGTGAAAACGCGACAATGCCCTGCGCCACCGTCACCGCCGAACCCGAGCTGGACCCGCCCGACACACGGCCGGGGTGATCGACCTGCCGCACGGCGCCGAAGGGCGACCGCGTGCCGACGAGCCCGGTTGCGAACTGATCGAGGTTCGTCTTGCCGATGAGGATCGCGCCCGCATCGATCAGACGCTGCACCGCGAATGCGGTCTCGTTCGGGGTATAGGCGAACGCGGGGCACCCGGCGGTGGTCGGCAATCCCGCGATATCGATGTTGTCCTTTACCGCGAACGGTACGCCGAACAACGGCTTGCGCTCGAACACCGCGGCGCCGGTGTCGGCGAGTTCGCGTGCGAGTGCCGCCGCGTTGGCTTCTAGTTGCGATGCAGGCACAACGAGCGTCCACGCTTCCGGGCGATCGCTGGCTTCGATGCGCGCAAGCGTCGATGCGACCACCTGCAACGGATCGATGTCGCCGCGCGTATAGGCTTCGACGAGCGAGCGGACGGTGAACGGTACATCGGCGACAGACGCTTTCATGAGTTCAATCTTGAATACAAGTTGAGACTCATAACGCACTGTCCGTGCCAACGCACACTTACCTCTATGAAATAAAGACTTGCGTCAGCGGGATGGAGATGCGCCCGTGGGAGCATGCGCCATGCGGGTTCATGGATCAGCCATCGCTGGTGCACTCGCTCCCACTGACAGTGCACCGATCGAGGGCGAATGCCGGCAGAAATCCTTCGTAATACCGATTATTTCTGCACGCCCCGTCGCGCATCCTCAGATCCGCGCATAGATGGAACTGCCGATGGTCAATGTCGTCGCCGCAGGCGAATCGAAACGAATGTCGTACAGGTCGCGCCCGAAATTGCCCGGCACCTTGACGGACATGGCACCGAGCGTGTCGCTCACCGGCACGATCAGCTGATAGCGAAGATCTTCGTTGCCGTACAGCACGTAGCCGGGAAGTTCGCTCAGTGTCGCGAAGAAGCCGGGCGGATTGCCGAGAACGGCAATGGGCACTGCGCTCGGCGAATCGTTGGTCAGTGTCCATTGCGTGCCGACGCGTTGCTGCCACGTGCCGTCGAGCGCTGCGAGCGGTGCGAGTTGCTGACCGACGGGCAGCGTCAGATAGGCGTAGCCCGCGCCCGGCACCACTCGCTTCATCAGATAACGGTAGCTGAACGCATTGCCCTCGCTATCCTTCCCCGATACGACCGCGAAACGATACGACGCCGTGTCGGTATCGCTCCACCACCAGCCGTCGCTGCGATACCGGTATGTGCCGATGGGCGCCCAGCCGCGCGTATCGGCTTGCCACTGGTTGATCTGCAAGTTGCCGTCCGCTCTTGCGATTACCTGATACGGCGCATCGGAGTTGCCATAGATGCCCGCGCCGCTCGCAACGCCCGGCCCGGATGCGGCAGGCGGCGCCGTGGTGGCAGTTTTCGGCGGCAGCGCCGCGATCGTGCCGTCCTCGCGCAACGCCGACAGCACCAGAGTCTCGGCAATGGTCCGGGCATCGTAGCCTGCATTGCCGGTCACGAGCAGCGCAAACCGGGAGTTCGGCACGACGAAGAACTCGGTCGAATAGAAGGCGGTGCCGCCATCTTTTTCCCAGCCGGGCACTCCGGCGGCGTTGAGCGCGGGCTGTACGACACTGTCCCAGCCCAGCCCCCAGCGCCATTCCGGCGACGGGTTGATCGTCAGGCTCTGCGTCTGATCCGCGCCCATCTGCGCGATGCCCGCCGCCGACACGATGCGCCGTCCCTGAAACACGCCGCCGCCATAGAGCATCTGCGCGAGATTCATCATGTCGGCAGGCGTGGAACTCAGTCCGCCGGTCGCATACGCGTTGACGAATTCCTGATGCTCGATCCCGCCGACGAACGGCAGCGAGAACGATCCGCTGGAAGGCACGCTTGTCAGATAGCCGGAGCGGGTCATCTGCAGCGGCGCGAGTATCTCCGCCTGCACGAAGTCTGCGAAGCTCCGGCCCGTCACGGCCAGCACGATCTGTTCGACGAGCGTGAAGCCGTCGTTGCAATAGACGGCCAGCTCGCCGGGCAGATGCTTCAGATGCGAGTTCGCGAGTTCCGCTTGCGTGTCGGCCGCATAGCCCGCGACCGGTTCGAACGTGAAGAGGTTGCGCCCGTTCGTGCCCGGCAGACCGGATGAATGCGACAGCAGATGACGGGTGGTGATGCGCGCGTACTCCGGCGACAGCATCGTGAAGGTCGGCAAATATTGGACGATGGGTGTGTCGAGCGCGATCAGCCCTCGATCGACGAGGATCATCGCCGCAAGAGCCGGAAACAGCTTGCTGACCGAGCCGATGTTGAAGCGCGTTTCGGGCGTCGCCTTCGTCTGCGTGGGCACGGACGCGATCCCGAACGCCTGCTTCCAGACCACGGTGTCGCCCTTGACCATTGCAACGGAGATCGCCGCGACGGGTTTGGATGGATCGCTGACGGCCTGCTGGATCAATTGCTGGCCGAGTGCAATGGTCTGCGGGTAAGGCGTCGAATGACTGTCGCCATTGCCGCAGCCGGGCAGCACCGCCGCGAGCACGCCGGCCCCGGTGTAGCCGAGAAACTGCCGGCGGCCTGCGTTGAAAGAAAGCTCGTTATTGCAATCGCATCTGGCCACGGCATTCCCCTTGGTTGAAGTTCCAGGACTGCGAAGCGCGTTCTTCTTGTTGACGGGCCGCGAGCGCGGCAAAGCATGCTTTCGAAGTTCGATCAGAGGGATGGTGACCGTCGATGACACGCAGCCCCCCGATCATTGCTGTCCTGACGAAGCGAAGTGACGAAGAAGTCGTGCTGTGCCACTCAGTCCAACGGCGTGATCAGATGCATTCCCAGCTTAAGTGGTTTAGCGATACTAGAGCAACGTCTCTTTCTGAGATACGGATATATGAGGCGGCTTGCCGCCGAGAGCGTCCGCCCGGTAGTGACGTGTTGGGGGAAAGCAGGGCCGGCCTGCGGGACGCGAAGACAGGCCTGCGAGTCCACAGGCCGGGCTTCTGCAAATGGTATGTCGCGTGTGACTCGACTGGAGACCTGTCCGACGCAAAGCCGCATGTCGAACATGGGATCGCAGCCCGAACGATGCGGCGGGTGCGACCTTCAGCCTTCGCGAGCACGAGTCTGTACCAGGACGTCCCATGGAGCGGGAGAGGGAAAAACGTCCTGAAGAAACGCGACAAAGGCTTTCACCGCCGGATTGCCGCGGCGACTCTCGGGCCACACGGCATGCAGATGAAACCGGTCATAGGCGAATTCGTGCAGCACGGGCACGAGTTCGCGCCGTTCAACGCAGGCCGCCGCGATATAGGTCGCCGAGATTCCGATGCCGGCGCCCGCGGCCAGCGCGGCGACGACGGCGTCGCTGGTATCGATGATCAGGGCCGACGGCGGTGTGGACTCGATGAGCTTCGAGCCCAGGTTGAAGGGCCACACGGCCTCCTGCCCCGTCGACTGATATCGGAAGTTGACGCAATCGTGCTGCAGCAGATCGTTCGGATGCTGCGGCACGCCCCGCTCGCGTAGATAGTTAGGCGATGCGAACGCGCAGATTCGATGCGGCGCAAGCCGGCGTGCGATCAACCGGGTGTCGCCGGGATCGCCGACCCGAATCGCGACATCCACACCCTCTTCGATCAGGTCGACGTAGCGATCGCTCAGACGGACATCGACGCTCACTTTCGGATGGCGTTGGCGAAACGCGGGCAAAGCGGGCGCGAGGATGTTCACGCCGACCGGCAACGGCGCCGTTACCTTCAGCATACCGGCCGGTTCCGCGCGTGCAGCGGCCACGCCTTGCTCGATGCCTTCGGCCTCGCGCAGCAACCTTTGCGTACGCTCCAGAAGATCCCGCCCTTCAGGAGTGAGCGTCAGCGAGCGCGTGGTCCGGCTGAACAGCCGGAGTCCGAAATTCTGCTCGAGCCGCTGAATACTCTTGCTCACGGCCGATGGCGAAACGGAAAGCGAGCGTGCAGCGGCCGTGTAGCTGCCGAGCGACGCAGCGCGTGCGAATGCGATCAGGCCGGTCAGCCTTTCGATGGCGATTTGTTCCATGGTGGAATCATTAAAGCGAACGATGGCCCGATTATCAAGCGTGGACTCGCGAATTAACCTTCTTTTCATCGAGACGCCAGGCCGGCGTCGTCAAAGGAGAAGGAAATGACCGGGAACATGCAGGACGCACACACCGCCCACACCGCGCTGTCAGGAAAGACGGTGCTCATCTTCGGCGGCACTTCCGGAATCGGTCTGGACGCCGCGATTCAGGCGCGTCGGGCGGGCGCGGACGTGATCGTCGTCGGCCGATCAGCGGATACGGCTCGTCGAGTCGCCACCGAGCATCGGCTGGCAGGCTGGCGAGCGGCCGATGTGACCGACGCGCAGGCATTGCAACAGGCGATACGCGACATCCCGCGCGTCGATCATCTGGTCCTGCTGGCGGGCACGTTCGTCTCGGGAACGGTTCGCGAGGCAGAGGTGTCACACCTGCGTGTGGCCTTCGAGGAACGCATCTGGGCGGCCGTGCATATCATTCGCGCGCTCGGAGACCGCCTGAGCGCCGATGGGTCGATTACCTTTATCTCCGGAAGTCTCGCCGACCGCCCGAACGCTTACGGGACAGCGGTGCTGGCGGCGGCATCGGCCGCCATGGAAGCGCTCGCGCGCGGCCTCGCGCTCGAACTTGCGCCGGTGCGCGTCAACACGCTCTCGCCCGGTCCCATCGACACGCCGATTCTGCGCAAGGCTCTCGGCGATGCGCGCGATCCGGTCGTGGCGCATCTCGAGAAAACGCTGCCGCTGCATCGTCCTGGCACCCCGAGCGAAGCGGGCGCGGGCGTCGTGTTTCTCATGGTAAACGGCTTCATGAACGGAGCGACGCTCAACGTCGATGGCGGCGCTCGCCTCGTCTGATGCGCAAGCGAAGACGGCGCCATGGGCCGAGGCCCGCTTCGCGCGGGCCCGCAGCATGCCTGCGCCATGTTCAAGACGCCGCCCCGATCGGCCGATAACGCTTTCACGCGTTATTCAACCGATCACGATGACTCACAACGAACACGACCCAGCCGGCAGCGCGCTCCAAGCCGAATTCCTCCGCCACGAGGCCAGCCTTGCGCCCCCGGGCCGCTCGCCCGGCGACGACGATCACCCTGTTTATCGCACGCTGCTGGAATCCACCCGCGCGATCCCCTGGAAGATCGACTGGGAGACGATGCAGTTCGCCTACATCGGCCCGCAGATCGAAGCGCTGCTCGGCTACGCGCCGTCGACCTGGAAGACGGTCGAGGACTGGGCCGCGCGCATGCATCCGGACGACCGCGAGGCCGTGGTGAATTTCTGCGTCGAGCAATCCCGGGCCGGCGCCGACCACGAAGCGGACTACCGCGCACTGACCGCCGATGGCGGTTATGTGTGGATTCGCGATGTGGTCCATGTCGCGCGCAAACAGAATGGCGATGTCGAGGCGCTGATCGGTTTCATGTTCGACATCAGCGAACGCAAGCGCATGGAGGAGCGGCTTGCTCACATGCAGCGCGAACTGGAACGCCTGTCGCTGTCCGACAGCCTGACGGGCGTCGGTAACCGTCGCATGTTCGATGCCGTCATCGCCCGCGAGTGGGCAAGCGCGGCGGTAGCGGGCAAGGCGCTCTCCCTCGTGATGATCGACATCGACTTCTTCAAGTCCTACAACGACTATTACGGTCATCTGCAGGGCGATGAATGTCTGAAGCGCATCGCACGCGTGCTCGGCGAAGCCGCCGGTCCGGACGCGTTCCTCGGCCGCTTCGGCGGCGAGGAGTTCGTGCTCGTGCTTCCCGAAACCGAGGCGGATGCCGCCGTGCGCGTCGCGGAGCGTTGCCGTACGCTGATCGGCGATGAAGCCATCGCGCACCTTCGCTCGCCGCACGGTCAGCGCGTCACCGCGAGCTTCGGCGTCGGCACCGTCGTGCCGAACGCAAACATCGACATCACCGCGTTCATCAATCTGACCGATGCGCAGCTTTATCAGGCCAAGGAGCAGGGGCGCAACCGTATTGCGGCGGTGGATCGCGCGGGTATCGGGGGCGAAGGGTTCAAGCTGCAGTCGCGCTGATTCTGCTGCTCCCGACGACAGACCTTCTTGCCCCGACGTCACGCGGGCGGCCTTGTCGCCGATAGCACGGCGCGAATCGGCACAGGTCTTCGCTTGCGACCGCAGCGACTTGAGTCCGGCGCGCGAAGCGCATTACGCGCGGCAAAGCCAGACAGGCTCCGAAAGATGATCGGCGAAGTAATCGGCCAGGGCCGTGACCTTTGCCGGCCGAGCCCGCGCCGACGGCGTCACGAAATACAAGCCGCCTCGCGTGAGATGCCAATCCGTCAGGATCGATTCGAGGCGGCCGTTTGCAAGATACTCGCCCGCAATGAACTCCGGCAGCTCGGCGATGGCCAGTCCCTGCAGCAGCATCGGCAGCAGCGCATCCGAGTTGGTTACACGCAGCGGACCCACCGGCGTGACGGGCTCCTCTTCGCCGGCATCGTTGACGAACCGCCATACCTCGTTGCGCGCCCGATAGGCATACGAGAGGCACGGCCGGCCCGCCAGCTCGCGCGGATGCGTCGGGCGGCCGCACCGCGCCAGATAGTCCGGCGACGCCACGACCAGTTGCGCGATCGGGCACAGGCGCTTCGCGACGAGCGAGGAATCGGGCAATGCGGCCATTCGCAACGCTGCATCGAAGCCCTGCGCGACGATATCTACCGTCGCGTCCGACAAATGAAGGTCCACGGATACTTCCGGATACGCCTGGAAAAAGCCCGGCAGCAGCGGCGCCACCCAGCGCAGCCCGAACGCCATCGAAACCGCCAGCCGGACGAGACCACGCGGCTGCACGGACATCTCGCGTGCGGCGCTCTCCGCTTCCTCCGCCTGACGATAGAGATCGCCCGCCTTCTCGGCGATCGTCCCGCCGAACTCGGTGAGCGCCAGTTGACGAGACGTCCGGTTGAGGAGCCGCGCGCCCAGCCGTTCCTCCAGGCGTGCGACGCCGCGCGAGACCGTCGCCACCGAGACGCCCATCGCCCTCGCGGCCGCTGCAAACGACCCCTCTTACGCGACCTTGGCGAACATCGCGAGTCCCTCGAAATCGGGCAGCTTGCTCATTTCGTTTTTGCAATGATGGTTTGCAGGCGATTCTATTTCGAAAAGCCGCGTGCGTCGATATTCTCCCCACATCGCTTCACCACTTATCGAAACGAATCCACAAGGAGAAACACCATGGCACGCAAGCTCGAAAGCAAGATCGCACTCGTCACCGGCGCCACCAGCGGCATCGGCCTCGCCACCGCAAAGCGGTTCGCCGCGGAAGGCGCGCACGTCTACATCACCGGCCGCCGTCAGCCGGAACTGGATGCAGCCGTCGCGGCCATCGGCGAGATCGGCACCGCGACCGGCCTTCGCGTCGACTCGTCGAAGCTCGATCAACTGGACGCACTCTACGAGCAGATTCGCGGCGAAAAGGGCCGGCTCGACGTGCTGTTCTCCAATGCAGGCGGCGGTTCGATGGTGCCGCTCGGCGACATCACGGAGGATCACTACCACGACACCTTCGACCGTAACGTGAAGGGCACGCTGTTCACGGTTCAGAAGGCGCTCCCGCTGCTGTCGCGAGGCGCATCGGTGATCCTGGCCGGTTCGACCGCCACCATCGAAGGCACGGCGGCGTTCAGCGTCTATTCGGCATCGAAGGCGGCGATCCGCAACTTTGCCCGTAGCTGGATCCTCGATCTGAAAGACCGCGGCATCCGCGTCAACACGATCAGCCCCGGCGCGACGAAGACGCCCGGCCTCGTCGATCTCGCGGGCCCGGACGCCGCGCAGCAACAAGGCTTGCTCGACTTCCTTGCATCGCGCATCCCTATGGGCCGCGTCGGTGATCCCAACGAGATCGCATCGGCTGCACTGTTCCTGGCATCGGACGACGCGAGCTTCGTGAACGGCGCGGAGTTGTTCGTCGACGGCGGTCAGGCACAGGTCTGAACGAGGCAAACAGGGAAGGCAGCGTTCACGCGCTGTCTTTTCTCTCAACGGGAGGTGCATCGTGATTCGACAACGGCCGTTCGGCACGCTTGGCCGCATCGACCGCAACTGGCTCGAGGCAAAGCTCCACTTTTGTCACGGAAAGATCGGCCCGGACGAGCGCGCGCGCCTCGGCGCGCTGCACATCTGGAACGACGACACCTTCGCCCCGCATGCCGGATTCGGCATGCATGCACACGAGAACGTCGAGATCATCACGTTCGTCCGCTCGGGCGCCATCACTCACGAAGACAGCTTCGGCAATAAGGCTCGCATCGCCGCGGGCGATGTCCAGGTGATGAGCGCCGGCGAAGGCGTGCTGCACTCGGAGCGCAACGAAGAGAACGAACCGGCGCGGCTCTACCAGATCTGGCTGACGCCGCGTTCGCGCAACACCCCGCCGCGCTGGGCGACGCGGCGGGTCAATCTGCACGGCGTCGAGGGCAGCTTCATCGTGCTTGCAAGCGGCCACGAGAACGAAGTCGCCGCCGGCGCACTGAGCATCGATGCACGGGCGCGCTTCATCGGCGCGACGCTGCGTGCAGGGCAATCGCTCGTTCAACCGATGTCCGACGCAGCGATGGCGTATCTCGTCACAACCACGGGCCGCATCCGTGCAAACGATGTGGAGCTGGCCCCGCGCGACGGCGCAGCCATCGAGAACGAAGTCAGCCTTACGGTGACTTCCATCGGCGATACCTCGATTCTGATGATCGAGCTACTGTCCGCACCCGTTCCCGCGGGAACTCACGTCGGAACATGAAGCGTCCGTGACGCGTTGCGATGCGTCCTGCTCGTCTGCGACCGCTCACCGCGCGACTACCGCGACGCCTTTATTCGACGGCATCCGGAATAAACCGCACAAGGCGCTGTTCTCCCATTCCAGAGGCAATCACGGAGAAACCGATGATGAGTTCACGAAGAACCGTTCGCGGCCTGTTGTCGTTCGCGTGCGCGCTGCTTCTCGGCGCCGGGGCAGGCGTCTCGCACTCCGCTGAACCGGGGCATGCCACTGCGCCGGCAGCAGAGAGCGAGTTCCTCGAACAGAACAACGCTGCGATGACGAGGATGATGACAAACATGGATATCGCGGCATCGGGAGACGTCGACGAGGACTTCGTCGGCATGATGATTCCGCACCACCAAGGGGCCATCGACATGGCTCAGGCGGAGCTTCGCTACGGCAAGAACGAGCAGTTGCGGCGGATAGCGCAGGAAATCATTGTCGAGCAGCAGCAGGAGATCGCGGCGATGCACCTTGCGCTCGGCACGACCTTGCCGCCGTCCGCTGCGTCGCCCGATCAGATCGCCCCCGCCGCGAAGCAGGACCCGATGCCCGGGCACACCCATATGGGCACGCATTCACCCACCCACGAGGAAATTCAATGAAGCCACTCATGTTCCGGAGAAGACTCATGACGGGACTGGTTGCGTTGGCTGCCGCGTCCATCGCGGTTGCGGGCCAGGCGCCCGATGCGGATAGCGCACCGGATATCCCGGTCAGTCACCATGACCGGGTCTACGCGGCCGAACAGTTCTCGAATACGGTCTCCGTGACCGATCCGGCGGACAATCGCCTGCTGGGCGTCATTCGTCTGGGCGACCCGTCACCGATGAACTTCAGCCCGCTCTACCGAGGGCAGGTGCTCGTCCACGGAATGGGCTTCTCGCCGGATCACAAGACGATCGCGGTGGTGTCGATCGGATCGAACTCCGTCTCTTTCATCGACACGGCGACCAACGCAGTCAAGCACGTCACCTATGTCGGGCGCTCGCCGCATGAAGCCTTCTTCACGCCGGACGGCAAAGAGGTATGGGTCACCGTGCGCGGCGAAAATTACGTGTCCGTGCTGGATGGCACGACCTACGAGGAGAAGACGCGGATCACGGTGCCCGCTGGGCCGGGCATGCAGATCTTCTCGCCTGACGGAAAGTACGGATATGTCTGTTCGTCCTTCAATCCGGAAACCGATGTTATCTCCGTAGCAGATCACACGATCGTGGGCAAGGTGAAGCAGGACAGTCCGTTCTGCCCGAACATTGCGGCTACCCCGGACGGCAAGCAGGTATGGTTCACGCTCAAGGATGTCGGCAAGACGCAGGTCTTCGATGCAAAGCCGCCCTTCTCCTTGCTCAAGACCCTCGACACGGGACCGATCACCAATCACGTGAACCTCGTCAGGAATGCAAACGGGATGTTTGCGTATGTCACCGTGGGCGGGTTGAACGAAGTGAAGGTCTTCCGGACCGACACGTACGAGCAGGTCGCGACGATACCCGTCGGCAAGTTGCCGCACGGCCTCTGGCCATCCGGAGACGGAAGCCGCGTGTACGTGGGCCTCGAGAACGCCGATGCAATGGCAGCGATCGACACCATCACGAACAAAGTCATCGGCCAGGTGCCTATCGGGCAGGCGCCGCAGGCTGTGACGTATGTGCCGAATGCGGTGCCCGACGGTGACGGCATGAGCAATCTGCAACCGCTGGGCGTGGCCGGCAACACCACGCACCTGACCCTGTCCGCCGTAGGCAGGAAGCAGGGCGACCACAATCCGCCGACGAGCGTGTCGCTATTCGATCAGGGCCTGCTGCAGGTCTTGCAAGCGTCGGTGACCGGTCTGAATCCCAAGCAGCCCTATGTGCTCGGACTCGCCGGAAAGCCCGACGGCAGCGGTGCAATCGAGGGCCTTGCCAGTTTCATGACGAACCCGGCGGGATCGGCAATCGTGAATGCGATCGGGCAAATTCGCCAGGTCGTCTCGGTGAATGACCCGGAGGCGAAAGGCACGCGCCGCTACCTCGTCATTGCGCCTCAGGTCGATGGCAAGCCGGGCAAGCCGGTGCAGGTCCAGGCGTTGTAACTGTCAGGAAGCCGACATGCGGGCCGGGAGCGTGGAGAGGAAACGCTCGCCGGCCCCGTTGGTCTGGAAAAGCCAGGGCACTGTCGCCGAGTAGAAAAGTCAAGACCGCACGGAGTCGCGTGGTGAAGCCTTGAAGACAGAGATGGTCGATGGCGTGTCCCATGGCGCCGAACGGGCCCCTGCGCGCACCGGCAGACAGGGGCCGGTCTGCTCAAAGCCCTTCGGGAACGACGCGCCTGCGTCGATATCTATCCCTAACGCGTACTTGCCCGTCCTAAGCGGCTGCCTCCGCGTATTACTTAACAAGCGCGTGCATACCACGTCGCCGGCCCTCAACTGATACACACGCGAGCGCTCCGCCACCGATGCGACAGTCGGTGCCTCCGGACGTACTTACCGGCGACACGACTCTTTCCTACTATGCTTATAGCCAACAGCAAGGGAGCCGCCATGCAGACGCGCGTCATCCGAACGTCCGTCGATCTCAGTGCTCACCCGAATCTCGTCGTCGTGCTATTGGGTTTTCGCGTGCGCCGGCTGCGGAGAATCGGCGCGATGCTCGGCATCGGGAAAGGCCTGCGGCAGATCGAATCGAATCCGCCCGATGGCTTGCTCTCCAGTCAGCAATCGTTCTTTGCGCTGAACCACATCGGCATTCGTCAATACTGGCGCGACCTCGACAGCCTCGAAGCATTCACTCGCAGCGAGCCGCATTCGCGCTGGTGGCGCGATTTTCTGCGCGACAGCGGCGGCGCGGGCTTCTGGCACGAAACGGTATAGCCGGCAGGGAATGGAAGCGGTGTATATCGACATGCCCGGCCCCGTGGGCTTCGATCGCTTTGCACCCGCACGGCAGCCGACCGGTCCGTTCATGTGCGCGCGGCAGCGGATGGGGGCGGACTAGCAATCCAGAGAGAACCCACTCGTCGATTGAAGGACGCCAGATGCATGCCGCGCAAACGTCGGTGACTGCTTCGCGCCCTTCTCCGTTGTTCAGGCGCACATCGCCGCAGCAACGCGGAACGCGCCACGCGGCGCATAAACGGCATGCACCCGAAGCAAGCAGGTCCAAAGAAGCGTCACGCCTCGGGAGGACACCATGCTCGTCAGAAACGAAGCGCGAGTCGAACACCTCATCAACGAACTCCTGATTTGCACGCGGGCGGTTGCGGGAGCCTGCCTTGCGAGTCGTCGAGCCGCTGCTGCGCTACTGCTACGAACATGTCGATGTCGCCGATCTGTACGGCGCCGCGATGGCGCACTGGCAGACGGCGCGAAAATTCGTGCGCGGGCGCGAAGTGCTGCGCGTCTATAACCCGAATCTGGAACAGCACGGCTGGCATTCGGATCACACGGTTGTGGAGATCGTCAACGACGACATGTCCTTTCTCGTCGATCCGGTGACGATGGAACTGAACCGGCTCGGCCTCGCGCTGTATTCGGCCATTCATCCGGTGTTTCGTGTCTGGCGTTCGAGCAAGGGCGCGCACGAGGGCGAGATCGAGGGCGAGATCGAGCGCATCGGCCAGGGCCATGCCGAAGCGGGCGATGGCAATTCCGAACTCGAATCGTTCATTCAGGTACAGACGGCGCTCGGGATCAGCGCATCCGTGCTCGCGCCGAACGAGTTGATCCGCGCGATCCTGCTCGCGCAAGCGGACCTGCTTTATAACGGCGGCGTCGGCACCTATGTGAAGTCGAGCGCGGAGACGCATCAGCAGGTCGGCGACCGCACGAATGACGGCGTGCGCGTGAACGGCGCGGAACTGCGCGTGAAGGTCGTCGCGGAAGGCGGCAATCTCGGCCTGACTCAACTGGGGCGCATCGAGTTCGCGCAGCACGGCGGGCGCATCAACACGGATGCGATCGATAACTCGGCGGGCGTCGACTGTTCGGATCACGAGGTCAACATCAAGATTCTGCTCGGCCTCGTGGTCGCGGACGGCGAGATGACCGGGAAGCAACGCAATGCATTGCTCGCCGAGATGACCGATGAAGTCGGACTGTTGGTGCTGAAGGACAACTACGCGCAGACGCAGGCGCTTTCCATTGCGAAGCGCCATGTCGCCGAAACGCTCGATGCGGAAGCGCGCATGATGCGCTATCTGGAACGCGCGGGGCGGCTCAAGCGGCGCATCGAGTTCTTGCCGAACGACGATGACATCGCTGAGCGCGCGGCGGCGAAGTCCGGGCTGACATCGCCGGAACGCGCGGTGCTGCTCGCCTACGGAAAGATGTGGCTCTACGACGAACTGCTGGAATCCGATGTGCCGGAAGATGCGCTCGTCGCCGGCATGCTGCCCGATTACTTCCCGAAGCCCCTGCAGCAGCGCTACGGCGAAGCGATGCAGCGGCATCCGCTCAGGCGCGAGATTCTCGCGACGCATTTGACCAATGCGCTGGTGAATCGCGTGGGCTGCACGTTCGTGCATCGGCTGATGGAGGAAACCGATGCGCGCCCGAGCGATATCGTGCGCGCCGCGCTGCTGTCGCGCGATGTCTTCGATCTCGACGACCTGTGGCGCTCTATCGACGCGCTGGACAATATCGTCGCGGACGAAGTGCAGGCCCGCATGTTCGTCGATGTCGTGCGCCTGCTCGATCAAACGTCGCTGTGGTTTCTGCGGCAAGTCAAGCGCAACGGCGCCAGTGCGGACGAAGTGAGGGGCCTGCTCGCGCGTTGCCGCGAGGCGGCGCAGCGGCTCATGCCGCAACTGCCGGCGCTGCTGCCTGCCGCGCAACTGGACGCCTGGTACGGGCTTCGGCGTGAACTGGAGGATGCGGGCGTCGAAAGCAGCATCGCGGCGCGCGTTGCAAGCGGCGAGATCGCAACGGCGGTGCTCGACAGTGCGGAAGTCGCGGCGTGCTCCGAGCGCAGTCTCGAACTTGTCGCGAGCGTGTACTTCGGCATCGGCACGCTGCTGGACTATCGGGGCATCGCCGAACGCGCGATGGCGCTGCCGATCTCGACGCACTGGGATCTGCTGGCGCGTGCGGCGGCGCTCGAAGAATTCGCGCGTCTCAAGCGCGCGTTGACGGTGAGCGCGCTCGATGAATCGCGCGGCATCGACGCGGCGGAAGCGATTGTCGAAAGCTGGCGCGCGAAGCGGCAGGATGCGCTCGACCGCTATACGCGCCTGCTTGCGGAACTGCGGCGAGCGGCGGCGCGAGTCTTTCGATGCTGCTCGTCGTGGTGCGCGAGATGGCGGTGCTGGAAGGGGCTTAGGTGCTTGCGCGACGGCGCGGAATCGCTGTGTACGCATATATGCGTAGTTCGAACGAACACGACAGCATGCGAGTCTACGTTCCGATGAAAGCCGCCAGTTCCTCGGAGACGCCTGAGGGAAACGCTGTTTTGAGGTGGTCGAGAAACGCGGAAACACGGGCGCTCAAATAGCGCCGTGAAGGATAGAGCGCCCATAGCGCGATCTCGGGCCCGTCCACCTCGCCCCACTGTTCGAGTGTGCCACTGGAAATGTCGCGGCTCACGAGCGACAGCGGCAGACAGGCCGCGCCCACGCCTAGCCGGACCGTGTCCCGCACCATGAGCAGCGACGACAGTCGAGCGACCGGGTTGACGAAAATGCGCGTTTTTCCCCTGGGGCCGGCAACATCCCAGAACGACGCCTGATCGGACGCTCCTCGAATGACCGCCGCCACCGGCGTTCTGCCCGCGGGCCGCTGCAAGCCGGGCTTAGCCACGACGACGAGCCGGTCCCGAAGGAAAATCCGTCCGATCAGACTTTCGTCGGGAGCCGGATTGACCCGGATAACGAGGTCATATCCTTCCTCGATTATGTCGACGGGGCGATCCTCTGTCGTGACCTCCATACGAATCTGCGGCCACTTGAGCGCGAACGACGCCACCAGCTTCCCCATAGCGATTTGGGAGAAGAGCGCGGGCGCGCTGATGCGCAAACGGCCGCGGGGCTGCTCGCTATCCGATGCGATCGCTGCGGCACTTGCACTCAGTTCAGCGAGGAGCGCACCTGTGCGCTCGTAAAGCGCATGTCCTTCCTGAGTCAGCCGGACGCCGCGCGGACCTCGCTCGAAAAGCCTGATGCGAAGGCCGTTCTCGAGTTCGCTTACCCTTCGCGACAGTGTCGCCTTCGGACGCTCCGCCGCCCGGGCGGCTTCGCCGAAGCTCCCGTGACGAGCGACGAGATTGAAATCAGCGAGCGCGAGAAGATCCATTTGCATCGGCCTGTCGTTCCATTTATGAGACGCCTCGTCTCTTTATATCATCTTCCGGACCAGACGTGGATCACGTACCTTTGAGCCATCCCAACCCGTTCAAGGAGTGACACCATGACTATCCTCGTTACCGGCGCCACTGGTCGTGTCGGCCGTCAAGTCGTCGATCAACTCGTTCGTCGCGGAGCCGACGTGCGCGTGCTCATACGTGATCCATCGAAGGCCAATTTTCCTGCCGCAGTGAGCGTCGTACAGGGGGAGATGCTCGATATCGACTCGCTGCGCCGCGCGTTCGACCGGGTGCGCACGCTGTTTCTGCTCAATGCGGTCTCAGGCGATGAATTCACACAGGCGCTGATCGCGTTGAACGTCGCCCGCGAGGCCGGCGTCGAGCGCGTGGTATACCTGTCCGTCATGCATGCGGATCGCTTCGTCAACGTGCCGCATTTCGCAGTGAAGTCCGGCGCCGAGCGGATGATCGAAGGGATGGGCTTCAGCGCCACTATCCTGCGTCCCGCGTATTTCATGGACAATGAAGCGATGATCAGGGACGTCATCGTCGATCATGGCGTCTACCCGATGCCCATCGGAACCAGTGGCGTCGCCATGGTGGATACCCGCGACATTGCGGAGGTCGCGGCTATTGAACTGATCCGCCGCAACGAGGGTGCCGGCGACCTCTCCGTCGAGGTCATCAACCTGGTCGGGCCGGACACGCTGACCGGTCCGGAAGTGGCCGCCGTCTGGGGCGATATCCTCGGTCGTCCGGTTGCCTATGGTGGTGACGATCCGACCGGTTTCGAGCAGAACCTGGTGGGCTTCATGCCGAAATGGATGGCTTACGAGATGCGCCTGATGGCCGAGCGATATGTCAGCGACGGGATGGTGCCCGAAGCCGGCGATGTCGAGCGTCTCGTGGGCATTCTCGGCCGTCCCTTGCACGCTTATCGCGACTACGCCACCGAACTTGCGCAATGAAGCTTCGGCGGATGCCTGGCCCGATGCACTCGTCGGGAGTCGGGTTAAATGCTCGATTCCCCAGTCCAGCGGATACACCGGCCGCCTGAGGTTCTCGAACGGAAAGAGTGCATAGTCGGAACTCGTGACGCCGCGGCTATCGCATTCGACGAGGCCGCCCGCAATCGGCACGAAGACGGGGCGGCAATACATGCGCGACTTGAGTATCAGGAACCTCGCGTCACGCGGATCGATGCCGACGCTCTCGAACACGCCCAGATCCCACGGTTCGTGCGTGCGCTCCGTAACGAGGATGCGCGCCGCCGGCGTTCCGAGCACGGCGGATCGACCCATGTATGCACGTTGTCCCGTGTAGGTCGGCCCGCTGATGATGTACTCGCCTTCGGTCAACGCGCGCACGGTACCCGTCACTTTCAGCGGCGGCTTGCCGCGCGATGCGACGCTTGCCAGCTTGTTGCCGATCCCGAGCGTGACCGTCGCACCCTCGCCTGCTTCAATAAGCGTCGCCACCGCTTCCGGATCGCACAACGGGCCGACGACGATCTTGTCGAGGTCTTGTTTCAGCGCTTCTTCGAACGCATCGGTCGTGTCGCAAGTTCCGCCCGACATGCAATTGTCGCCGTGATCGAGCAACAGCACAGGCTTGTCGGTTTCGCGGGCGAGTGCGGCGCCTTCGGCTATCGAGCGCGCGAGCGGCGCGCTGCGATACACGAAATCGTCGCACTCGTTCCAGATCTGCCGCGCGATGCGGTTCGCAACGTCCTGTGCCTTCGCGCGCGCGCCATCCGCAACGGACGACGCTGATGCAAGGCGCGGCAATATCGGGGAGTGAGAACCCCGATAGTACCGATACGGCCAGCACGCCGTCCTCGCCCTCGGCGGCGCGCCGCATCGACGGCGCGCTTCATCGCACCATCGGACGTGGAGCTTCTGAGCGTGTGCGTCAACAACGGCGGTTGCGCTCATGCGATGACCGGTTTCGTTTTTCCATGAACGAGATCGAGCAATAGCCGCGCCGCGTGATCGCCGCTCTCGTACATATCGACGTGCGGATGCGTCTTGAAACTCGTGACTATATCTGCGTTGTCGATGATTCCTGCGTGACGTTCGCGTGCAGATCGAGCGTACCGCGATGGGCGCGTGCGGCAGCACACCCCGCACGCGTTCGAGCAGATCGCCTTCGCCATCGGCCGAATCTCCGCGACCATCGCGCCATGCAGATCTAGCATCACCGCGTCGCAAACTTCGGCTGCATCGACGATCGCCTGGCAGATCGCGTCATAAGCAGCGCCGGCGACACGCCCGCTCGGATTGGCCGATGCCGATATCGGCGTGACGATCTCGGCCCCTTCGCGTTTCGCCGCATCGATGAACGCGGACATCGCGGTGCGCATGCCCGCGTTCTCGCAATACGCATCGTCGCCGTGACATGGACCGTCGCGTCCGAACGCTTCGAGCGGCGTCGCTACCGGCGAGAACGTGTTGGTCTCGTGATTCATGTGCGCGATGAGAATCTTCATGCGACGTCTCAACTGGAAGCATTCGCCGCGCGCAGCATCACGCTCAGAAACACGTTGCAGCCCGCTTCGAGATGATCGGCGCGTGCATCCTCGATTTCGTTATTGCTGATGCCGTCCTTGCACGGCACGAAGATCATCGCGGCCGGCGCGACGCGTGCGGGGTACACGACGTTATGTCCTGCGCCGCTGACGACATCTATCGACGTATAACCGAGCGCATCCGCGCTGTCCCGCACCGACGTCACCAGCGTGTCTGCGAAGGGTTGCGGCGCGAAGTAGACCACCTCGTCTACCGTCACGGGCAGGCCCGCTTGCGCGCATGCCGCGCGCAATGCGCGGTCCATCGCGAGTAAGGTAGCATCGTCGGCGGCGCGCAGATCGACGGTGAGCTTCACGCGCCCCGGAATCACATTGCGCGAGTTGGGATGCACGCCATTCGACCGCGCGTGCTGTTACATCCCGGTCATATTGTGTGTAGGACGACTCGCCGGGACCAATGCGTTCAACGAGCATGCGCGGGCCGTTCGGACGTGGCTTGAACGGCGCGCGGATGGAGCCCCAGACCCTTCCATACCCGCCGACCACGTGCATTGGCAGGTGTTCTTTGTCGAATCCCGCCGGGTCTTCTTCGGCACGGTAATGGAGCTTGCCGATGCTCTCGACCCGGACACCATGGTCTTGCAGTACGTGACCCCAACCGCGCTCAGCACCGAATTAGGGCATCGCGTTGTCGCAATGACGAATGTCATGGACCCGCTTGCCCGTGGCGAAGGCTGCGCGTGCGGCGACACAAATCGGGCTGGGAGTCCGCAATTGTCCGAATCAAAGGCGGCGCGACGATCCCAGCAAGCGCCTCCTATGCATAGACGAACCCTTCCGACCGGCGAGTCCTCGGCCTGATTGACGTCTCACTTGAGATTGTCGAAACCTGAAATTAGTTCGACAGCTCGAGAATACAGGCGATGCCCCGCTTCCGAGAGTTCCACTCCCTTGGAGTGTCGTTCGAAAAGTCGAACGCCGAGTTCGCTCTCGAGAGCGGCAATGTGCGTACTGAGCGCAGGCTGGGCAACGGCGAGCGACTGCGCAGCGTGAGTAATCCACATCTCCGATGTCACTCCTGCTGCAGCCTCAAATCTCCGTGAAGAGAGGGCGGCGTTCACACCATCTATCCAGAGAGAGATCGCCGGGAGCCCCCCCGTCGTTGGTGGCTCGAGTTGGCGAAGCGGTAGCTTCGCTGTACGGTTCGGGTATAGCGAACTTCAATATATCGATGCAATGCGTGACGACCCTTGGCTTATTGCACCAGAAGACGCCTACGCAGCATGGCAACGCGAGGAGGCCACCGGCGCTGATCGCCGTGCGTTCGCCGACCAGTCAATCGTCCAGCACCGCTCGGTGTTCTCGCGCTTCAACGACTATCTCGTCGGTCACCGTGCGACCGTGACCAGCTACGGAGCAGACCACCTCGACGGCTTCTTCACTGATCTCGCGCAAGACTGCGCCCCCGGCACAACGACGCGCCTGCGCTATCTCAAGCTGATTGACCGATTCACGCGTCACCTCGTGGACCTCGATTTGCGCGCCGACAATCCGGCCGCGCAGATGCTTGCCAATGAGACCTGGCCGGGAGACGAACCTACACCGATCTATCTGTCGTCAGATGACGACGCACGGCTCCAAGCCGTGTGTGTTCCAACCGAGGGCGTCGCGTTCAAGGAACTGCGGAACACGGCGATCGTGGCGCTGTTCCTCGCGTCGGGCGTCACGGCAGCCGAACTCCGGCAGTTGCGAGTTGACGACCTCGATGTGGATGGGGAGCGCCCTACCGTCTTCGTTGAGAAGCACAGGCCTCGTATCGCGCGGCGTGTTGCCGATTGATGCGTTCGCGGTCGATGTTTTGCGTAAGTACCACAGGGCGCGACGAAGCATGCAATGCGCGACGCAATGGTGGTTTATCGCCACCGCAGGGGGCAAACCGATGCAGCCGGACACCATGCTCAAATGTGTGCGAGCAGCGCTTCGACGCGCGCGATTGTCTGCGGCCGACGAAAGTCCCCGACTGCTCAGAAATACGTTTGGGCGTCGGCATATCGTCGGCGGCAAAGCAAATGAGCAGGTCAGCAACCTTATGGGTCTGTCCAGCCATCGCACCGCTACCCGCCTGCGTCAGACTCTCGACGCCAGCGAAATTCCGGCGGCTGAATCATAAATCGTTCAAACTCTTTCACGACCGCTGCGCTTCCGCAACCGGCCAGGAGCCGCCGGTCGAGCTCAACATCCAGTTTGATCAGCCAAGCTCTCGTCTCGCCTCGCTCAATGGCTGCTTTGCGGCGAGCAAATAGCCGAGGGCACAGCCTCAATCCGGCCACAAGCGGCCCACGACTTATCGAGTTCTACGGCAGCGCGGGGAAGCACTGCTTGGCGACGGTTACAATGTCGGCTTGATGGACGCCTTGCGCCCGACCCATCGGTTTTTCCACTATGGCTCGCACTGATCCCAAAAACCACGCCTCTTTCTGGTGGCACCGGCATACGCCCGGCCTCAGCATGATGCGGGCCGACTTCACCACGCAACAGTACGCTCCCCACACGCATGAAGGATTCGTCATTGCGGTCACGGAATTGGGTGGTTCTGTCATAAAAAGCCGTGGCGTGACCGATGAGGCAAGAACTTCGACACTACTCGTCTTCAACCCGGCCGAAGCGCACTCGGGATCGATGGGGCGGAGCGAACGATGGACGTATCGGTCGCTCTATTTCGGGGAATCCGCGATCGCCGCGGTGGCCGATGGACTTGGGATTGAAGCGCCGCCTTATTTCATGCGCAATGTCTTCGATGACTCGGATCTCATCGCTCGCTTTCTGGAATTGCATGTTTCGCTTGAAGAGGGCAATGACGTCTTTCATGAGCGAGAGCTGCTTCTGGCCACCTTTGGCCGGCTTTCCGAACGGCATGGCTGCGGCGGCGGACGCATCGAGCCAGCGCCTCACGACCGTGCGCTGCTGCGCGTCGTAACCGACCTGGTACATGATCGGTATGCCGACGAGCTGTTACTCGAAGATCTAAGCGCCACTGTTGGCCTGACAGCGTTTCAGCTCATCGGGTTGTTCAAACGGGGCCTTGGCTTGACTCCTCACATGTATCTCACGCAGGTGCGGCTTTTGAATGCGCGAAAGCATCTTGCCAGGGGACTGCCGATAGCGCATGTGGCTGCCATGACCGGGTTTTACGACCAAAGCGCGTTGACCAGGCACTTCAAGCGGTCTTATGGCATTACCCCGTTGCAGTTTGCGGCCGCCGCAGTCCGCCGGCACGATCACTAAACAGTCCAGCGCTGCAATTTTCGCCAATACGCGGATTGCTTCAAGTCGAACAATGGGGCTTTCGAATCATTATCGGAAGTCACCATGGCCGTGCCCACTCGCGAATATCGTGTCGTTCGCCGCTCTCATGCTCGCCTCATAGCTCACTGCCGCCTATCACCGAACCAACTCGTGCGCATTGCACAAGATAGTGACGACGGCATCCCAGAACTTGCGCATTACGTGACCGCCGCCGGGGTGCAATCATGAGTGCGGGTACCGGTAGAAGCGCGCAGACGCGATTGCGGCGCTCATTGGGTTTGCACGGAGCAGTCGCCGTCGGAGTCGGCGGAACGATCGGGGGCGGAATTTTCGTGCTAGTCGGCCAGACGGCTGCGCAGGCAGGGCCTGCCGCACTACTGTCGTTTGCCCTTGCCTTCGTCGCCTCACTTGTAATCGCTCTACCGTACGCCGAGCTCGCTTGCCGGTATCCGCAAGCGGGCGGCGGTTACGCCTTCGTGCGCGAGGTGTTGGGACGAAGATGGGGCTTCCTCATGGGATGGGTGTTCTGGGGCTCCTACGTCTTCGTAAGCGGCTATGTGACGCTAGGGTTCGGCGGATACCTGCATGAGTTGACGGGCGTTCCGCCTGTAGTCGGCGCGGTCGCGCTCGTACTGGTATGCGTAGCGGTCAACGTGCGCGGCGTCGAAGTCGCCGGCAGGGTCCAGGTGTTGGTCATTTGTCTCGCGATCGCCGGCTTGCTCGGTTTTGCCGAAGCAGGAACTCATGCGATCCAGCTCGCACGGCTAACCCCATGGGCGCCGAATGGTCTACAGGGAATATTAACGGGCGCCCTGACCGCGTTCCTCGCGTTCGGCGGCTTCGATATGGTCGCGGCTGCGGGCGAAGAGATTGCCGAACCGGACAAAAACTTACCGCGGGCTATCTTTATCACCCTCGCGATCGTGCTCTGCGTTTATCTGCTGGTCGCATTTACCGCATTAGGAACGGTTGACTGGCGCACGCTGGGCGCTTCCTCTGCGCCTCTCAGCGAGGCCGCGCAACGCTTCCTTGGTGACCTCGGGGGCCGCTTTGTCGCTGTGATAGCAGTGGTGACTACCGCTGCGACCGCTAACGCCGTGCTAGTCGTCACATCGAGGATCAGTTTTGCAATGGCACGAGACGGCCTTTTGCCTTCCCGGCTCGCAAGAGTTCAACCCAAAACCGGGACACCACTTTGCGCAGTGCTGTTGAGCGGAATCCTGTTGGTCATGATGGCCGTTCTCGGTTCGCCTGCAAGTGCAACGGCGATCGGTGGGTTTCTGTACGTCCTGCATTTCATACCGCCTTTGCTTGTGCTTCTGCAACTGCGTCGCGTGAAAAGCGCTTCGCCCGCATTCAAGACACCGATGCCGAAAATCCTGCTGCCATTGGCTTTTGCTATGACGCTCCTCCTGCTCGCCGCAAGCGGAACCAAGGGCATTGCCGGCGGGGTAGTCTGGCTCGTCACCGGCATCGCAGTGATGTGGCTTCGCAGGGGCCCCGCTAGTCGTGAAACCGTGCACTAGCGGCGCGGAGTGTATGTCCGCTAGCTCGCCCATAAGCGCCATCCACATGCCAGCATCTAATGGCTGCTCAGCGTCGGGAGTACGCACTGCGGACTGGCCGCTTCCGGGAGCGGAATTCCGATGGCCGCTTTCTGGCGATGAATTTGCAGAGCGGTCCGACACAACCCGACCCACAACGGCCGCTCGCACGAGTGCTACCTCGACGTCAGCTTTTAGGTGCGGAACCGGCGTTCACGCAGTCACGCGTGCATGGGCGGTTCTGTATCCCTGGTCGTCATGGGATGTTTGCGGCAGAAATCGGCTATTGCATGACGTACATCGTTGCCACCACACGACACGGTATGCAGCCAGTGAAACCATTGATCCTGTCGAAATACTTCCGAAAACGGACTCATCGATTCGATGACTCTTCGCTGCTCACGGTAATCTAATAACCGCTTTTTGTCGGGCATAACCAGCTCATGGACGTATGCATTCCGGCAGTTATAGATGCCGAGCGCTGCGACAATAAATGCGTCGTATGAGCCCGCTAGGTGCTGCGATCTGTCGTGTTTGGCCAGATCCTCCAGTAGTTGCAATCTCAGACGATGTCCAAGGGCTTTAACACGGGATAAAACGTCTTCGCAACCTTAGTGCATTCGCCAGAATTGAGCGAGTTCATCAGATATACGTACAGTGCATTTCCTGATTCCAATGGAACAAAGCCGACGTTCGTGTCATACCCCGTATGCAAGCCGGCCTCCGAATATGTTCGTTTTGCGTAGGCGAATTGAGGCGGTAGGGTGGACAACTTATCCGATTCGATCTCCTCACGAATTCGGATGCAATCTGAATTGCTTGCATCGTTTGGTACCCATTTGGTCGGGAATTCGTCTTCACGAACCTTGTATCCTTTTAGGTTTCCTTTCCAGTCTAGGTCGAGTTCCACACTGCGCATTCTTCGCTCCTATCTCATCGCCGCGTAGCACTATTATGCGGGCATTGAAGCATACTCGACCCGTCGCGTCCGCAACCCTCCGGGCACGGTTCCGTGCGCGATCCTCAAGCCTGTAAGGAGCTCTCGCGACTCTGGTCAAACAAGTACCGACGCCACAGGACCTGGCTGCCACGTATGGTCGGAGGAGCGTTCGCTTACGGCGCGCGTCCGACGCTTCGACGTCCGACCGGCGACGCCTGTAATCGGCGGGTTGCGGCCAAATTGAGGCTGTGCCCTCGGCAATTTGCTCGCCCAAAAAGCGGCCATCCAGCGACGACAAACGAAAGCTTGGTTGATCAAACTGGACGTCGACCTCGACCGGCGGCTTCTGGCCGAGCCCTGATGGATGGCTCACGCACGGACCTCGGCCTTTACGGATGTACGCCGTTTAAACAATGTGCGGCGGCTGCACGTCGCTTCGCGGTCGTTCAGCGAGGCAGCGTTGGACAGCACAGCACTGTCCGGCGTTACGGAATTTGTGCGCGACACTCCACGAGTGTCTGCATTGCGCCGACGCGCTTGCATGTGCAGCAAGGAATCTACGAGCTTTTTCTCGGCCCGGCTACGCGGCGAAACTGGCAACGGCTTGTCAATAGAGCAGATATCCGGCATCGTCCGGAAACTCGGCACTCGGCCGGCTATTTCGGCTCCTCACGGGGTTGCGGCGGTTTGGGGGCTCCTGGTTTCACAGCAGCCACAAGAGACGGTCATCAGGCACATGAAGCTTCGATGATCGCGTGCGTCCCCATCCCTGCGTCGGCGCACGTTAGCAAGTAGGATTGCACCGCTGGTCGGTGAGTCATTGCTCACAGATGAGCAATCCGTTAGCCGGTTTTCGACCACTACCCCTAGCGAGTGACTTCTCTCGATCATGTTGAAGCGACCCGATACCCAACAGCGGCGCGAACTCGGCGCGTTCCTTTCAAATCGCCGAGCCAGACTGCAACCCGCCGATTTCGGGTTGCCCGATGGCCCGCGTCGCACGGCCGGCTTGCGACGCGAAGAAGTCGCGGTGTTGGCAGGCGTGAGCGTGAGCTGGTACACGTGGCTGGAACAAGGACGGGAAATCAATCCGTCCGCCGACGCGCTGCGACGCATATCCAATGTGCTGAAACTGGACGCCGTCGAATCAGCGCATCTTTTCGCATTGTCATCGCGAGAACACGCGCAGGCGCCGACCGGCGATGGCGTGAGCGATGGACTCGAACTGCTCGTGCGATCCATCAACGTGCCTGCGTATGTTCGTAACAACCGGCTCGACATCCTCGCGTGGAATGCTGCGATTGCCGATCTGTTCGTCGACTATGGGTCGCTGCAGCCGCACGAGCGCAACACGCTGCGTCTGCTGTTTCTCTATCAGCCGTATCGCACGTTGATCCTCGACTGGGAACAGATGACGCGAGGCATGATCTCCGCCTTTCGCGCCGCGCGCGCTCAGGCGCAGGACAAGGCGCCGTTCGACAGCCTCATTGACGAACTGACGGCACTGAGTCCCGAGTTCCGTGAATGGTGGCAAGACATCGACGTCAAGGGCTTCGATGAGGGCGACAAGCGGCTGCGCCATCCCGATGGCGGCCACATCGAATTCACCTATGTCGCGCTCACGCCCACGGGGCGCCCCGACCTTTCGCTCGTGACCTACATCCCCCGGCACGCTGCCAGGGACTCCCACTCATAGGATCACAAGACGCCTTCTTCGCCCGGTTCGACTTGCCTAAAGTGACACCACTGCAGCGATTTCTTGCTGCCCCAACGTCACTCCAGAGAGGCCAACATGTCGAACTTGAGCACGCCCTTTTCCATCGGCGCGACTTCCCGCAATCCTGCAACGGGCGAATTCATCGCTCACTATGCGTTCCAGTGTGCAGACGAAGTCGAGCGCGTTCTGAATGACAGCGCGGCCGCTTATCGCCTGTGGCGCGCCACGCCGATGGCCATGCGCGTCGCGACTTACCGGCGTTTGTCCGCCACGTTGCGTGAACGCTCCGAAGCGCTCGCATCTTTGATTACCTCGGAGATGGGCAAGACGCTTGCCGCTGCACGCGCCGAAGTCGAGAAGTGCGCTGCCGCCATCGACTGGATCGCGGAACACGGCCCCGCCTTTCTCGCCGATGAGCCCGCACCGGTCGACGGTGACGACAAGGTCCACGTTTCCTACTTGCCGATCGGTTCAATCCTCGCCGTCATGCCGTGGAACTTCCCGCTGTGGCAGGTGATTCGCGCGTCCGCGCCAATCATGTTGTCGGGTAACGGCTTTATTCTCAAGCATGCGCCCAACGTGATGGGCTCCGCCTACGCCTTGCAGGAGGCCTATGAAGCCGCGGGCTTTCCGGCCGGTCTCTTTGCCAATCTCAACGCCGATAACGAGACCATCGCCCGTGTAATCGAAGACCCCCGCGTCGCGGCAGTGACGCTCACCGGCAGCATGCGCGCAGGGTCGGCCGTCGCTGCCACCGCTGGCCGCGCGCTCAAGAAGACGCTGCTCGAACTCGGCGGCGCCGATGCCTTCATCGTGCTTGCCGACGCCAATATCGATCTTGCCGTGAAGGCGGCCATCGAGGCTCGATTTCAGAATGCGGGGCAAGTCTGTCTTGCGGCGAAGCGCTTTATCGTCGAGCGGCCTGTCGCCGAAGAGTTCACGCGCAAGTTCGTCGAGGCGGCGCGGCAAGTGATAGCAGGCGATCCGCGCGATCCCGCAAGCACCATCGGGCCGATGGCGCGCGCCGATCTGCGCGACGAACTGCATCGCCAGGTCGAACGCACGATCGAAGCAGGCGCGACGCTGCTCTTGGGCGGCAGACAAGTCGAAGGCGCGGGCAACTACTACGAACCGACCGTCATCGCCGATGTGCTCCCCGGCATGGCCGCGTTCGATGAAGAAACCTTCGGTCCGGTAGCCGCCATCACGGTCGCCGAGAACGCGGAGCACGCGATCGAACTTGCGAACACGAGCGACTACGGCCTGGGCGGAAGTCTCTGGACCAGAGATGTGGCTCACGCCCGGCGCATTGCGCGTCGCCTTGAGACGGGCGGCGTGTTCATCAACGGCTTCTCCGCTTCGAATCCGCGTATTCCTGTTGGCGGCGTCAAGAAGAGCGGCTACGGACGAGAACTCTCGCATTTCGGTCTTCGCGAGTTCACCAACGCGCAGGCTGTGTGGGCCAGGACGGTCGGCTGAATTGCCTTAGCGGTTTTCTTCTTTCATATATGGAGTCTGCAATGAAACTCACCAAGAATCTCACCCGCATTGCTGCCGCCCTCGCCCTGGTCACAGCGGGAACCATCGCGCAGCCGGCAATGGCCGCGCCTGTAAAGAACATCGTACTGGTCCACGGATTTTTCGCGGACGGCTCGGGCTGGCAAGCCGTCTCAAACATCCTCACTCGCGACGGCTACAACGTGTCCGTGGTGCAAGAGCCGGAGACATCATTCAAGGATGACGTATCGGCGACCCAGCGAGTCGTCGATGCACAGGATGGCCCGGCCATACTCGTGGGCCATAGCTACGGCGGTGCCGTTATCACCGAGGCCGGGAATGACGCGCGTGTCGCAGGTCTGGTCTATGTCGCCGCCTTCGAACCGGACGTTGGTGAAAGCCTTCACACGCTGACATCGAAGATGCCGGGGCAAAGCAAAGCGATCAAGTCGACGAACGATGGTCACCTGTATCTCGACCCCGCGCACTTCAGGGCCGATTTCGCCGCCGATGTGCCCGCTGGCGACACGGCTTTCATGTCGCGCTCACAAGTCATGCCGGCGGTCGAAGCGTTCACCGCGCCAGTCACGCAGCCCGCGTGGAAGACGAAGCCGAGTTGGGCAATCGTGGCCAGTGACGATCGCACGGTCAACCCGGACCTCGAGCGCTGGATGGCGAAGCGTGCGAACAGCGCGATCGTTAACGTGCCGTCGAGCCATGCCGCTTATCTGTCGCATCCGGCGGAAGTGGCACGTGTGATCGAGCGGGCGGCCACAGCATCGGCTGATCACTGAGACTTTTTCTGCGATTCGTAGACGACTGGTCTACTTCGTGGTACAGTAGGCCCATGGCTAAAGCAAACACCCATCGAACCTCGGATGTCCGCGACAACATCATTGGTGTCGGGCAACGGCTGATTGGCGCCAAAGGCTTCTCTGCTGTGGGTTTGAACGAGGTTTTGGCCGAGGCCGGTGTACCGAAGGGCTCTTTCTATCACTACTTCGGTTCGAAGGATGCCTTCGGCGTGGCTTTGCTGGAGAGCTACTTCGAGGAGTATCTGGAAGAACTCGACAGGACGCTCGCTGAACCCGGCCTGAACATGGCGCAACGCCTGATGAATTACTGGCAAATGTGGCAGGAGACGCAGTCCTTCTCGGATTGCCAGGGCAAGTGTCTCGCCGTCAAGCTAGGGGCGGAAGTAGCAGACATGTCCGAGGCCATGCGGGCAACGCTGAAGCGGGGCACCGCGGGAATCGTCAGTCGGCTGACGCGCGCTATCGAGATCGGGGTGAAGGAGCAGTCGATCGGGATAGATGGCGGCGATGCTCACGCCATCGCGCAGAGTCTCTATCAGCTCTGGCTGGGCGCGAGTGTAATGGTCAAGATCGTTCGGAACGTCGAACCATTCAAGACAGCCATGGCGACGACGCGGCGGATGCTTCACCTCGCTTAAAGACAGCGAGCCAAGACGCACTTCTTCGGAAGTGCTTTTTCAGACGAACTTTATAGACGACTGGTCTACTTAATTATCTCTAGGAGCGCAAAATGAAAGTACTGATGGTTCTGACCTCGCACGACCAATTGGGCACGACGGGCCGCAAGACGGGTTTCTGGCTTGAAGAACTGGCTGCCCCTTACTACACGTTCAAGGATGCCGGTGCGAACATCGTCTTGGCCTCGCCTCTCGGCGGTCAGCCGCCGCTGGACCCGAAAAGCAATGAGCCGGCGAATCAGACGGAGATGACGCGCCGCTTCGAGCGCGATCCGGAGGCCAACGCGCAACTGGCCGCGACGGTGCGGCTCGACAGCGTCTCACAGGCGGACTTCGACACCGTTTTCTATCCGGGCGGTCACGGTCCGTTGTGGGACCTCGCTGAAGACAAGCACTCCATCGCGCTGATCGAATCTTTCGTGGCCGCTGGCAAGCCGGTCGCGCTGGTCTGTCATGCCCCTGGCGCGCTGCGCCATGTCCGCACCGCCGCCGGCACGCCGTTGGTCGAGGGCAAGAAAGTCACCGGCTTCGCCGACTCCGAAGAGGCGGCCGTTGGACTGACGGACATCGTGCCGTTCCTCGTGGAAGACGAACTGAAGGCGAAGGGTGGCATCTACTCGAAGACCGACGACTGGGCGCCCTACGTCGTCACCGACGGGTTGCTGATCACCGGGCAGAACCCCGCGTCGTCATCGCCGGCGGCGGCGCTGCTGCTCAAGCATCCGGCATTGGCCGCGCAGTGATACGGGCCGCGCCATTTCGATGGCGCGGTTCAACCTCGCGAATCGCGCCAACGGATCGGCCGCGACACGAACAACAAAAAGGAGCGTCCAAGAATGAAGCATCCCGCGCTTTTCAAGCCCGTGCAGTTGGGGCAGCATACGCTGCGCAACCGCATCGTTTTCCCGCCGCTGACGCGCCAGCGCAGCGCGCAACCCGGCGATATCGCCACCGATCTTAACGCGCGCTATTACGCACAAAGAGCCAGCGCCGGATTCATGATCAGCGAAGGCACGCAGATCGAACCGCGTGGTCAGGGTTACGCATGGACGCCGGGCATCTATAGCGATGCGCAGATCGACGGATGGAAGAAGGTCACCGAAGCGGTACACGCGCAAGGCGGCGTGATCTTCGCCCAGCTGTGGCATGTCGGTCGCGTCTCGCACTGCGCGCTGCAGCCCAACGGTGATGCGCCTGTCGCGCCGTCGGCTATTCAGGCGGTGAAAGTGAAGGCCTTCATTGAAACCGGACCCGGTGCCGGCAAGCTTGTCGATCCGTCGATGCCACGCGAACTCACGGTCGGCGAGATTAAGGAACTGGTTGCTCTGTATGCGCAAGCGGCGAGAAATGCCCTTCGCGCCGGTTTCGACGGCGTAGAAATCCATGCGGCCAACGGCTATCTCGTCAACCAGTTCATCTCGTCGCATTCGAATCACCGCAGAGACGAGTACGGCGGTTCGCTGCAAAACCGGCTGCGCTTTCTGCGCGAAGTCATCGAGGCGGTTGTCGCGGTGGTCGGCCCCGAACGGCTCGGGGTGCGGTTCACTCCGCTCTTTAGCAGCACCGATCAGGACCGCGTGTATATCGGCCTCGTCGAAGGAAATCCTCATGAGACGTACATCGAAGCGATACGCGTGCTGGAGCGCGCAGGCGCAGCTTACGTCTCCATCGCGGAAGCCGACTGGGATAATGCGCCGGAACTGCCCGAAGCCTTTCGCCGTGACGTGCGCAAGGCCTTCAGCGGCCGCGTTATCTATGCCGGTCGCTACACGGCCGAACGTGCAGCACGCCTTGTCGAGGCCGACCTTGCCGATCTCGTCGCCTTCGGTCGACCCTTTATCGCCAATCCTGATTTGCCTGAGCGCATCGCTAACGGGTGGCCGCTGAACGAACTGAAAGCAGCCACCCTTTACGGCGGCGATGAACGCGGCTTGACCGACTATCCAACGTATTCCCAAGCAGTATCGCTTGTCACAGACGAGGTGATGTCATGACGCAAGGTATCGAAGACAAGGTCGTTTCGATTACTGGCGCCAGCACGGGCATCGGTGCAGAACTTGCCCGGCATCTTGCCGCGCGTGGCGCGAAGGTCGCGCTGGCCGCGCGTCGCAAGGAGAAGCTCGATCAAGTGGTCGCCGACATTGCGTCGCAAGGCGGTACTGCCCTCGCCTACACGCTCGATGTAACCGATAAGCGGCAGGTGCAAGCCGTGGTCGCCGCCGTTATCTCTGACTTCGGCAGGCTCGACGTGCTCGTGAACAATGCAGGGCTGATGCCGATCCGCCCGATGTCGGAAGTCAATACCGACGAATGGGATGCGATGATCGACGTTAACCTCAAGGGCACGCTTTACGGCATCGCGGCGGTCCTCCCCCGATTCAACGCCCAGGGCAGCGGGCACATCATCAACCTGAGTTCGGTAGCGGGCGTCAAGGTCTTCGCTCCGGGGGGGACGGTATATTCCGGTACAAAGTTCGCCGTGCGGGCTATTTCCGAAGGACTGCGTCAGGAGGTAGGCGACAAAATGCGCGTCACGTCTATCGAACCGGGCGCCGTAGAGAGCGATCTCAAGTTCACAACCGGGGGTGCGGACAAAAACTTGGACTACCTGGAGGTAGTTCATGTTCTCATACGAAGATCGCATTCGAGCGGTTCGACTTTACTTGAAGCTGGACAAGCGCATCGGAGCT
The DNA here is from genome assembly GCF_031450825.1 of Caballeronia sp. LZ019. NCBI lineage: Bacteria > Pseudomonadati > Pseudomonadota > Betaproteobacteria > Burkholderiales > Burkholderiaceae > Caballeronia > Caballeronia sp. LZ019. Next base: position 163,914 of record NZ_JARTVZ010000004.1, on the reverse strand, counting down.
ACCATTCGGCAGTTGGGCTATCCGACCAAGAACTCTCTTAAAGCCTGGCATCGGGAGTACGAGCAGTGCCACGATCTGCGGGCGGGCTATGTCCGTTCGAGGCGGAGGTATTCTGATGAGCAGAAGACGATTGCCGTCGATCACTATTTGAGTCATGGCCGCTGTGCGGCCGCAACTTTGAGGGCTTTGGGTTATCCGAGTCGCGAGACGCTTGCGACCTGGATCGAAGAATTGTGTCCGGAAATCAGCAAACGTATCGTTGGCCGAGCCGTTGGAAGCGTTCCAAAATCACAAAAGGTGAAGCAGGCGGCAGTCATTGAACTGTGCACCAGAGAGCAAAGCGCTCGCGTGGTTGCCGAGAAAGCCGGTGTCAGCCGGCCAACGCTGTATAACTGGAAGAATCAGCTACTCGGTCGAGAGGTTCCAGCATCTATGAAACGCAAGAGGAAGCCAGCATCGGACCATGAGCGTGCGGAACTGGAGCAACAGGTCGAATCGCTTCGACGCGACATCCGGCAGCTGCAGCTTGAGCACGATATTCTGAAGAAGGCGAACGAACTGATAAAAAATGGGATGGGCATCAACCCGCAACTCCTGAGCAACCGGGAGAAGACAATGCTGGTTGATGCCCTGAAACAGACCTATGCGTTGCCGGAGCTGCTAGCCGCTTTGGGTCTTGCCCGCAGTTCCTACTTCTATCATCGTGCACGGCTGTTGGTTGCTGATAGGCATGCTGACGCACGGCGCGTCATTGCGGACATCTTCGAACTCAATCACCGTTGCTACGGTTATCGTCGGATTCGCGCGGCGTTGATCAGGCAAGAGGTCTTCATTTCGGAGAAGGTAGTGCGCCGCTTGATGCGGCAGGAAGGTCTGGCCACCACTACGACAAAGCGACGTCGCTACGGCCCCTATCGTGGAGAAATTAGTCCTGCGCCGGAGAACATAATCAATCGAGACTTCTCCGCCGCTGCCCCTAATCAGAAATGGCTCACGGACCTTACGGAATTCCAGATCCCGGCCGGCAAAGTGTATCTGTCGCCGGTTATCGACTGCTTCGATGGTCTCGTTGTGAGCTGGTCAATCGGTACGCGGCCTGACGCCGAACTCGTCAACACCATGCTGGATTCGGCAATCGAATCAGTAGCCGGCTGCAAGGAGCGGCCTGTAGTCCACTCGGATCGTGGTGCGCACTACCGCTGGCCGGGATGGCTCTCGCGTATGCAGGCGGCCAAACTGACTCGCTCGATGTCGCGCAAAGGATGTTCGCCGGACAATGCAGCCTGCGAAGGTTTCTTCGGGCGACTCAAGACGGAATTGTTCTATCCTCGTGATTGGCGAGCGACGACCATCGATCAATTCATCGAGATCGTTGATTCGTACATCCGCTGGTACAACGCAAAACGGATCAAGGTCTCGCTCGGCTCCCTCAGTCCCATCGAATACCGGCAGAGTCTTGGAATCGCGGCATAAATCAGTCGAAGAATTTAGCCGCACCCCCCCCAGAGTCATTTTACATCGGCGCTAACAACTCGCCTGCAACGACTCCTTCCAGAGGCGAAACTGTCGTTCGGACCGCCAGAATCTCGGCCACATCAACGGGTCGGCACATCTCTGTGGCGTACCTGTCCGGGGCGTGCGGTCGTTGGTTGAAGCCGTGCTAATGTCGTATCTACATTCATTGATGAAGGCCCGTTCATGAGCGTTGTCAGGGATATCAACGGCATAGACAGTATCCGGTCAAAGCCAAAGGTCATGATCTACGGCGTCGGTTACTACGCTACGGAAGCCGTGCGCATTCTCGTAAGAAGAGGATGGCCAATCGTCGCAGCGGTTAACCGGGCGGGTCCTAAGATCGGTAAGGATCTGGGACAAGTGGCAGGGCTTGAAGAAGACTTGGGCGTCATCGTGCAAGACTGTGAGACTGCCGACTATGCAGCCTTGGGGGCAGATATCGCCTTAGTCGTGCAAACCGAGAGACTGAGTTCCAATTTGTCCGCCTATCGGCGTCTTCTGGGTGCTGGCATTAATGTCATCTGCCACGGCTCCGAATCTTATTTTCCGCAAGTGGCCGACCACGAACTGGCTGACGAGATCGATGAATTGGCTAAGCGGACGGGCGCCACGTACACCGGGACGGGTATCTGGGATTTTTCCCGTATCTGGCCGGGCATTTTGATCGCGGGCCCGTGTACCGACCTTCACTCGCTTACGCATCGCAGCTTGACCAACGCCGAGGTGGCGAACGAGCGCATGATGCGCGCGTACGGCGTTGATATGACCCAAGCTGAATTTGCGGAGCGGGTCACTGCTACGCCTGGTGAGCTCGGAGAACTTTATAAAGGCATTCCAGCTCTCGTCATGCATGGGCTTGGCTTTACCATCACGAAGGTGAATGAGCGGCGCGAACCGGTGCTTTCCGATTGCCCTGTATGATGCCGCACGCTGAACCGGTTCCTGGAGCCGGGCATCTCGCTCGGCATGCGGATCACGGCTTCGGTCGAGACCGCCGAGGGGCCGACGGCAAACGCCCTCATCGAGTTGCGCCTGCTAACAGACGGCGAATTCTAGAACATGATGTGGACGGTGGATGGGAGACCGCCGTCGAAGATCCGCGTTGACCGTGCCGACGGGGTACATAGCTCGGCAGCATGCATGGTCAACCGCATCCCGGACGTCATCTCCGCGCCGCCGGGAATCAGGTTGATCTCGCAGCTGGGCCCCCTACGAGCGAGCCTGAGTACAGGAGAGACAATCTAGACCCCCCAGGACTGAGCCCGTCACGGCCCTGCCCGGTCATTGCAAATTTGTTTCCTGGTAGCCGGTAATGGATGTGTTGTTGACGTCCGGTCGGTAGGGCAGAGGGTGTGCAACTGGCCGATTGCGTAAGTTCGCCAACGGCCGCTTTGAGGGGCTCCAGTTCGGACACCCTTGGTTTGACTGACGGTCCGCTTTGTAGGTGCTCGTCTGACCGTAATGGGGTCGTCTTCGGCCGACCGTGGCCGGCCCCCTCTTCGACCACGCCCACCGTCCTCCCATTTCACCGCTCTCACGGCGTCGAGCGCAGGTAAGCTTCCAGCATGGCAAGATGCATCTCGGACATCTTCTCTCGCTCCGGATATTCCGCATAATCGCGGCCAGCGAAGACGCTGATCGTGTAGCGGTTGGATGCGATGTAATAGCCCATCCCGACAAGCGTCACATAGAAGTCGAGCGGATCAACGTCTCGTCGAAAGTGCCCGGTTGACACGCCACGCTCGAGAATCGTGCTGATGAGTTGGACCACCGGCGAAGCGCAAAGGCTTAGACGAGGAAAAGCAAGTCTCGTTCGCGCTCGTACATGCTTGCGACGCTATCGGCAAGCATTTCGGCATTGACGCGGGAGTCCTTGAACGCGCATTGCGGCCAGAGAATTTGGTGGAGTTGGCCGCTGCTCGGGACGCAGAGATCGCATCTCTCGTCCATGATCTTCCCGAACTTATGAAGGACGCCGAGGCCGTGCGGGAAAAGCACGCGTCCGTGCAATCGGCGCTCGCCAACGAACTTGCAAAGGCCATCGCTGCTGGCAAGATCAGCTCCCACTGAGCGTCACTGCGAGAAGACCGCATCCGCGCGCCCTTGAACATGCCGGTCCTATGTGACACGACGGATTTACTCATCGAATAGCGCATCACAACGTTATCCCGAATGAAGGCGGCTACACAGCCTATCGGCTAAAAGGCTGTCTGTTCTCCGGCCGCCGCTAGCGTCCGTAGCTTAAGCCAATCGATAGCCGACACCTCGAACTGTCAAGATTTCATCCTCTCCGATTTTTCGGCGCAGTGTGTTGACGTAGACCTGTATCGCGTTGGTACGGTCCTCGTTTGCATCGCCGTAGATTCTTTGCTCGATCTCAGCCCTGCTCAAAACGCGCGCTGGCTCCTCCATAAGAGCATGCATCACCGCAAACTCTCGGGGCGTAAGGTACAGCTGTTTACCGGCAGATTTAAATTCTTGTGCGGTCGGGTCCAGCATGAGGTTGCGGTGGCGGAGGACTTTTTGCTTGTGACCTTTACGTCGCCGCAGCAGCATGTGGATCCGCACGGACAGTTCCTCGAGATTCAAAGGCCGGGTCATATGGTCATCGGCGCCGGCGTACAGAGCGTGGATACGCTCGTGAGCTTGTTGGTGGTCGGTGAGCACGAGCGTAGAGGCTGCGCCGCCCGCTTTCCGATATGTGATGAGCAACTCGATGCTTTCGGAATTCGGGAGGTCCAGTGCTAAGAGCACGACATCATACGACTCGTTCCTGAGTGCTTGCTCGGCCGAACCCCTATCACGTCTCCAATCTACCGTGTACCCCGCCCGTCGCATCGATTCAACTACCGCCTCGGCTTCTATGCCGTTTCGTTCAATCAAGATCAAGCGCATAGGAGAGAGGCCAACGAAAACAGCAGGCGCGAACGTCGCCTGTGACTTCGAACGATGTTTGTTAGAGGAGTCGTTATTCTTGCACGCGCCGACGCGTTGGCAAATGCCTGCAGTAGACGCGCCAGCGAACGATGTTCTAACGACTATGGCTTCTGTGACGCCACTTCCGGGACGCGGAAACCGTCGAAGAACTGGGCACGTCCGCGACCTAAATGAAAAAAGCCCGAACGCCGATGGCGTTCGGGCTTTCGAAGGTGGTTCCGTGGTTCTTAGAACTTGTGACGCACGCCGATGATGGCGATTTCTTGGTGGTTGCGACCAGCCGCATAGCCAAAGTCGGCGACCGAAGCTTGAGCCGCAGCGGAGGTGCCGTCGGTCTGGCGCTGTTGGCCGCTTGCGTGCTGATACGCGCCTTGAGCGTAGACGTCCGTACGCTTGGAAATTGCGTAGTCCGCGCCGATGCTCACTTGGTGGTAAGTCGCATTGGTGTCGCCCTGGCCGTGCGTGTACGTGTAGCCGAGGCCGAGCAGCGCAGCCGGCGTGAGTTGGAAGTTCACGAAGCCATTGGCAACATGGAACTTCTCTTGTGACCCAAACGACGAGAACGCGTCCGGCTTGTACTGAGCGAAGCTGTACGATGCGCCGACCGTGAACGGACCGAACACATATTGACCTGCGCCTCGTGCGATGCCGATCGAGTGAGCCGATGCGTAGCCGTTGTTGATGACAGTGTACGTGAGCGAGTCGGACGACGGGCTATTCCACGTCGTCGCGTTGCGGCCTGCCGACGGGTTATCCGTGTACAAGTAGCTCGCCGCCAGGCCGAGCGGGCCATTGTTATAGGCGACCGCACCGCCCCACGTCTTGCCTTGGCCCGTTGCACCAGCCAAGTTGCTAAAGCCGTAGATACCTTCGAACTGGAAGCCACCGAACACGGGCGAGACGTACTTCACAGCGTTGCTCACGCGCAGGCTGTTGTCGTAGTTATCGAGGTCGCCCGGCGTTGCAAACGCCGCACCCCAATAGTTGTCAGCGGTGAGGCCCTGGACCAGATCGACCGACGGGTCATATTGGCGACCGAGAGTAACGGTACCGAACTGGTTGCTGGTCACGCCGACGAATGCTTGACGGCCAAACTCGCGACCACCTTGGTTCAGACGGCCGGTGCCCGGGTCAAAGCCGTTTTCCAACTGGAAGATCGCCTTCAGGCCACCGCCGAGGTCCTCTTGACCCTTCATGCCCCAGCGGTTGCCGGACAGGTTGCCGTTCTGCATGCCAAACAGGTGACCACCGGTGCCGTCGCCGTTGTCAACACGGCTCACGTACGTCAGGCCAGCGTCCAGAACGCCGTAGAGCGTCACACTGGATTGGGCGTTAGCCGCACCGGCTGCGCCAAGAAGTGCCAGGGATACCACCGCTACTCGGGTTTTCTTCATCTCGATCGCTCCACGCGTGAATTCTTTGAAATATTGCTATACACGACGGACTGAAGGATACATTGTGAAAAGAGGTTTTCATTATCTGTTGCAATTAAGCTACAAGCGTGGCAAGTCTAGGCAGTAGTGGGAGGGTTTCCAAGGTGCGATCTGGGCGCGCGGAGCGCCGCGCTATGGCGGCAAGCAGGATCGCTTGGACTGCAAACTGAGCCGGTGTCCTTTCCCGATGATCCGCCACCGTAAGGCCGCGGGGGAAAGGCAAAATCGGAAAGGTGCCGCTTGCGTGCGTGCGTCGGACTGTCCATTTTCCCGGTAATTGCCGCCTTTGCGCTGGAACTGGCGCCATTAAGCAGGTCTTGCATGGCCCGCCCTGAGCCTTGTAGCGAACGATCGTCCGATAATGAATTTACGGCAGGTCTGGCTAGGGGCGCGGAATGTTATAGGAACTAATAGGGCCAACATCGCCGGCTGAACAGCGCTGCCGGCTAAACAGAGCGCGGTGCGGTGGTCGCCGTGCTGTCGAGCTTTGGCGCTAGGCTGACCGCAAGGTGCCCGAGTTTGCGCCGTGAGCGGTACGGGCCCACGCTATCACGGAAGGCATGCCTAACGAGGTGACGCATGGGAAATATTTGGACCGAACCTGCCATTAGCGGGCACGACACCAAGGAGGAATCGGAAGCCTACGACGTGTGGTTTCGCGAAGAGGTGCGCATGTCACTCGAAGAAGAAGGTGCGGACATTCCTCACGATGAAGCGGTCGCGTGGATGCGCGCACGTATTGCCGAGCGGCGCAAGGTGACGAATGATCGTTGACTGGCGCCCGCGTGCGGTACGCCGACTCGATAAGATACACGCCCACACTAGCGAAGGACGTTTCCTTGCGGCAGACGCAGTGTTCGACACGATTGTCGCGGCCGCCGCCACATTACCTAGCCACCCGTACGCCTACCGCGAAGGCCGCGTGCCCAACGCGCGAGATGGTCAGCTGCCAAATTACATCATTGTTTATCGCGTGAAGCGCGATCGCATACTGATCGTGAATGTGCTCCACGCGCGCCAATGCTATCCCTGATCCAGCTGCCGGTTTGTGCTTCGCGCGCAGGTCTGGTGACGCGCATTCATCACTTGCAAGACTGACCTTCTAGCGAGTATGGGTCCGACGACTGGGCAATAGAGGCCGAAGCCTGCGACGAATCGATGCGACGTCTATTGCCAGTCTCCAGCTGCGACCGGCGATATTCGTTTAGCAATTCTAACGACAATGCGCTATTGGCTTATGTCGAGTGTAAGTGACGGGAGAATGTTTACCGCTCGACGGATCAAGCGCGACGCTTGTTTGCAATCTGCTCCCGCCTGCGTGCGAGTCGAGTCTTCTCCTGACTCGTCCCGAACTCTGCTTCGGCGGCGGTGACGATGCCAGCGACTGCACCGGCAAGATCCACGCGCCCAGCGCCTTCGACGAGACACGTCCAATAGCGTTGGCCACGACACCAGAGCTTCACGCCGTTCCGAGCGTCTCGTTCACTGAGTCCAAGCGACGCCGCTCTCGCAAGCACGTCCTTAAGAATCCCGACCTTTAGCGGGACCTTTGGTGCCGGACTGCGCGGAAACGTCCGTGGGAAATGTCGTTGCAGCGTAGTGACCGCCCGCGCGGCTGCATCGGCAGACGTGCGCCGAGGCTCCGGCTGCATTTCCCGTGCGACGTCGACAGGCTGAACCAGGGCGCGAAGAGCAAAAAGGTGGCTCCACGCTCGACGTCACAACTGCGCCTTAAGCGCAACGAGCTGTTCGAATCCCATGAAGCTTGCCTGGAATCAGTTTGTGATTTTACCAGTTGCCTTCAAACATTCCCGTTCACCGCCCGTTGCGGACCTCCCTGGCGGCGGCCGAACGCGGCCGAAGCCCCAGCTCAAGCCCGTTTGCGAAAATCAAGATGCGGATTGCGCGCCGGCGACACGTTATCATGCGTCGTTTCGAGCGGCGCGACGCAACAACCGCGGGTCGGTTTCCCATTCATCGCGGGCTCCAAGCACGATCTGCGCGAAGTCTGGGTGACCGGGGTTGAGCAGATAGTTTGTTTCGGCAGGGACGACCGCGCTCGGCACCGCAAGCACCGCGCTCGTTCGCTTCTGCGCCCACGCAGCCCCAATTTGTTGCGGTTCGGTCCGTGCAGTGAGCTCTCTCCAGTCGGGCGGCAAATTCGCAGCATCGACGCGCTCGATCAGAGTCTCAGGAATTCGCGCCGGGATCAGTACATACCGGGCCCGCAGCGGTGAGTCCTGCACGAGCATCTCGAGGAGCGCAAGCGATTGTGTCTGTGCTGTATAGACGAGCGCGATGCCTTTCGGATTCCACCGCCCGCCATAGAGGCGCGCACCTTCGCCGGAGAAGGCGCTATCAGCATACCGCTCTGTCACGACCCGCCAAGCCGACAAGGTCATGCAAAAACACCATGCTCGATGCGCCCAAGCGTATCCATCACGCTATCGGCACCAATGTCCGTATCGAGGAGACTGAGCGGAGTAGCGTCGCCTAGTGCCGCTGCCGGCGCCTTGAGCCACCCGATCGCCAGATCGAGGTCTTCGAATACTTCCGCCGCGCGCGCCACGACACGCGCGAGTCGTAGTAACTTGGCCGACTCCTCGCGGCTGAAAACGCCTTCGCGCTTGCGCCGCGCCAAGGTCCGTTCGGGAATATCCAGCGCCTGCGCCAGCTCTGACTGCGAAATCGCAATGGATTTGAGCATTGAGTCGAGCGCCTGTGAGGAGATGCCGTGACGGACGATATCCACCCACTCGAGGCCCGATCGAGGTGCGCGGCGCAAGACCGAGCGTCCGCCCAACAACGAATCCGCCGACACTTTGTCGATGACGGTCATAACGCCTCCTGCCATTTGGCATTTATATTACACCAAATTGGCAGCGTCCGGCGGTGACGCGCTTTGCCCGGCAGAACGAGTTGGCCGAAGTCGCGTGCGATTCGTAGGTTTGGCGCTTACGTGGCAGCCTCGCTGAACCACAACCAGAGGCGACAGCCAAAGCACAGGAGGCCAATGGCAGCGGTGACCGGCGGAAATCCGCTGGCTGTGCAGGGCATCGTTACGGTCTCGGGCTGATTGAGTCAAAGGGGTTGCGCGGCGCTCGCCGCGCGCCTCGACACAGTCCGCAAGCTCCCTGATTAGAATATCCCCACGCACCCGGACGGCCTACGCACCACGCAGTTGAGTCATCAACCGATCGTGACCGGCTGCGTCAACTTCGAGCGCGGAAGTTCGTCTGCGGTAGCCAAACTCCGAAAAGATGCGTTTTCTGCTCATCAACCCTCGCCGGCATATCCCGCCCATATGAGCCGCAGCCGCAAACGCCGCGCGTTTCGCGGGCCGTCGTCTCACCGACTATCTGTTGCGAGGGGAAAATTTAAGACATCCCCTTCTTTTCCAACTTGCTCAACCATCTTTCGGAAGATCACTAGCAACCCAATTCGACGGCATCCGAATTGTACATTCGGAATGCGAATGATCAAGACACTTATGCCGATTAGGTCGGACGTTGTTAAGGCCAATGGTCGGTTGGTCATCTGCCGCCTTCAGCGCGAGCGATAAGTCCTTGACGAGCGACCTGAAACCGAGCGCCGTGCCGTCGCCCCGATCAGCCGCGTGAGCGCGCGCCGTGCTGGTCTCGAGCGCGGTTGCGCGGCCCGACACACCGGCGCAATTTTCCAGGTGATGCGGTCAAGATACGCCCCACCCGGCGACCAGTAATTCTCGTTGCGATCGGGCACGATGCGGTCGCCGCGCAGCCACTCAGTGAACTTTTCGCAGTTTCGTCGATGCGGAGGCCGCCGACTCCGCAAAGCGAAGTTCGGTGCTCGTACGGTACGAACTCCGCGAAAGCCGCCTTGAGGCGCCGCATATCTCGTTAGTCGCGCGGGCGGTCGCGGCTAGCTCGGGCACGAACGGCCATGGGCGTAGATAGCGGCAGTATTCTGAACTGGCCCTCTTCCATTTCCGCCCATTCTTGTGTGAACGGGAGGTAGAGCCTAATGATCCACGGACTGTCCTCGCCCGCTTGGCGACGCGCTCCGTACGGGTGCAACAATTCACCGTCGGTCCGTATTCGATCGAACCGAAGTAGGCGCCGTCTTGGATAGCGTTCGCCGCTCACCTTCTCGCGCATCAGCCTCGGAAGGATTTCGCTGGGATAGCCAGGGTGTCCGTCGGCGAGATCATTGACAGTCGCGCGGATTTGAGCATCGTGGTTGGGATATGCATCCTCTAAGTCCGTTTCGTCAAGTACGACTTCCTCTACCATATATGGCGGTCCTTGGTACCAGAAGGGGTCATCCTCAACCAGCCGAATAGCAGTCAACGTGCGCATGCCAATGTCGGTGCAGCGCCACATGAACGGGCGCAAGCGAAATCAAGGCCGATGCGAAAGTCCGAGATGTTCATTTTTCAGTCAATAACGGTTGTTCATTGAAACTCCCCCGAGCTCCGAACGAGCGATACTCGCAGCCGTCGGAGCGGCATCACTTCGAAAAGACACGATCAACGTAATCTTGGCTCAAAGATCTACCGGAACAATATTGCGGCTGAGGGTTTGACTTGCACAGAAGCCCACCGTTGCCGCACCGCTGACAGCGCTATCAATATTGCGCGTCGAAGGCCTGTGAGAAACTGCGCGAGTGCCACACGGCTCGACGTCGGGACGTAGACCGTGCGGCTGCAACCGGTGACCGGGGAGGGCTGCCGATCCACCTGGTCAATGCCGGTCACGGGCGGCACCGCGAGCGTCGCAGCGGCTGCGCGCGACGCGCATACCGCCGGCTGCGCAGCCGCCATGCACGGCGGCAATCGGACGGGTAGCCACGGTGGAACGTCCGTCCGAGATTCGATTTCAGGAATCAATGGATCAATGGTACGAATGAAGATCGAACGTTGGAGATTAGTGGCATTTTCAACGAGCGACCAACGGCTTGTCCGTCTACCCTAACGTGGATGCTGTAAAACAGCCTTCCTAAATTGCGCTCGAAGGAACAAATCCGGCACTGGTGTAAGCACCTCAGCGTGAATTGCAACTCCACTCAGGATGCGACCCCGTGACGTGACGCCGCGCGATGGAACGCACGGCGCGCATCATCACTCTGGGACCTCGCGGCCGGGCTGACTGCGCCCCCCTAAAGTTTTCGGCATTCATGGATAGCAGTACCTGGTCGCGGTTAAGGCAACATCGATCGAAAAGATGTTCATCATTTGTCGCAGGGTCTAGGCGGTGGCGTTAGGTTGGTCCCCTCACCGCCCGCGTAGCGCGACGAATGCGTCTGACTGCGGCAGCAGGCGTGTCTGACACTAAAGACGAGTCGTGATGCCACCACGCGATGACCGCTGCGGCATCACGCTCGGTCCTCGCACGAGCAACCCGCTCAATCTCCGCCGTCACCGCTTCGCACCCACTCGCTGATTCGCCGTCGTGCGACCTTAGGTCGATCGCTTCGCGATAGATGGTCTTGGCTTGCTCAATCGATATTTGCATCGTCTGTCACCCCTCATGGACGCGTTAGTATGCGCAAGAGGCACGGATCATGTCGGACATCGATCACCATTCGAATCGTGACATTGACGACATCCGCATGTGCGGGGTTGAGAATACAGTTGCAGGCGAAAGGCATCACCGCACTAGGGACTATCGGCAACGCCGTTGATCCGCCCCCTAACGATTCGTTGCCGGCAGATTGCGCCCATGACGCGCCTTCTCTCTAATCCTCCGGCAAAACACTCTCGCCTAGTTCGGCAAGCAGCACTTGATCGCTGACCGCCACGCGCAGCAGACGATACGTGTCCGGCAGTCTCGCCGAACTCGGCGACATGGACGGGCTACCAGTACTTGAAGCCGCGCTTCAAGTGGCGGTCCCAAAGCACAAGACTGCGCGCATAGCAAATGCGCAGGCTGACACGCGCCACGAATGACGCCCCGCGTCAAAGCATCAGTTCTCGCGCAAGGGGCGCCGCTTCATCCCGTCTTTCTCCGTGCTTTTGCCACAAAGTCGGTGCGGATGCCTTCAGCAATCGCGTATAGGCGTGCCGCGGATGCGCAAGCACCCCCTCCACGTCGCCTTCCTCTACGACGCGCCCAGACTTGAAGACGAGCACTCGATCGCACAGATGCGCAACGACACCGAGGTCATGCGAGATGAAGAGCAGCGCGGTCGCAAGCCGGGCTTGCAAGGACACCAGCAGATCGAGCACCTGCGCCTGCACATAAACATCGAGCGCGGAAACGGGCTCGTCGCAGACGATCAGCGCCGGCTCCGGCGCAAGCGCCCGCGCGATCGCCACGCGCTGCCGCTGCCCGCCGGAAAGCGACACCGGCCGCCGGTCCAGATACGCCGCGCTCAGCCCGACCTGCTCCAGTAATTCGACGCTGCGATCGAGCACCCCCGCCTTGGAAAGACCTCGCGAATGCAACCCTTCGGCAAGCAATTCGCGCACGGCATGCCGCGGATCGAATGAACTCAACGGATCCTGCGGGATATATTGAATGCGCGAGCGCAGCGCCCGACGCGCCGTCTCGCGGACACCGGCGCCGTTCCATTCACGCCCAAGAAAACGCACAGCCCCGTGATCCGGTTCGAGCAGCCCCAGCACGATATTCCCGCAGGTACTCTTGCCCGATCCAGATTCGCCGATGATGCCGAGCACTTCGCCCTGGCGCACTTGAAACGACACATCGTCGAGCGCGGTGAAGCGTTCGTCGCGCCCCCCGCCGCGCCGTCCAAAGGTCTTGCCGATGCCCCCGACATCGAGCACGACGCGATCCGACGGAGCAGCCCGAGGCGGCAGCGGATCGCGCACGATCGCCGGCATGGCTCCGCGCGTCGTGACCGCCATGCGCGCCGAACTCAGCCGATGCCCCCGCGACTCCAGCGATGGCTGCGCGGCCATCAACTGCCGCGTGTAGTCGTGCGACGGATGCTGCAGCACGTCGCGCGTCGCGCCGCTGTCGACGACCTTGCCGCCGTGCATCACGAGCACGCGATCCGCGATGCCCGCGACCACCGCGAGATCATGGCTAATGAGCAACACGCCGACGCCCTGGGCGAGACGCTCGCCAAGTACCGCGACCACTTGCGCCTGCACGGTCACATCGAGCGCGGTGGTCGGTTCGTCCGCGATGACGAGCGCCGGGCCGGCCGCGATCGCCGACGCGATCAGCGCGCGCTGCCGCAGGCCGCCCGAGAGTTCGTGCGCGTATTGCCGGGCACGCATCGCCGGTTCGGGAATGCCGACGTCCGTCATCAAGTCGTGCACCCGCGCGCGACGACCGGCGCGCGAGCGCAGCACGCGATGATGCGCGAGCACTTCTTCGATCTCCGCGCCGATCGTGCGCAGCGGATCGAGCGAGACGAGCGCGTCCTGCATCACCAGTCCGGCGAACGGACCACGCAAGCTACGCCAGTCGCGCTCGGTGAACGCGAGCGCATCGCGTCCGGCGATCTCGAAGCGTTCCGCGCCGATCCGCGCCCCGCGCCCCGCGAGACCGATCAGACTGCGCGCCGTGAGACTCTTGCCCGAGCCGGACTCGCCAACGAGCGCGACGCATTCGCCGGGACGGATCGTCAGATCGACGCCTTGCACGAGCGGCGCGCCGCCGTTCGCATTCGCGAAACCGATGGACAGCCCGCAAATTTCGACCAGCGGCCGATCCATCCCCAATGCCTGCGTCTTCATGCGCGCACCTCGAACTTGCGTTGCAGGAAGCGTCCGATGACCGCGAACGACAAGACGGTCAACGTGATCGCCATGCCCGGAAACACGCTCGGCCACCAGGCGACGCGCAACACGTCGCGTCCTTCGGCGAGCATCACGCCCCACTCGGGCGTCGGCGGTTGCGGACCCAGCCCGAGAAAGCTCAGTCCCGACACGGCGATGATCGCGCTGCCGATATCGATCGTCGCGATGACCGGCACTGCGACGAGCACGTTCGGCAGCACATGGCGACAGAAGATCTGCGTACGTGACAGACCGAAGCTCACCGCGTGCGTGACATAATCCGCGCGGCGCACGACGAGCGCCTGCGAACGCAGCACACGCCCGAACTTCGGAATGCCCGCGATACCCACGGCAATGGCGATATTGACGATGCCTTGTCCGAAGAAGGTCACGACGAAGAGCGACAACAAAATTGGCGGAAACGCGGAGAGCACGTCGAACACGCGCGACCCGGCTTCATCGGCGAGACGGTTCGACAAGCCCGCAAAGAGGCCGACGACGAGCCCGATCGCGAGGCTCACAATCATGCTCGCGAGCCCGATCAGCAACGAATAGCGCCCGCCGTGGATCACGCGCGAAAGCACGTCGCGCCCGATGCGATCGGTGCCGAACCAGTGCTGCGCGTCCGGCGGCTGCAGCGTCGCGGCGACGTCGCTCACGAGCGGATCGAACGGCGTCACGATGCGTGGAAAAGCCATCGCGATGCCTAGCGCGACGAGAAACGCGACGGCGATCATCACGCCCGCGGGCAACGGCGCGCGCCCGCGCGAAGCGAATGCGGTACGTATAACGGTGCTCATTGTCTGCGCAACCTCGGATCGATGAAGAGATAGGCGATGTCGAGCAACGTCGAAATGACGACATGCACGAACGCCGCGAGCAGCACGACGGCCAGCACCACCGGCACGTCTTGCGATGTCACCGCGTTGAGCGTCACGCTGCCGATGCCCGGCCTGCCGAACATCTTTTCAGTGATGACCGCGCCGCCGAGCAGGCTGCCAATCAGCCAGCCGCCGAGCGTCACGACCGGCAGCAACGCATGGCGCAGCACATGACGCGCGCGCAGGACGAGTTCGGACACGCCGCGCGCGCGTATCGTCGTGACGAACGGTTTCGCCAGTGCCGCTTCGGTCGATTCACGCATCACTTGCGAAAGAATCCCGGCGGTCGGCAACGCCAGCGTCACGGCGGGCAGGACGAGCGCGCGCCAGCCGTTCGCCCCCGATACGGGAAAGAGCCGCAACTGGAAGGAGAACGCGATCAGCAGCAACATGCCGAGCCAGAACACCGGCGTCGACGTGAACGTGAGTTCGATCAGCGACGCGCATCGCGCGCCGAGCGCGCCCCACGCCCCGCGCGTGCCCTCCCCGCCCGCCGTCACCGTCGCGACCAGAATGGCGAGCACGAGCGCGAGCGCGCCGGCAGACAATGCGAGCTGCATCGTCGGCCAAAGCTGGCTGCGCAGCACGTCGAGCACCGGCTGCTGCATCACGAACGACGTGCCCAGGTCGCCATGCGCGAGCCGCAGCAGGAATTGCCCGTATTGCCACGGCAGACTGTGATCGAGGCCCCATTGCGCGGCGATGGCCTCGCGCAAGCCGGGATACGCGAGATCGCCCGCGAGCACGTCTTCGATGCGTCCCGGCAGCGCGTGTATCGCGACGAAAGCCACCGACGCCGCGAGCCACAGCACGAGCAATCCCGTCATCAGGCGCGTCGCGATCTGTCTGCGCATCTCACGCTCCCTGTTTGTCGATCCAGATGTCGTAAGCGCTCGCCGGGCCGTCGAGTTGCGGCTCGAACCCGATGCCATGCACGTTCGACTTCGACGCGAGGTGATACACCGGCGCGAACAGCGGCACGATGAACGCCTGATCGACGGCGCGCGCCTGAATCTCGCCGAGCAGCTTGCGCCGTTCATCGCCGATCGGCATCAGGCGCGCGCGGTCGATGTCGCCGGTGATCTTCTTGTCGGAGGCAGGAATGGCGCTATACAGGAAGCCCTTGTCGCCGAGCATGTCCCACAGTTCCATCGCGACATCGGACGGGTTGTCCGTGTTCGGATAGATGAACCACACGCCGGTCGCCTTCTGATTGGCGAAGTCGCCCGCGGTCGTGATGCGCAGGTTCAGATCGAGCCCGATGTTCTGCCGCAAGGCAGACTGCACGGCACGAATCAACACGTCGCGGCTATCACGGACATAAGGCTGGGGATACCCGACTTCGATCGTTAGTCGCTTTCCGTCCTTGGTGCGAAAGCCGCCCTTGTCGCGCGCGGTCCATCCGGCTTCGTCGAGCAGACGGTTCGCGTCGGCGATCTTGTTGCCCCACGAACCCGCGAGCTGTTTCGCGTAGTCCGGATTGTCCGGACCGATGTTCGACCACGCGCGCCGCACCGTGCCGAGATACACGCTCTTCACGATGGCGTCGAGGTCGAAGCCGTCGCGCAGCGCGCGCCGCACGCGAACGTCGTTGGCGGGCGGCACCGTGTAGTTGATGTTCAGCGTGAACGATGTCGTCGCGGACGGACCGTGTACGTACTGGAAGCCATCGACCTTGTCGAACACGGCGATGTCGGTCGGCTGGACGCCTTCGATCAGATCGACCTGCCCCGAACTCAGCGCGCCGGTTCGCACGGCCGCCTCCGGCAAGAACCGATACGTGACGCGATCGAGATAGGCCGGTCCGCGATGCGCGGCGTTGTCGGGCGCCCATCCATAATTAGGATTGCGCTCGAAGGTCGCCTGCTGTCCGCGCTGATACGACTTGAACACGAACGGCCCGGTCCCGACGATGCCCGGTCCTCCGCCGCACAGGTCCTTGTTCTCGGCGAGCGCCTTCGGCGAGATGAAGCCGAGCTTCACGCTCGAGAGCGATTCGAGCGTCGTGGAATCGGCCTGCTTCATCACGAGCTTCGCGACGTAAGGCGACACCACTTCGACGCGATCGAACGCGACGAGCAGCGACGCCGACGCCGATGTCGTGCTGACGTTCTTCAGGATGTAGTCGAAGTTGGCCTTCACCGCGTCCGCATTGAACGGCGTGCCGTCGGTGAACTTCACGTCGTCGCGCAGCGTGAACGTGTAGCTCTTGCCGTCGTCGGCGATGCTCCACGACTTCGCGAGCCACGGCGCGTAGGTGCCGTCGGTGCGCTTCGAGACGAGCGAATCGATGTAATTGCGGATGACCCAGAACGAGTTTTGTTGCGACGAGCGATGCGGATCGAAGCAAGCGGGCTCGGTCGTCACGCCCCAGGTGAGATCGCCGCCCGTCGCCGGTTGTTTCGCGGCCGCGTGCGTGGATGTTGCGGACTCCGATTTGCTGCAGGCGGTGATCGCCGCGCTCGAGGCGATCGCCATGACTAAGGCCAAAGCGCGTGCGAGCGCCGGTCGTTTTACGTTCATCGAATGGAATTCCCGAGCAGACAGAAGACGCGATGCGCGCGGCTTTCAGCCGTGTCCGGCGCAGCGTGCGGACAGGCGGGCGGCATCGCGAGAGAGCGACAAGCTTACGGTCGCCATGACATGCGAGGCAACGAAGCAAACTTCATAAACTTATTTGACGCCTAAGCTTGCAGCCACGCATCCGCGAGCGTCGAATAGAAGAGCATCGGACCTTTGCGCAGCCCTGCAATCTTGCTGGAATAAAAGCCGAAGAACTTGAGCTCGAGCAGATTGATCGATGGCACTTCCGTTTGCACGAATTGCTGCAACTGGTCGATGAGCACCTTCCGTTTCGCTACATCGCCCTCCTCCTGAATGCCTTCGATAATCTTGTCCATCTGCGGATTCGAATAACTCGACGCATTGCTAGACGGCACGCCCTGCTTGATGTTCTTGCTCCAGAAACGCCGCGTCACGCCGATCTGCGGATCCGGATACGCCGAATACCACATCGACGCGGTATCGAAGTCGCGCTCCGTATAGAGCTTGCGAATGACGCTCGGCAGATCGAGATTGACGAGCGTCATTTCCACGCCGACGTTTCTGAGCTGCTGGCGCATCATCTCGGCGGCCCGCAAGTACACCTGTCCGTAAGCGACTTCGGTGACGTGATCGATGCGCAGCCGCACGCCGTCCGGCCCGCGCTTCAGGCCCGCTTCGTCGAGCAGGCGTTCGGCCTCCTTCGGGTCGAACGCGTATTGCGGCAGTCCCGGCTTGAAGAACTGCTTCTGGTAGCTCGGCACGCAGCTTTGCGCGACATCCGCGAGTCTGAACCACACGATGCGCGCCATCGCGGCCCGGTCGATTGCATGCGCGAACGCCTTGCGCACGCGGATGTCGTCGAAAGTCTTGCGCTTGTAGTTGAAGTCGAAGAAGAACATCGGCGCGGGAGCCTGCCAGCCCACCGTGTCGAGCGCGAGCCGCGGGTCCTTGCGAAGGCGCGCGACATCGCTCTCCGGCACAGGATTGTTCGCCGCAAAAGCGATCTCGCCGGTCTCGAGCGCCGCGGCGCGGGCCGCGCTGTCGGGGATCATCTTGAAGACGATCTGGTCGAGGTAAGGCTTGTCGTCCTTTCCCGAGCGTCCCTTGTCCCAGTAATCGGGGTTGCGCTGAAGCGTCACATGACTGCCGCGCACCCATTCCTTGAAGACGAATGCGCCCGTGCCGACCGGCTTGACGTTGTACGGATTCGTCAACGGATCGGTGCCGTCGTACAAGTGCTTCGGCACGATCTGCGTCTCGGTGCCGAAGAGCACCGCCCACAACACAGGCGACGGGCCGCTGAGACGGAAGACGACCGTATGCGGATCGGGTGTATCGACGCCGGTTACCTTGGCGAGGTTCGAAGCGCCGCGCGGATGCGTCTTCTTGACGACGTTCAGAATGGAATACTGCACGTCCGCCGAAGTGAACGGCGTGCCGTCGTGCCACCTGACGTTCTTGCGCAGGTTGAAGGTGATCGACTTGCCGTCGGGCGATGTCTGCCACGATTCCGCGAGCTGCGGCTGCGGGCGATACTCGCTGTCGTAGGTCACGAGGCCATCGAAGATGCTGGCCGAGATCACGACCGCCGGGCTCGATATGTTGATCCCTGCAACGAGACCGCCCGGTTCCGGCGCGACGTTGGCGACGAGCGTGCCGCCGCGGATCACGGAGCCGGGCAGCGCCGCCAGCGCCTGCGCCGCTCGGGCAGAAGACAACGCGCCGGCACCCGAACTGGCCAGGAGCAATTGCAGGATCTGACGTCGGGTGATGCGGGGCGAATCGAAAGTCATGTGCGAAGTGTTAGATGAGATAGGGCCGGCGATGCCGGAAGAACATCAGCGCGCCGGCCCGGACCAGCGCCGCTCCAGCGCACGCGTCAGCAGGCCGACCGGATAGCAATAGAGGAAGAACAACGCCAGCGCGGCGATGTACATGAGCACGGTGAAGCTCGAGTGCGCGACCGTCGTGCTCGCGATCCGCGCGGTATCGAGTACGTCGTGAATGCCGACGAGCGAAGACAGCGCCGTGCCCATCGTGATGATCGAATACACGTTCATCCACGGCGGCAGCATCCGGCGCACGCATTGCGGCAACACGATCCACCACAGAATCTGCCTGCGCGACATCGCGAGCGATCCGGCGGCATCCCACTGCGTTCGCGGAATCGACTGCACGGCGCCCCGGAACACTTCGGCCACGTTGGCGCTCGCGGGCAAGGCGAGCGCGACGATCACCTTCAGCCAGTCCGGAAACGGCACGCCGTGTCCGCCGATGCGGAATTCGAACGGCAACGCATAGGTGGTGAAGAAGATCAGCACGAGCCACGGCGCGTTGCGGAACGCCTGCACCCACAGCCGCGCCAGCCGCCCGGCCACGCCCTGCCTCGACACCGATGCGCCGATCAGCAAGCCGATGATCGTGCCGAGCGCAAGGGCTCCGGCGCTCATCGATACATTCACGGCGAACCCGCGCAGCAGCGCGGGCAGCCACTGCGCGAACAGCGCGAGCAGATGCGCGGGTTCGATGTCGCGCGGCGCGAGAAGCCACAGCACGGCGAGCGCGACGGCGATGGTCGCCGCCGCATAGCTGCCGGTCCGGGAAGTGGACGCCGCCGGGCTAATGCTGGCCATAACCGGGCACCGCGAGCCGCCGTTCGATCCATCGGCTGGTCACGGTCACGAGCGCGGTCAACGCGTAGAAGAACGCGAGGATCAGGAGCATCAGCGCGAGCACGTTGTCGCGCTGCGTCCAGATCATGATCGACTGATAGGTGATGTCGCCGACCGCGATCGCCGACGCAATCGCCGATGCCTTCACGAGCTCCACGGCGTTATTGGTGAGCGCCGGCAGCGCCGTCCTGAAGGCCAGCGGCAACTCGATGCTCCAGAACCGCGCGGAACGCGAGAAGCCGAGCGATTGCGCGCCGTCGAGCGTTTCGCGCGGCACCGCTTCGAAGCCCGCGCGCAGGGCTTCCGCATGGAACGCGCCCTTGTTGACCGACAGCACGAGCACGACCCAGAAGAACGGCGCGAGCGGATTGCGCGCGCCATGCGCCTGAAGCTGCTGGGTAATGAGCGTGTTGAGCACGAGGAACGCGCAGTAAAGCTGAACGATGGCGGGCGTGTTGCGCGTGAGCTCGATCACGCCGCGCGTCGCGCCTGCGACGAGCGCGTACCGCGAGCGCAGTCCGCCGAGCAGGACGACGCCGGCCAGCGCGCTCCCTGCCAACGTGCAGGCGACGATGCCCGCGCTCATCGCCATCCCTTCGATGTACGAAGTGCGATCGTAGTGGTCGAACAGGAAACGGTAATCGAAGCCGGCGCGCGCGACCCGTTCGATCAGCTCATGCACGCTCATTTCGACGATACCGTGCTCGACGCATATTTCGCGTGCCACTCGGCGAGCGCGGGCGACGGCGGCGTCAGGCCGTTCTTGGCCTCCACGCCGATGAGCCAGCCCGTACGATGCCAGTCCCGCACGATGGGACCGAGCTTCGCGACCGTATCCTTCTCGCCCTGCCGCGCCCAGATGACCGATGGCGACGGAATCAGCTCCGGCTGCAGCGTGCGATAGCCGCGCCATTCCGGATCGCGCGCGACGAGCGGATACAGCAGCGGCGCCGCGTCATGAACGGCCGCCACGCAATTGCCGCCCTTCAACGCGAGCAGCGACTCCGCCGCGCTCGGAAACGCGCGCGGAACCGCGCCGAAACGCTCGATGACCGGCTTGATATAGCTGCTGCCCTGCGAGATGCAGACCTGCTTGCCGCGCAAGTCTTCCCATCGCGCGATGCCGCTCGTCGATGACGTGATGGCCGTGCCGCCGACCTGGTAGTAAGGCGTCGGCACGTGATCGAGGATCTCGTTGCGCTGCTCGGTGTACTCCATGTTCGCCACGAGAATATCCACCTTGCCCTGCTGCAGGAACTGCACGCGCGTCGATGGCTGAACCGACACCAGTTGCACATCGACGTTCAGGCGCTTCGCCAGTTCCTCCGCGATATCCACGTTGACGCCGCGCAGCTTCTGCGTGGCCGGATCGATGGAGCCGAAGGGCCCGCCCGTGATCATCACGCCGACGACGAGTTCGTGGCGCGCATTGATCTTGTCGAGCGTTGCATCTGCGTGAGCCGCGCCGATGCCCGCGGCAACCAGCGCGCTCGCCGTCATCGCACGCCGCACCGCTGTATAGGCCTTGACCGTGAATCGCATCGGCGCCTCGATATTCATGTGTTTGGAGGAACGCTAGCGTAGGCGAGCCCCGTGCCGCTGAAAACCAATCTGTTTTGCTATGCAAAGCATGCGCGATGCAAAACACGCCGCGCGCCGTCGTCCGCGCATATATGGTTGTGACGAATGCTTGGTTCGAAATGCGCCGCTCCATTCCTAGAATGGCTCGTTCCCAATGCTCCGATCGAGAGGCGAAGGCATGACGCGTTTTCCCTGCTCCGCGACCTTGCGCATCGCATGATGACGCTCATCGATGGCCGCGCAGCCGATGCCGATACCGATGCCGAAGCGCACCCCGCGCCTCACGTGTCCGTCCGCTTGCGCGATGTCCACTTGTCCTATGGCGAGACAGCCGTGCTGCGCGGCATCGATCTGGACGTGCGCCGCAATCAGGCGGTGTCGATCATCGGGCCGTCGGGGTCGGGCAAGTCCACCATCCTGCGCTGCATCAACGGGCTGACCGCGCCTCAGCGCGGCGAAGTTCGTGTCGACGGCATCGACGTGACGGCGCTCACGAAGGACGAAGAGCGCATCGCGTTGCGCAAGCGCATCGGCTTCGTGTTTCAGCAATACAACCTGTTTCCGCATCTGACGGCGCTGCAGAACCTCGTCATCGCACCGGTGCGCGTGCTCGGGATGAGCCGCGCCGAGGCCGAGCATGAGGCCCATGCGCTGCTCGCGAAGGTGAAACTCGCCGGCAAGGCGCACGCCTATCCCGGCGAGCTTTCGGGCGGACAGCAACAGCGCGTCGCCATTGCGCGGGCGCTCGCCATGCAGCCCGAACTCATTCTCTTCGACGAAGTGACCTCCGCGCTCGATCCTCAGACCGTCGGCGAAGTGCTCAATGTCATCGGTCAGCTCGTCGACGACGGCCTCACCTGCGTGCTCGTCACGCACGAAATGCGCTTTGCGGAGGACATCAGCGACCGCGTCGTGTTCACCGAAGGCGGGGTCGTCGTCGAGGAAGGCTCGCCCCAACAACTTTTTCATGCGCCGCGCGACGAACGCACGCGGCGCTTTCTCGACGGCGCCTCCGGCCGGGTGCGACGCACGCGCTCGCGCTCATCCGACGCGTCTTCCCTTTCTCTCGTCTCCACTTCATCGTGACCGATCCTGTCCACTCCGTCGCCCGCGAACGAACACAACACGTCGATGCATTGATCGCTTCCAGCGCGGCCATTCTCGAACGCGATGGCCTCACGCGCGACGCGCTCGCCAAAATCGCCGATGCATTGCAGGCGCTCGCCGCCCGCCCCGCGCTTTTTTCGCGCGCGGACTTTCCTCCGCCGGACCCCGCGAGCGGGGACACGTCCACGCGTTATCGTCTCAATCCCGGCGCCGACGGCATTGCGTTGTATCTGAATTCTCTTCTGCCGGGCAAGACGACGATTCCGCATAACCACGACACCTGGGCCGTGATCGTCGCGGTCGAGGGCAGCGAGTTGAACCGCGTGTATCGCCGCACCGACGACCGCAGCGACGACGATCGCGCGACGCTCGAACCCGACCATGAGGTGCTGGTCCAGCCGGGCACGCCGATCGCCTTCCTGCCCGACGATATCCACAGCATCCACGTGACGGGCGAAGCGCCGACGCTGCACTTTCATCTGTACGGACGCCCGCTCGAAACGCTTTCAGGGCGGCTGGGTTTCGAAGACGGACGCATCGTGCGCTACAACGCGACGCATCTGCATCGGCAGACTCAGGCGGTCGGCTGATGACCGCGCGCGCTCACGCCTTGTCGACGCGCTTGCTGCACGCGGGTCTCGGCGCATTCGACGATAGCGGCGCCGCCCCGGTCAACGTCCCGGTCGTGCGCACGAGCACGGTGCGCTTCGCGTCGGGCGCGGACTACGAACGGCTGCATCGGCTGCGGCACGACGGCGAGAATGTCGCGACCTACGGCCGTCACGGAACCGCGACGCATCGCGCGCTGGAAGCGGCGATCGGCGAACTCGAAGGCGCGGATCATACACTGCTCGCGCCATCGGGCATGGCGGCGATCACGCTCGCGTTCCTGTCGCTGCTCTCCCCCGGCGACCATGCGCTGATTCAGGACAGCGTCTATGGCCCCGTGCGCGAGCGGCTCGAACCGCTGCTCGCGCGGCTCGGGGTCAACGTGACCTACTTCGCCGCGAAAGACGGCGTGCCGGCGCATGCGCTGCGTCCGGCCACGCGTCTCGTCTACGTCGAATCACCCGGTTCGTTCCTGTATGAGATCGCCGACCTGCCCGCGCTGGGCGCGTTCGCCGAGCAACACGGACTCATTCTCGCCGCCGACAACACCTGGAGCGCCGGATGGCTGCATCAACCGCTCGCGCACGGCGCGCACGTGTCCGTGCAGGCATCGACCAAGTACATCGGCGGTCACTCGGATCTCATGCAAGGCGCGATCAGCACCAATGATCCCGGGCTCGCGCTGCGTTTTCGCGATACGCACGAGGCGCTCGGCCTCGCCGTCGGCGCGGACGATGCGTATCTCGCGCTGCGCGGCATCCGCACGCTCGGCGTGCGGCTCGCCCGCCACGCGCAGAATGCACTGGAGGTCGCGCGGTTCCTGCAACAGGAGCGCGCGGTCGCCCGCGTGTTTCATCCGGCGCTGCCGGACGATCCCGGCCATGCGCTCTGGCGACGCGACTTCTCCGGCGCGAACGGCCTCGTGTCGTTCGCCTTCGCGGATGGCGATATCGCGCGTGCGGGCCGGTTCATCGATTCGCTGCAACTGTTTTCGCTCGGCGCATCGTGGGGCGGCTACGAAAGTCTCGCTCTACTGGCGCCCCCATCGCGCCTTCGCCCGCATAGCTACTTTTCCGGCGACGCGCCCGTCGTGCGCCTGCATGTCGGCCTCGAAGACGCCGCCGATCTCATCGACGACCTGCGCCGCGCGTTTCGTCTCACTTGCACCTGACCCGACCCATGCCCTTTCGCATCGACTCCTTCCGCGCCATCGACGCGCCCACGCTGCGCGCCTGGCTTAACGATGGCCGCGAACTCGCCCTGCTCGACGTAAGGGAAGCCGGCCAGTTCGGCGAGGGCCATCCGTTCTTTGCGATCCCGCTGCCGTTCAGCCGCCTCGAACTCGACGCGCCGCCACTGCTGCCGCGAAAGAGCGTGCGCATCGTTCTGCTCGATGACGGCACGCAGCCCACAGGCGACGGCATCGATCACGCGCCTGTCGCGTGGCGCGCGGCCGCGCGTCTGCGCGAACTCGGCTACGACGATCTCACGATCCTCGATGGCGGCGCGCCCGCGTGGCAACGCGCGGGCTATACGCTCTTTCGCGGCGTCAACGTGCCGTCGAAGACCTTCGGCGAACTGGTCGAGCAGGCTTACGACACGCCGCACGTGAGCGCATCGCGATTGAACCGGTGGCGCGCCGAACCCGGCGGATGCCCGCTCACCGTGATCGACGGCCGCACCCGCGAGGAGCATCGCAAGATGGCCGTTCCGGGCGCGGTGTGCGTGCCGAACGGCGAGTTGCCGGCCTACGTCGACGCGTTCGCCGGACTGCCCGACACCACCATCGTCGTTCATTGCGCCGGACGCACGCGCAGCATCATCGGGGCGCAGACGCTGCGCAATCTGGGCATCCGCCGCGAGGTTTTCGCGCTCGAGAATGGCACGCAGGGATGGGCGCTCGCAGGCTTCGCGCTGGAACGCGGCAGCACGCGCAGCTATGCCTCTTCCGCCGCTCACTACACCCGAACGCGACACGGCCCGTTCGCGCGCACAGGCGCTGGCCGAGCGATTCGGCGTGGCGGCGCTCGATGAAGCCAGCGCGCAAGCGTGGCTCGACGACCCGTCGCGCACCACCTACCTGTTCGATGTGCGCACCGCCGACGAGCACGCCCGCGACGGCTTCGCGTTCGCGCGCCACGCGCCGGGCGGCCAGCTCATCCAGGCGACGGACCAACGCGTGGCCGTGCGTCACGCGCGCATTCTGCTCGTGGACCACGACGGCATCCGCGCGCCGGTCGTCGCGCACTGGCTCGTGCAAGCGGGCTACGAGACGGCGACCGTCAACGCGGCGTTCGTGTCGGGCTTGCGCGGGTTGCAGCGTCCGGACGACCCGTTCATCACCGAAACCAGCGACGACGCGCCGCCCGATCCGCATGCCGTGGTGCTCGATCTGCGTTCTAGCGAGGCGCATCAGATGTCGCGCCCCGCCGGTTCCGTCTGGACGACGCGCGCGCGCGTCTTCGAGACGCTGCGCGCACGCAGGGCCGATCGCGATACGCCGCTCGTCCTCATCGCCGACGACGCTACGCTGGCCCAGGCGCGGCTCGTCGCGCGCGACTTGCGTGAAGCCGGCCATGCGCGCGTGACGCTGGCCGCGCCTTTCACCGATGATTGGGAGCGCGCCGGGTTCGCGGTCGATCGCGCGGCGGTTCAGCTTCCGCCGCCCGATCGCATCGATTTCCTGTTCTTCGTGCACGACCGCCACGACGGCAATCTCGACGCGGCGCGGGCGTATCTCGAATGGGAGACGGGTCTCATCGGCCAATGCGCGGCGGATGAACTCGCGGCGTTCCGGATCGGCGAAGCGGCCGTCTCGGACCTTTGAGTTCATCGCGACCGCCATATCATTCGTCATCCGAACTTAGATTTGTGTACGGATGCGCGTAAGTGAACGGGTCACACAACAGCCCGTTCAGCGCATACTGCCCGACCGCGTGATACTTCCAGCGCACGCTGTCGTGCAGCGTGTGCGTGCGCGCGTTGCGCCAGTGACGATCCAGGTTGTGCGCTTCGAGCGTCGATTGCGTGCCCGCCAGTTCGAACAGTTTGCTCGATGCTTCGAGCGCGAAGCGCGTCGTCAGTATCTTCGCCTCGGCCGTCGCGACGATGGCGGCGGCGACGTCCGGGCGCGATGCATCGACGGCGCGCGCGGCATCGATCAGGTCGGCGGCACGCCATGACAGCGCCTGTGCCGCGTGAAGATCGACGGTCAGCGCGCCGATGTCGCGCAACGTGTACGCATCGGCGCTCGCCTGCTGCACGCCGCTGCCGCGAGCCGGGTGCGCGAGCGTGCGCAGCAAACGTTGCGTGTCGTCGAGCGCGCCGCGTCCGATGCCCAGATCGATCGCCGCGTGAATCAATTGCGAAACCGCGTTGGCCGCATCGATCCCTTCGCGCCTCCCCCGTTCCACGATCTGCAAGCCGTCCAGTTCAACGTCGTCGAGGCGAACCTGACCGCTCGCCGTGGTGCGCTGGCCGAAACCCGACCAGTCGTCGATCACCTCGACGCCGGGTGCGTGCCGGGCGACGAATGCGGTCACCGGCAAGCCGTCGTCGTCGCGCGCGGCTACCGGTATCCAGTGAGCGAACAACGCGCCGGTCGAATAGACCTTGCGGCCCGAAAGCAGAAACTTGCCGCCGGCGCGCCGAACCCGCGTCTCGTGCTCGGACGGAAGACGGTCGCCCGGTTCGGCGGTCGCGTTGCCGAACCGCTCGCCGGCGAGCGCGCGCGAAAAGAAAAAGTCCTGCTGGCTCGGCGTGCCGTCGTGCCGGAGGCGCTCGAGCGTCGCGAAATGGTTCTGCGGAATCTGCCCGAGCGACGGGTCCGCCGCCGAGACGATGTCGAAGACATCCACGATGGCGCGAAGCGGCAGGTCCGCGCCGCCGAATGCGCGCGGCACGCTGATTCCCCACAGGCCGGACGCGGTGAACGCGTCGATTTCGGCGTAGGGCAGCCGGCGTTCGCGATCGCGCCGCGATGCATCCGCTTCGAACAGGCGCGCAAGACGCCGCGCCGCTTCGACGGCTTCGGTATCGGACCGGATGACCCAAGCCACTGCTGCTGGTGATGGATAATTCACGCGATGTCCTCAGGCGGCATGCGCATGGCGCGCGTATTGGCTGTCCGGACGCGGCAGCCCGAAATGGCCGCGCAGCGTCGCGCTTTCGTAGTCGCGCCGGAAGATGCCTTTGCGTTGCAGGATCGGCACGATATGATCGACGAACGCCGCGAGACCCGAGGGAAACACGTCCGCGTTCAGATTGAAGCCGTCCGCGCCGCGCTCGTGGAACCATTGCGCGATGTCGTCGGCAATTTGCTCAGGCGTGCCGACGATGATCCGGTGCGCGCCCGGATTGCGATCCAGCAGGTCGCGCACCGTGAGGTTCTCGCTCTTCGCGAGCGCCACGGTCGAATCGACGAAACCGCGCGAAATGTCGGAGCGCGCCGTCTTCGCGATGAGTTCATAAGGCAGCGGCGCATCGATGCGAAGGTCGTCCGGCGCGAGGCCGAGCGCGCCGGCAAGCCGCCCGACTTCGCGATCGGTATCGAGCAGCGCGTCGAGTTCGGCCTTGCGCCGGCGGGCTTCGGCTTCCGTTCCGCCAATGACCGGATACAGCCCCGGCAGCAGCAGAAAGTGATCGGGATTGCGGCCGTGCCGCCGCACGCGCTCCTTCATCTCCGCGTAGAACGCCTGCGCGGTCGGCAGCGTAGTTTGCGCGGTGAACACGGCATCGGCGAAACGGGCAGCGAGCGCGCGCCCGCCTTCGGACGATCCCGCCTGCACGAGCACCGGGCGGCCCTGCGGGCTGCGCGGCACGGTAAGCGGCCCGCGCACGGAGAAGTACGTGCCGCGATGGTCGATTGCATGCACGCGCGACGGGTCGGCATATCGTCCGGTTTCCTGATCGGCGATGAACGCGTCGTCCTCCCAGCTATCCCAGAGCTTCGTCACGACCTCCACGAATTCCTGGGCGCGCGCGTATCGCTCGTCCGTCGAGAGCGGCACATCGTGGCTGAAATTGGCCGCCGCCGATGCGTCGTAGGTCGTCACCGCGTTGAACGCGACGCGCCCGCCGCTCAGATGATCGACCGAGGCGAAGCGGCGCGCGAGGTTGAAGGGATCGTTGAAGGTCGTCGATGCAGTGCCGATCAGCCCGACATGCGTCGTCGCGCCCGCGAGCGCGGTGAGCAGCACCGTCGGCTCCAGCGCCTGCGACGGCCCTTCGGCAGGATTGCGCAGCGCGAGCAGGTCGGAGAGGAACACCGCGTCGAGCTTGCCGCGCTCGGCAATCGCGGCGATCTCCCTGAAGAAGTTCAGGTCGATGATCGAGCGCGGATTGTCGAGCGTGCGCCATCCCGCCGGGTGACGGCCGAGCGCGGTGATGTTCGTGTTCAGATGGAGTTGACGCGGCGGGGTCATGAGCTTGTCTGCAAGGAAGGTTGAACCGGTGCCGCGGGCACGCGCAAGCCGGCTTCGACGAGCAGCGGCAGGACCGCTTCGCCGAAATAGCGCAGGTCCGGTTCGAAGTCGAAGAAGGTGAGTTGCACGCCGTCGCATCCGGCGCGCTTGAGCGCGATCAACTGATCGACGATCTGTTCCGGCGAGCCAATCAGATGCAGGTTGCCGCCGAGGATGCGCTGCTCGCGCTTGTGTTTCGCCCACGCTTTCGCATCGCTGCGTCCGTGCATGCCGACGAAACCGTCGAGCGCGCCTTCGTCGGCGTGCGCGACGATCGCGTCGTGATAGGCGCGCGCCTCGCGCTCGGTCGGCCGGCACACAATGGTCGGGTTGATGAGCGTGCGCACGCGCCGCCGAACGCGCGCCGCGCCCTCGCGAATCTTCGCGGTGTGCGCCGGGAGCGCGCCGATCGCATCGGCGAAATCCGCGCCGGCCGGGCTCGTGATGAAGACGAGGTCGGAATGCCGCACCGCGTAGTCGATGCCTGCGTCGGAACCCGTCGCGTTCACCAGCACGGGACGATGAAAGCGCGGACGCGGGCTGACGAACGCGTTGTCGAGCCGCCAGCGCGGCGTGCGGATATCGAGGTTCGCGTCGCTGCGCCACAGCGTGTCCAGCACGCCGACGAACTCCGCGGCGCGCGCATAGCGTTCGTCGTGTTCGATCATCGGCTGGCCGAACATCGCCCATTCGCTCGCAACGTGTCCGGTCACGAGATTGATGCCCCAGCGTCCGTTCGAAATGTGGTCGAGCGTTGCGCCGAACTTCGCCAGATGCAGCGGATGCCACGGCCCATAGAGCACATGCACCGTCGAGACGAGCAGGATGCGCTCAGTGATGGCGGCGAGCGCGCTCGTCGCGATGAACGCATCGAGCGATTGCTCGCGATACTTGAGCGCGCCGCCGTGGCCGTTCTTGCCGAGCCATTGCGCGAGGCCGAACACGAGGTCGAAGCCGAGCGCCTCCGCCTGCTTCGTGAGACGGGCGTTGTAGTCGAAGCGCCAGTCGGTCCCGCGCGGCAGCGTCGAGATGGACCAGCCGCCGTTCTGTATCGGCAGGAAGAGGCCGAGCATCAGCGGCTGCGCGAAGGCGGCCGCAAGCGGGCTGCCCGGAATGTCGGCGGGACTCGTCGCGCCGTCGAACGCGGGAGCGATCGCGCTCATGCTGCGCGCTCCGCGAGGCTCGCGAGGTGCGCGCGGCTGCGCTTCGCGGTCGCCGTGCCGAAATCGATGACATCGATCGACGCGATTCCGTCGCGCTCCACCTGTTCGACGAGCTGCAATTCCCACGCGAGATAGGCGTTCATCTGCTCGGCCACGCGTTCGGCGCGCGCGTGGTACGGGCTGTACCACGCGTCGTCGTCGCCGGTGAGGTTGCCGGCATCGCCGCTATCGCGCGGCAGCCCTAGCTCGATCCAGCGATTCGTGCCGCCCGCGAGCGCCGCGACATGCGCGCGTTGCCCGGACAGTTCGGCGGCGACGAGCGCCGCGAGCACGCCGTCGGCGGAGGCGAGCACGAGTTGCCGGTCCGGCGCGAGGTCGGCGAGGTCGGCGAGCTTTGCATGCAGCTCGCTTGCCGCGATGAAGCGCGCGCCTGCGATATGCGCGCGCCGGAATGCAAGACTGCTGTCGATATCGACGACCTCGGCCTGCCCTGCTTCGAGCGCGCTCGCGAGCCGGTCGGCTTCGATCCATTCCGTGCGCGCGCCGTGCGGCCGCACGCGCAGCGGCTCCGGACCGGCTTCATAGGCGTCCTGCACGAGCGCGGCGCTCGCGGCATCGTCGAGCACGCGGACATCCAGATAGCCGAGTTGCCTTAGCCACGACGCCGTCATGCGCGCACGCACGCCGTCGTCGTCGCGCAGCACGACGCGGGCATGCAGCGTGCCGATGTATTCGTCGGTCGCCTGCACGAGCTGGCCGCCGGGCGCCGAACGCCAGCCCGCCGGATGCCCCGCCTCGTATTCCAACGGATCCCGCACGTCGAACCGGTAGAGCGTGCGCTCGCCGCTTTCGCGCTCGAGCGCCGCGAGCGTCTGGCCGTCGATCACGGAAACGTCCGCCTTGCGCGCCGCCGCCGCCGCGAGTTCGCGCGCGGCGGCGAGCGCGGCGGCATCGGGACGCGGCGCGGTGCGCAATTCGCCGTGGTCGAGTTCGAGGCCCGCGAGCAGCCAGGACATCGATCCGCCCGTCAGCGCGGCGACCGGATTAGGCACGCCCGCATTGATCAGCGACTGCGCGCCGAGAATGCTGCGCGTGCGGCCCGCGCAATTCACGACGATCAGCGTATCCGGCGACGGCGCCGCCGTGAGCGCGCGATACACCAGTTCGGCGCCCGCGCAATCGACGCCGCCCGGAATGCTCATCGTGTGATATTCGCCGAAGGGCCGCGAGTCGAGCACGACGAGATCGTCGCCCGCATCCTGACGCGCCTTAAGCGTCTCCGCGTCGATGTTGGGCGTTTGCAGCCGGTGCTCGATCAGTTCGCCGAACGCCTTGCCCGGCACGTTGGTGCCGCTGAACACTTCGAAGCCGGCTTCGGCCCATCCGTCGATACCGCCGGCGAGGATCGAGACAACCGTGTATCCCCAACGCGCGAGCAGCGCGGCGGCGCGCGGCGCGTGCTCGCCGTGGGTATCGACGAGCACGACGGGCGTACCGCGACGCGGCACGAGCCGCCCGATCAGCACGCCCAGCCGTCCGACCGGCGCGACCGACGAATAGAACAGGCGGCGGCGCGCCGAGACGCCCTCCTCGCGCACATCGAGCACGGCGAGTTCGGTGCGTTGGGCAATCAGCGTGCGCAACTGCGCGGGAGACACGAAGCGGGACATGGGCGATCGATCCTCGAATTTGGAATGAAAGAGACGGCTCACGCGTAGGGCGGTCCGCCGCCGTCCACATAGAGCCGCGTGCCGGTGACGAAACGCGCGTCGTCCGACAGCAGATAGGCCACCGCCGCCGCGACGTCGTCCGGCGTGCCGGGACCGTCGAGCGCGGTAAGGCGCGTGGGCTCGGCGTCGTCCTGAGCGGCCGCCATCGCGGCAAAACGCGGCGAGCGGATCGGCCCCGGCGCGACCGCATTGAAGCGCACGCCCTGCGGCCCGTACTGGCGGCCGAGGCCCTGCACGAGCAGGTCGAGCGCGGCATTCACGCTCGCGCCCGGAAAATGGTTCGGTGGCGGCGCAATGCCGCTGCGCCCCGATATCACGACGACCGCGCCGCGTCGTTGCGCGATCAGGCGGGGCAGCACGGCGCGGATCGGCCGCACGGTGCCGAGCAGCTTGGCGTCGATCACGCGCTGCCAGTCCTCGTCCGTGAGTTCGAGGAAGTCGCCGAACGCGGCGACGTTCGTGCTCGTCACGAGGCCGTCGATATGCTCGAAGCGCGATTCGATCTGCGCGAGAGCCGAGCGCACGCTGCGTTCGTCGGCAACATCGACGGCGATCGGCGTAACGAGGGGCCAATCGGCGAAACGCGCGGCATCGACATGGCGCGACGAGGCGACGACGCGCGCTCCCGCATCCGCGAGCCGTGTCACCGTGGCCGCGCCCAGCGCGCCAAACGCGCCCGTTACCCAGAACACGCGATTGTCGAATCCTGCGCTCATGATGTGCTCCGTGGCTTGTCAGCGATTGCCCGCTTCGATCCGCGCGGTGTACCGGTCATCGACGACGGTGGAAAAGTCCACCGGGCGCGGATAGAACCCGATATCGCCGAGCTTGCGCGTGGCCGCGACTTCGGCCTTGAAGGGCGCGCCATCGGCGTTGACGGGCACGAGCCGGTACGCCCCGCTCTTCGCGGCAAAAAGCGCCTGCTCCTGCGTGAGTTGCTGCGTTTTGACATAGGCGGCGGCTGTCTCGGCGTCGTGCGTAGCGGCCCAGTTGAGATAGCGCGCGAGACGGGTCATGAAGTCGCCGATGGCGGCATCCAGTTGAGGATCCTTCAGCGCCGCCGTGCGCGCCGTCACCGACACGAAGCCCGTAAAGCCCACTTCGTTCTCGGTTGCCAGTTCGCGCACGGCGCCGGTCGCGAGCGCATCGGCGACGCGCGAACGCGTGGCGGGGGCCGCATCGACCGCGCCTGCGACGACAGCGGGCGCGGTTGCATCGTAGGTGAGCAGGCGCAGCTTCACGTCCTTCAGGCTCATGCCCGCCTTGTCGAGCGCGAGCAGGCCGACCGCGTTCGCATTGCCGCCTTCGTTGAACGCGTAGGTCTTGCCGCGCAAGTCCGCGAGCTTCGTCACGCCCGACGCTTTGCTCGCGATCACGAGACTCGGCGAATAGTGCGTGCTGTCGACCGGCGCGAGCAGCCCGATCAGCTTGATCGGCGCGTTGCCCGCGCTCCAGTTGCGGCGATCTTCGGACGACGCCTTGGGCGCGGCCGTGTCGCTCAGGCCCCAGCTAATGTCGATGGCGTTGCCGCCGAGCGCCTGCACCGTCGGCCCCGCGCCGTTGAGACGGGCCCATTCGATCCGGTATGGGGTGCCCTCCAGGAAATCGGTGGCCTCGATGGCCTCGCGCGTGACATCTTGGAAGATGCCGACGCGCAGCACGGTCTCCGCCGCATGCGAAGCCTGCGAAACGAAGAGCGTGGCGCCGAGCAAGGCGGCGGCGAAACCAAGACGTATCATGGACATGGCGGGCGAGTAGATGAGTGGAAATCAGGCGGCGACGGCGTGCGGCACGCCGAGTTCGGCATAGAGACGCGCTCGCAGCGCGCCGCCTTCGACGTGCGCCGCTTCGCGATGACCGGCGGCGCCGTTCACGGATACATCGAGCGTCAGGCGTCCTTCGCGCAGCACAACGATGCGGTCGGCGAGCCGCAACGCTTCGTCCACGTCATGCGTGACGAGCAGCACGCCGGGACCATGCCGCGCGACGAGCTGGCGTACGAGGTCCTGCATGCGCAGACGCGTGAGCGCATCGAGCGCGGCGAACGGTTCGTCGAGCAGCAGCAGCGACGGATCGCGGATCAGCGCGCGGGCGAGCGCGACGCGCTGCGCCTCGCCGCCCGACAGCGTCTGCGGCCACGCATCGGCATGACGCGTGAGGCCCACTTCGGCCAGCGTCGCCAGCGCGAGTTCGCGGGCGCGCGCGGTTCTCGGCACGCCCATCAGCACGTTCTGCCACACGCGCTGGGAAGGAATGAGGCGCGGCTCCTGAAACACGGCGGCGCGCGGCGTTGCAACGAAGCCGTCGCCGCTGTCGAGCGTATCGAGATCGAGCAAGGTGCGCAGCAGCGTCGTCTTGCCGGAACCGGACGCGCCGAGCAGCGCGACGAACTCCCCGCGGCGGATTAGCAGGTCGAGGTTCCCGAAGATCACGCGATCGCCGAAACGCTTCGTGCCTTGGGCGATGGAAACGGCGAGGTCGTCGCTCATCGGCTGCGCTCCGTATTCAACGTGC
The DNA here is from genome assembly GCF_031450825.1 of Caballeronia sp. LZ019. Taxonomy (NCBI): domain Bacteria; kingdom Pseudomonadati; phylum Pseudomonadota; class Betaproteobacteria; order Burkholderiales; family Burkholderiaceae; genus Caballeronia; species Caballeronia sp. LZ019. Next base: position 130,037 of record NZ_JARTVZ010000004.1, on the reverse strand, counting down.
GATGCCAGGGTAACGCGAGACGTTCGGCGGCGCGCAGCAGCGCGTCGATCGTGAGGCCGAGCAGCGAGTACACGAGCACCACGCCGAGAATGATGTCGGTGCGCAGCGCCGCGCGCGGATTCAGCGCGAGATAGCCGATGCCCGATGTCGCGTTGACCTGCTCGGCCGCGACGAGCGCGAGCAGCGCAGTGCCCATTGCATAGCGGACGCCGACGAGAATCGACGGCATCGCGAGCGGCAGCACGATGCGCATCGCGATGGCCGTGCGCGACATGCCGAAAACCTGCGCGGCCTCGACGAGCTTCGCGTCAACGTTGCGCACGCCCGAGAACGTGTTGAGATACACCGGAAAGATGCACGCCACGGCGATCAGCAGAATCTTCGGCTTCTCGTCAACGCCGAACCAGATCACGAACAGCGGGATCAGCGCGAGAAACGGCACCATGCGCAACATTTGCAGGAGCGCGTCGTAGGTGCGCTCGCCCGCGCGCGACAGCCCCGCGATCAGTCCGAGCAGCAGCCCGATGCCGCCGCCGATCACGAAGCCGATGACCGCGCGTTGCAGCGACGCGAGCAGGCTGTCCAGCAACACGCCGCTGCGCGCGAGATCGACGAGCGCGGCGGCGACATCGAGCGGCGCTTCGAGCACGCGCGGATCGATCCATCCGGCCGACGAAGCTGCCTGCCATGCGGCGAGCACGAGCGCGGGAAAGATCAGGCGCGTCAGTTCCTTGCGCGAGACGGCGGGCCGGCGGCCGGCGCGGCGCGGCGCGAATACGCGCAAGCTCGCGCGGCCTTGACGCACAGGCGAAGCGTCGATGACGGGATGGGCTGACATGGGCGGGTCATGCGGGAGAGGAAGCGCTATCTTCGGCGTGCAGGCGGGCATCCCAAACCGATCTTTTCAGCGATGCTTTTGCACCGGCCGTTGCTTTGCATAGCTACATGCGCGGGATGCATCGTCACGCGCTTCGTCCTGCGCTCTTCCGGCGAAACGTCTGGATTGCTTATCCCGCGAAATTCGTTGGGATGCGCTCGCGCGTCTTCTAATCTGTCTGGCCGGCATCCGCCCCACATCGAGACCGCGCCCATCGCCCATGAATCAGCACATCCACTTCAACGCGTTTCACATGAACGCGCCCGCGCATTCGTGGGCCGGCTTCTGGCGGCATCCGCGGGATCGCTCGGTCGAGCATGCGACGCTCGGCTACTGGACCGATCTCGCCACGACTGCCGAACGCGGTCTCTTCGACGGCGTGTTTCTCGCCGATGTCTTCGGCATCTATGAAACCTACGGCGGCAACGCCGACGCCACGCTTCTTGCCGCGGCCCAGTCGCCCTCGCACGATCCAATGCTGACCGTGCCGGCGATGGCCCTGGTCACGACGCATCTCGGCTTCGGCGTGACGGTGAATCTCACGTACGAGCATCCGTACGCGTTCGCGCGGCGCTTTTCGACGCTCGATCATCTGACCGGCGGCCGCGCGGGATGGAACATCGTCACCGGCTATCTCGAGAGCGCGGCGCGCGGCATGGGGCTCGACCGGGCGTGCGAACACGACCAACGCTACGCGGCGGGCGAGGACTTTCTCGCCGCCGCCTACAAGCTGTGGGAAGGCAGTTGGGCGGAAGGCGCGGTCGTGCGCGACCGGCGCATCGGCCAGCCGTATACCGACCCGTCGCGCATTCGACGCATCACGCACGACGGCCCGTTCTACCGTGTCGACGGCTTCAATCTCGCCGATCCTTCGCCGCAGCGCACGCCGGTGCTGTATCAGGCGGGCGCATCGGGGCGAGGCAAGGCCTTCGCGGGCAAGCACGCCGAATGCGTCTTCCTCGAAGGCCAGACGCCCGCGATCGTCGCCGCCGCCGCGCGCGATATCCGCAAGCACGCCGTCGATGCGGGCCGCGCCCCCGACGACATCCTGCTTTACCTCGGCGCGACGGTGGTGGTCGCGCGCACTTCGAAGGAGGCGCGCGAACTGCATGCCGAGTATGCGCAGTACGTCGATACGGCCGGTCAGCTCGCGCTGATTTCCGGCTGGACCGGCATCGACATGGCGGCGCTCGGCCTCGACGAGCCGATCCGCTATGTGCAGAGCAACGCGCTGCAATCGACCGTCGAGAACCTGACGAGGCGCGCCGGCCGGCCGATCACGCCGCGCGACATGACGCGCTTCGATCAGATTGGCGGGCGAGGACCGTTCATCGTCGGCGATCCGCGCGAAGTCGCCGATCAGCTCATCGCATGGATCGACGAAACCGGCGCGGACGGCTTCAACCTGCGCCGGCTCGTGATGCCCGAAAGCCTCGAGGCGTTCGTCGATCTGGTCGTGCCGGAATTGCAGAACCGGGGACGCTACCGCACGTCGTATGCGGACGGCACGCTGCGCGAGAAGCTATTCGCCGGGCGCGGCCCGCATCTCGCCGGCACGCACCCGGGCGCGCGCTACCGGACGCCCTGACCCGGCGAGCGCCGGGCCGAACCATGTTCAGCGCGCCGCCACCGCCTGCGCATCGAACACGGGATTGAACTCGACATCGACCTTGACGTTGTTCTTGATGTCGCCCGACTTGTAGAGCGTGTCCGCGATCTTCTGCTCGCGCGCGACCAGCTTCTTGTCGAGCGGATAGAACACCGAGCGTCCGTTCTCGGCGGAGAACTTCGCGCGCGCCGGGCTCTGCTTCATCTTCTCGAGGTAGATCTTTTCGACAGCCGGAACGTTCTGCGCCCACCACGTCCACGAGTTTTTCAGCCGCCCGAGAAAGTCGCCGATGGCCTGGCTCTTTGCGGGATCGCGCAGCACTTCGGTGCGCGCGGCGAACACCGAGAGCGCGGGAATGTCGAGCTCGTCGCTTCGGATGATGACGCGGGCATCGCCCTTGTCCACCGCTTCCTTTACCGGTCCGTAGCCGCCCGAATACACGGCGACCTGCCCCGCGTTGAACGCCGACGCCGACACGTTGCCGTCGCCGAACTTCACGCCCTGGAAGTCCTTCGGCTTGAGATCGGCCTTCACGTAAGAGAGCACGTACTGCAGGTAGTTGAAGCCGCCGAAGTTATAGCCCCAGGTCTTGCCGCGCAGGTCGGCGAGCGTCTTGACGTCCGCGTTCTTGCGCACCACCGTGACGATCGGCGGGTAGCTGCTGTCCGGATTGCGCCAGCCCGCGATGATCTGCAGCGGCGCGGTGTCCGCGGTCCACGGCGTTCGCGCGTTGCCCTGCTCGATGATGAGCGACGTATCGCCCATCAGCCCGACATCGAGGCTTTTCGAGTAAAGCGCCGAGAGCTGCGCGGCGGGTCCGGTGAGCACGGCCCACTTGACCTTGTACGGCGTGCCTTCGAGCACCCGCGACTGCTCGACGATGAGCGGCCACGCGGCATCCTGCGTGCCGATGGTGATGGTGACCGGCTCGTCGGCGAAGGCCGCCGGAGAACTCGCGAACAGGCTTGCAACGATGAGAGCGGTGAGGCGTTTTGCGAGGGGCATTGTCGTTCGATGTGAGGTTGGATCGGGTCATGCGGTTTGGGCGGCGGCGGCTTGCGATGCATCGGCCTGCGTGACGCCGAGCTCCGCGAGCAGCCGGGTTCTGAGCGCGATCGCGGCTTCGTCGCTGCGCGAGCGGGGCCGCGGGAAATCGACGTCCACGTCCGCGCTGATCTCGCCCTGCGACAACACGACGATGCGGTCCGACAGCAGGATCGCTTCGTCGATGTCATGCGTGACGAGAACGACCGCCGGCGTGTGCGCCCGCCACAGCTTCGCGACCAGCTCGTACATGCGGATGCGCGTGAGCGCGTCGAGCGCGGCGAACGGTTCGTCGAGCAACAGCAGCTTCGGTTCGCGGACCAGCGCGCGAGCCAGCGCGACGCGCTGCGCCTCGCCGCCCGACAGCGTCTTCGGCCAGCCATCGGCGTGACGGGCGAGACCGACTTCATCGAGCGCGGCGAGAGCCGGCGAGCGCGCCGCGCGAAGCCGCTGATGACCGATGACCACGTTCTCCCACACGCGCTTGGCGGGCACGAGCCGCGGCTCCTGAAACACGACCGAGCGCGCGCCGGCTACGCGCACGCGGCCGCTGTCGGCCTGATCGAGTCCGGCGAGAATGCGCAGCAGCGTCGTCTTGCCCGCGCCCGACGCGCCGAGCATCGACACGAACTGGCCGCGCCCGATGCGAAGCGATACGTCCTTGAGCACCGCGCGGCCCGCGAAAACGCGGCTGACGGAATCGAGTTCGAGCGCGGTCTGCGGCGCGGCGCGATCAGGCGAGTTCAAAGCGCGGCCTCCACGGAAGAGCGAGATGTTCGAGCGTGCGCATGATGAGGTCGGTGACGATCCCGAGCGCCGCATAGACGAGAATGCCCGCGATGATGATGTCCGCGCGCTGGTTCTGGTTCGCGTTGACGAGGATGTAGCCGATGCCGTTCTGCGCGTTGATCTGCTCGGCGACGACCAGCGCGAGCAGCGCCACCGCCGACGCATAGCGCACGCCGACGAGGATAGACGGCAGCGCGGTCGGCAGGATGATGCGCAGCGCGACCTGGCGGCTCGAGAGGCCGAACACGCTCGCCGCTTCGAGCAGCTTCGGATCGACGCCGCGCACGCCGGCATAGGTGTTGAGGTACATCGGGAAAATGGTGGCCGCGAGGATCACGGCGATCTTCGCGCCTTCGCCGATGCCGAACCACGTGATGAAAAGCGGAATCAGCGCGATGAACGGAATGGTGCGCAGCATTTGCAGCGGCGCATCGACCATTTCTTCGCCCACGCGCCACAGGCCCGCAAAAAGCCCCGCGATCAGGCCGATGCCGCCGCCGATCGCCAGCCCCGTCGCCGCCCGCACGAGCGATACGCCGATCGCGCCCTGCAGTTCGCCATCCGCGACCAGTTCCCTGAGCGCGGCGAGAATGACGGTCGGCGGCGGGAGCGTCTCCGGCGCCACGAGTCGCAGCGAGGACGCGAGCTGCCACAGCACGATGAGCGCCACCGGCACGCCGACGCGAAAAAATCGGGAACGCAGCACGGACCACCACAGCGCGCTGCGGCGCGACGCTGCGCGCGTCGGAAGATCGATCAGCGCGCGGCCCGCGTCGGCGCGAGGATGGTCGGGAAGGCGCTCATCGATGCCCGCGTCCGGGCGTTCGAGCGGCGTGCCCGGATCGAGTCCGAGCGCAGCGGATGGAAAGCGAGGAACGGCCATGAAGGTTCGTCGAAGAGAAGATGAACCACCGATGGTACGGTCGCGTCCGCCCGCGACCAACGAACCGATTTCGCGATGCTAAGCGTCCGCCGGTTCATTTGGATTCCCGCTTGGGCGCAATCGGCCGTTTGTTTTGCTTAGCAGATTCGCTTCGTTGGCGAATGCGGCGTGCTGACCTAACGTGTGCTGACTCATTCAACGGACTCTCTCAACGGACGGACACTCATGGCCACGATCGAAGCGGAAGTTTCGCCAGCCGCCGCCGATGGCGCTCGCGTCGAAGCAGTGACGCCCGGTTCACCGGCGTTGCGCGAACTGATCGCGGCAATCGCCGAGGATGCCGAGGCGCGCGGCAACGGCGAATCCGACCCGCATCGCGCCATTGCGCTCGTGCGGGCCGCGCGGCTCGGTCTTTATCGCCTGCCGGTGGAGGATGGCGGGGGCGGCGCGACGCTGCCGCAACTCTTCGAGCTCGTGCTCGATCTCGCGCAAGCCGACTCGAACATTCCGCACATCCTGCGCAATCATTTCGCGTTCGTCGAACGGGCGCGGCGCGCATTGCCGCAATCGCCCTATTCGCGCTGGCTCGATTCGGCGCGCAGCGGCGCGCTTTACGGAATCGGCGCGAGTGAGCTGGGCAATCAGAACATCGGCGACGGCGATGGCGCGACCTCGCTCAAAGCCCGCGACGGCGGCTTCGTGCTCGACGGCGTCAAGTACTACAGCACCGGCAATCTCTATGCGGACTACATCGTCGTCAATGCGAAGACGGACGACGGGCGCTTCGTGGCCGCCCGCGTCGCGGTGCGCCAGCCGGGCGTGGATGTGCGCGACGACTGGGACGGCATCGGCCAGCGCCTGACCGCGAGCGGCACCACGGTGTATGACCACGTGAGCGTCGAGCGCGACGACGTGCTCTACTACGACGACGAATTCAAGGTCCCCTGGCAAGCCACGTTCTCGCAACTCTGGCTGACGACCATCGTCGCGGGAATTCTGCGCGCGGTGTTGCGCGACGCAGTGGCGCTTCTGAAGCGGCGCGAGCGCAACTACTATCATGCGGTGACGGCCCGTCCCGCCGACGATCCGCTGCTGCAGGAGATCGTCGGACGGCTCGATGCCGCCGCCTATGTGGCGGAATCGAGCGTGCTGCGCGCCGCCGATGTGCTCGGCCGAGCTTTCGACTCCGCATTGACGGGCACGCCGGATCACGCGCTCTTTCTCGAGGCGGCGCTGCACTCGGCGCGCTCGAAGGTGCTGATCGACGAACTCGCGCTCGATGCGGCGACGCGTCTGTTCGATGTCGGCGGCGCATCGGCGGGGAAGCAGAGCGCGGCGCTCGACCGGCACTGGCGCAACATCCGCACTATCGCCTCGCATAATCCGGTGTCCTATAAGGCGCGGGCGCTCGGCGAACATGCGCTGCACGGCACGCCGTTGCCTACGGCGGCATTTTTTTGAAGCTGCGCGCGCCTGTTCTTCTGTCACGACAGGCAGGCGCGCGGCCCGTCAGTTTGTCGATTCGACATCCGCTCGCGATAAAACTCGATGCGTGAACACGGCACGCCGTTGCTTCTTTTGAAGCTGCGCGTGCTTGTCCATTCATCGCGATACGACAGGCGCGTGGCCGTTCTTTGTGCCGATTCGACGTCCCATTCGCGATAAACGCTCGATGCCTACAGCGCGTCGTCGAAATCCGCCGCGGCATCGGCGCTCATGTAAGCCTCGTGTGTCAACTGACGAAGCCCGCCGGATTGCACACGTATTGAAGGGGCGAGAGATTTCGCATCGCGTGACAATACTTCGGATTCCGACGCAATACCGCGCGCATCAATGCAGGAAACGACAACAGCATCCGCACGCAATCGATATCTGTTTTCGTTGCTTTGCATCGGCACACGCGCGCGTCAAGATGTTCCGCTACCGTCGATAGAGGATAACGTTCATGCTGGATACCGCCTACGAAACCATCGCGGTCAAGCCGCTCACGCGTCACATCGGCGCATTGATCGGCGGGATCGATCTGACTCGCCCGCTCACGCAGCAGCAGGTGGCCGACGTGCGCCGCGCGCTGCTCGCCCATCAGGTGGTCTTCTTTCGGGACCAGCCGCTCACGCTCGATCAGCATCTCGCGCTCGGCCGTCGCTTCGGCACCCTGCACGTGCATCCGAACAGTCCGGGGCCGGAGGGCTATCCGGAAATCCTGCCGATCCATAGCGATGCCGCCACGCGCCGCATCGCCGGCGACCGCTGGCATTCGGACGTCTCCTGCGACGAAGCCCCGCCGATGGGCAGCATCCTGCATCTTCACACGCTGCCGCCGCATGGCGGCGACACGCTCTTTTCGAGCGCTTATGCGGTGTATGAGTCGCTATCGCCGGGCTTGCGGCGGTATCTGGAAGAACTGACCGCGACGCATGACGGCGAGCCGACCTATCGGCAACGCAACCGTCTGCGCGGCATCGACGATACCGGCAAGACGTTTCCGAAGGCATCGCATCCGGTGGTGCGCACGCATCCCGAATCGGGCCGCAAGGGCATTTTCGTGAACTCGAATTTCACGACCCATATCGACGATGTGCCCGCCGCCGAAAGCGAAGGGATCCTCCGGCTGTTGTTCGAGCGTTTCGCGTCGCCGGAATTTCAGGTGCGTTTCAAATGGGAGCCGCACTCGGTCGCGTTCTGGGACAACCGCGCCGTGCAGCATCTGGCGGTGTGGGACTACTATCCCGACGTGCGGTCGGGTTATCGCGTGACGATCAATGGAGATAAGCCTTATCGATGAACAAAGCCGTCGCGCGGCCGTCACGCGTTCACTTGATCTGGAGCACCGCCTGCCGCACGTCGATGCGGCGCGGGATGACCTTCGTTTCGAACGCAAGGTTCGCCGCGTCCTGCTGCGCGCGAATCACTTCGTCCGTGACCGGATAGCGCACGCCCCACTCCAGACGCGCGATGGCTCTGTTCCAGACATCGAATGGCACGCCGGTATTGCCCGACAGAAAGCGCGCGGTTTCCTGCGGATGCGCGAGGTTCTCGCCCGTCTGCTGCGCGAGCTGATCGAAGAGCAATCGCAGCGCCGCCGGATAGCGCGTCGCGAAGTCGCGCGTCGAGATATAGAAGCCGTACTGCGGCACCGACAGCTCGCCGATGGTCAGAATGGTGCGCGCGCCCGTAGCCAGTTCCGTGTCGGCGTAACGAGGATCGGGCACGGCCCAGGCATCGACGAAACCGCGCTCGAAGGCCGCGCGCGCATCGCCGTAGGAGAGATACGTGAAGTGCACGGAATCGGCGGCCATGTGCGCGTCCTGCATCGCCTTCAACACGAAGAGATGCCCCTGCGAGCCCTTCGCAAAGGCGATCTTCTTGCCACTGAGATCCCGCACGTTCGTCACGGGCGAGTCCTTCGGCACGACGATCGCATAGCTTCTGGCGAGCGGCGGCGCATACGCGACGTACACGACCGATGGCGCCGCGCCGGCCTGCGCCATGATCGGCGGCGTCGAACCGACCGTGCCGAGGTCCACGTTGCCCGCGTTGATCGCTTCGACGAGCGGCGCGCCGTACACGAACTCGTGCCACGTCACTTCGACATGATGCGACGCGAAAGCCTGCTCAAGCTTGCCCGATGCGCGCAACGCCACGAGCCCGTCGCCCTTCTGGATGCCGATGCGGATACGCGCCGGATAACAGTCGTCGGCTTGCGCGACGCATGCGGCCGAGAACAGGCCGAGCGCGACGGTCAGCGTGCGCATGATGTGTCGGAAAGAAAGCAGCGGCATCGATCAATGTCCGAAGTAAGAGTTCGCGGGACGCGCGAGACCATAATGGCCGCGCAAGGTCGCTGCGTCGTATTCGCGCCGGAACAAGCCGCGCTTTTGCAGGATCGGCACGACATGTTCGGTGAAGATGTCGAATTGCGCGGGAAGCACGGGTGGCATCACGTTGAAGCCGTCGGCGGCGCGGCTCTCGAACCAGTCGGCGATGACATCGGCGATCTTCTCCGGCGTGCCGGACAGCGTGTAGTGTCCGCGTGCTGCTGCGAGTTGCCTCAACAGGGCGCGCAACGTCGGGCGCTCGCGCGCGACCAGTTGCGTGATGACCGCCGCGCGGCTTTGCGCGGCCTGAACGGTGGACGGATCGGGGAAGTCATCGACGGATAGCGGATGATCGAGCGGCAGCTTCGAGAAGTCGTATCCGCCGAAGCGGTTCGACAGGCGGCCCAGGCCAACGCTCACGTCGGTGAGCGAATCGAGCTCGTCGAGCAACGCGCTTGCTTGCGCTTCGGTCGCGCCGATTGCCGCACTGATGCCGGGCAGGATCACGATGTCCTGCTCTCTCCGCCCGAGCGCCGTCGCGCCCGCCTTGAGTTCCGCGTAGAAGTCGATCGCCGATTCCTTCGTGAGATGCGCGGTGAACACGGCTTCAGCATGGCGCGCGGCGAACGCCTTGCCCGTCGCCGACGAACCCGCCTGCACGAGCACCGGATGCCCTTGCGGCGGCCTCGGCACATTCAGCGGACCCGCCACGCGATGAAATTTGCCCTTGTAATCGATGCGCCGCACGCGCGACGAATCGAGGAAGCGGCCGCTCGCAACGTCATCGATGATGGCGTCGTCGGCCCAGCTATCCCACAGTCGCGTGACCACTTCGAGGAACTCATTCGCGCGTTCGTATCGCTCGGCATGCTCGATCTGCTCGTCATAGCCGAAGTTCGGCCCCGCGCCGCCGACCCACGACGTGACGATGTTCCAGCCGATGCGCCCGCGCGATAGGTGGTCCAGCGATGCGAACTGCCGCGCGAGGTTGAACGGCTCCGTGTACGTGGTCGATGCGGTTGCGATCAGCCCGATGCGGGTCGTTGCCTGTGAGAGCGCCGCGAGCGTCGTGAGCGGTTCTAGCGCGCCGGACGCGACGAACTGCGCGCCATCGCCCAGCGCGAGGGAATCGGCGAAGAAGACGGAATCGAAGAGGCTTCGCTCGGCTTCTACAGCGAGATGGCGGAAGTAGTCGATATCCGTGAGCGCCCGACGCGTCGCGCCGGCATGACGCCAGCCCGCTTCATGATGACCGCGTCCGTGAACGAAGAGATTCAAATGGAGATGTCGGGCCATGAGCAGACGTTGGTTCGGCAAGATGGGCGGACCATTCTAGTGCAGCGTTTTTCAAGCGCTAACCAACGAGGTTTCATATCGATATCACACGCGCATTGCCGACCCGATGCTTTCGCTTGCGCACATCGGTTGCTTTCGACAAATGCTTCGCATTGCAAATCGCCTCGCCGGCACATTACAAATCAGGATTCGTTCGTTCGGCATCGGTATGCGCGACCGTAAGATCGCCTTCCTCTAAAAACTCGTGGTTAACACGTACAAAAAGGAAGCAAATGAAACGAGTCGCACTCGCCAGCGCCGCTGGCTTGATGGTCGTCCTTCCCGGGATTGCTCAGGCGCAAAGCTCAGTTACGCTCTACGGGTTGATCGATGCCGGCATCGCCTACACGAACAATCAGCGCGGGGCATCGAACGTGCAGGCGACCAGCGGCAAGCTCAACGGCAGCCGCTGGGGCATCAAGGGCGTCGAAGACCTGGGCGGCGGCTATACCGCGCTGTTCACGCTGGAAAACGGTTATCGCGTCAACGACGGCACGCTCGCGCAAGGCGGACGCGAGTTCGGCCGGCAAGCGTATGCGGGCGTGGGAAAGAAAGGCATCGGCACGCTGACGCTCGGGCGTCAATACGATCCGAACACCGATCTCGTCGCGCTTTTCGCGGGGCCGGGGTTCTGGTCGCCCGCGACGCATGTCGGCGATAACGACAATCTGAACCAGACGTTCCGCATCAACAACGCGGTGAAGTTCAAGAGCGATACCATCGCGGGCGTAACCGTCGATGCACTATATGCCTTCAGCAATCAGCCGAGTAACGGCGCGGGCGCGGGCTTCGGCAACAACCGCGCGTGGGGCGTATCGGCAAGCTACGGGCGCGGGCCGTTGTCGCTCGGCGCGGGCTATGTGCGGCTCGATCATCCGAATGCGACGACGAACACGAGCGGGGCGATCGGCGGTGCATCGACGACGACGGGCGATGACTACAGCGGCGCGCTCTTCTATGGCCTCAACGGTGGCGTCGCGCGTCAGCAGATCACCGTGGCGGGCGGAAATTATGCGATCGGATCGCTGGCGACCATCGGCTTCGCGTGGAGTCATACGCAACTCGACTACAACGACGGCTCCTCGCGCAAGTTCAATAACTACGACGTCAACGGGCGTTACAGCCTGGCTCCGGCGACGACGCTCGTAGGCGTCTACACGTTCACGGACGGCCGCGCTTACAGTCTGCCCGGCACGAACGGCGCGACGCTGAAGCCGCGCTGGCATCAGTTCACGCTGGGCGTCGATTACGCATTGTCGAAGCGTACCGACTTGTATCTGTCGGGCGTCTATCAGCTCGCCGCCGGCGACGCATCGACACGAGTCGGCGCCGGCTATCGAAAGATCGCTGCTATCGCCGACGCGGGAACTGCGTCGTCGACGAACCGGCAAGTGGCGGCGTTCGGCGGCGTGCGGGTGAGGTTCTAAGCGAGTCGTTATCGCGTTGAGGATCGATGCCCGCGTTGATGATCGATTGGGAGCCATGCATCGACCTTTTTTGCAGCGACGGAATATGTGCGTAACTTCTTCTGTTGGTAAAGTACGCGATCGAACCCGCCCTGACGCGGGATGACAACCCTTCTCGTGCCAAAGCGACAATGCCGACAATCGCCGCAACACGCAGTTCATGGGCCGCGCCGATGCGCGCGGTCGCCCTCTGCGCGCTTACCGCCCTTGCTGCATTCAGCGCCGCGCCGCAATCCGCGCAAGCAGCAAGCAAGACGCTCGTCTTCTGCTCCGAAGGCAGCCCCGCCGGATTCGATTCCGCGCAATACACGACTAGCACGGACTTCGACGCCGGCGCGCACGCCGTCTTCGACACACTGGTCGAGTTCAAGCGCGGCACGCTGGATCTCACGCCGGGTCTCGCCGAGACCTGGGACGCGTCACCGGATGCGAAGACGTTCACGTTCCATCTGCGTCATGGCGTGAAGTTTCAATCGACGTCCTACTTCGAGCCGACGCGCGACTTCAATGCGGACGATGTCGTGTTCACGTTCAGACGCATGATCGATCCGAACGAGCCCTTTCAGAAAGCGCATCCGGTCAGCTTTCCGTATCTGACCGACCTCGGCTACGACAAGAACATCGCGTCGGTCGAGAAGGTGGACGATTACACCGTGCGCTTCACGCTCAAGACGCCGGACGTCGTGTTCGTGCGCAATGTGGCGATGGAGTTCGCGTCGATCGTATCGGCGGAATATGCCGCGCAGTTGCTCAAGGCCGGCAAGGTCGAGGACTTCAATCAGAAGCCCGTGGGCACGGGCGCGTTTGTTTTCCGCGATTACCAGAAGGACTCGACGATTCGCTACGACGCGAATCCGACCTTCTGGAACCGCAGGGACGTGCACATCGACAAGCTCGTGTTCTCGATCACGCCGGACGCTGCCGTGCGCGAACAGAAGCTCGAGAGCGGCGAATGCCAGATCACGTCGTTCGCGCGGCCGGCCGATATTGCGAGCGCGAAGAAGAAGCCGAATCTCGCGGTGCTGTCGGGCGTGGGCTTCAATGTCGCTTACGTCGGTTACAACACGACGCACAAGCCGCTCGACAACGTGCAGGTACGTCGCGCGCTCGACATGGCTATCGACAAGCAGGCGATCATCAAGTCCGTGTACGAAGGCGCGGCGACGGTCGCCACTAATCCGATGCCGCCATCGCAATGGTCGTATAACAAGGCGCTCAAGGACGCCCCATACGATCCGGCACGCGCGCGAGCGTTACTGAAAGAGGCCGGCTTCCCCGATGGCTTCGCCATCACGCTCTGGGCCATGCCCGTACAGCGTGGCTACAACCCGAATGCGCGGCTAATGGCGCAGCTCATTCAAGCGGACTGGGCGAAGATCGGCGTGATGGCGAGCATCGTGAGTTACGAATGGGCTGAGTACAACAAGCGCGCAAAGACTAATGGCGAGCACGACGCCATCCTGTACGGCTGGCTTGGTGACAACGGCGATCCCGACAACTGGCTCGGCACGACGCTCGGCTGCGACGCCGTGCACGGCAGCAACATGGCAAAATGGTGCAACAAGCAGTTCGACGATCTGCTCGCGAAAGCCCGGCTTATCACCGATCAGAACGCGCGCACCAAGCTTTACGAAGAAGCGCAGGTCGTCTTCAAGGACCAGGTTCCTTACACGCCGATCGCCCACGCGAACACGTTTCAGCCCATTTCCAAGCGGGTGCACGGATACTTAATCAGTCCGCTGGGCGGACATCGATTCGACGGCATTACGCTTGAATAACTGGGAAGCGCAAGCTTCCGTCGTCGTGGTATCTCGTCGGCAATGTCCGGCTTGTAGCTGACGAGCAGGAGCCTGCGCGCTGGACGACGCTTCGCGCTAGGCGAGGCTTACTACGGGCAAGATGCGTCGCGCTGTTCTGGGGGGGCTGCGCCAGCGTCCGTCAGCGGCGCTCTTGACGTATTGTTTTGTTGCCAGGATAGCCCGCCGTGCACGGAACTCAATGTAAATCTGTTTGGTTGAAACCGGACCATGATTCGGCCGTTCATGTGCGATACATCGATTGCGACGACCTCAATGAGATCATCGTTAGCCGGGCGGTCATCGGACGGACGATGATCGCTCTCGTGTGCCGGGGAGAAGCCGACCGGGCCAACTGTAATGCTCGAGTGTCATGCAAGGAGCGGACGGATGGGCTGCGTCCATAGCAGGCGCCTGTAAAACGCTCGTGCCCGAGCGGGGCACGCGTTGAAGCACCCAGCGTCCCTCCAGCAATGAGTCAGCTGAACTTTTGTCGATCTCATCGACGATGTCCTCCTACCATTCGGCAATTATTTTAGGCAAAATCGGCCGTGTTGCGTTATCACCGACTTCGTGGGGCGAAGACCTTCCGGTTGTATTTGTATCACCGCGGGACCGGCACCGCAGGGCACAATCGGCGCTGGATTCTCCGTTACTTGTCAGATCGGGTAATCGCCTTCTACCGAACGATTGATCTAACCCCTTCTGCGTCGCGTTACGCCGCGCTACATGCAGACCTTGTTGATGCAAGTAGCCCAGACGGCGGCATGCAACCGTCACCATACGCTGAGAAAACAGCTTTGCCGTTGGCTGCTTATCCAAGACTGCACGCGGTCGGACGACATGCGAGCAACGCAGCAAATGATCGCTGACATGCTCGGCGTGCGCCGTTAAGGGGTTACCGAGGCTGCGGGGAGATGGCACGACGCCGGACTCATCCACAACAGCCACGGTCGCATCAAGGTGCTAGATCGCGTCGGCCTGGAGGCAAGCGCGTGCGAGTGCTACGGCATCGTCAAGCGTGAGTTTGATCGGATGCTGCCGAGTATGCGCCAAGCGGAGGCGCTGGCGTGACGGAGGCGACGGCCTGCATCTCATTTGGTTGGCGAGGGCGCCGGCGATCCGATGCGCCCTTCAACGAAGGCCGATGCGCAGTCCTAGTCGTAGATGCCGGGGCAATGTGACGGGACCGATTCATTCATCGAATGGCGTGTCGCAATTCTCGAACGCCGTGCGTCTGCATGTTGACCCGGTGCATCTGCTTGCAACGTTGCGCGGAGAAGTCATCGGCGGGACGCGGCCGCGTTAGGTGCTATCAGCTGCAACCGCGCGTCGAAGGCGCTCCCGTGCGCGGCGGCCACCGTCACCGCTTGAAATTACAATGCTTTCATCTGGTGCATTCGGCGAAGTATCAACGCTTCGTCCAGGCGAAATCGACAGACGCTCACAAGGACGAATTTGCCGCCCGAGCTCGGTTACGTAATCAAATACGGGTAAACGATCTTTTCTGTTATATGCCCATGCACCATATTGGTTCGGTGTCCGACCGATCCCCGGCGTGACCAACAACGAGTCTGGAGAGCACGAATGCGAAATCGTTCACTTCCGAGGCTGTTTGCTCACGCGGTTGCGCCGCTATTGGCGATCGCAGCGCTGATGTCTGCGCCCGCTTCCTTCGCGCACGATCAGCGAGATGGCGATGTGAGCGACGGATGGCTATCGACTTGGACCGCGAGCGCCGACCGCAACAACAACATCACGACGCCGCAGAACTTCAATGCGGCGACGACGATCCGGCAGATCGTGCATACGAGCGTCGGAGGCAATCAGGTGCGCGTGCGGCTCACCAATGAGTTTGGTCAGTCGCCGGTCACCGTTGGCCCGGTTCACATTGCAGTATCAGCGGGCGGATCGAAGATCTACCCAAACACGGACAGGACTCTGACGTTCGGCGGTAAGACCTCCGTGACGCTGTATGCCGGCGCGCCGATACTTAGCGACCCTCTCGATATTACAGTCGGGCCGTTTGCGAACCTTGCGATCAGCCTGTTCCTACCGCAAGCGACTAAACTTGAGACCGTGCATCAGCTTGCAGTGCAGAACGCCTACGTATCGAGTGGCGACAACACGGCCGCGCCAGACCAGCCTTCGCCCAAGGCTTACACGAACCGCTTCTACTTGTCGGGCGTGCTCGTTAACACGCGCGGTCATACGGACGCCATCGTCGCATTCGGCGACTCCATCACCGATGGCTACTCCTCGACGGTCAACGCGAATCGCCGTTGGCCGGACAACCTCTCGCGGCGGCTCAACAGCGGACAGTCGCGTCACGGAACGGCCATTCTCAATGAAGCAATCAGCGGAAACAGAGTGCTGAGCGATGGCGCCGGGGTGAGCGCACTCGCACGCTACGACCGCGACGTGCTGAGCCAGCAAGGCGTCAAGTGGGTGATCATGCTGGAGGGCATCAACGATATCGGCTGGCCGGGCACTGCGCTTGATCCATCAGCGCCTCAGGCCACGGCGGAAGGAATCATCGACGGCTATAAGCAGATCATCGCACGCACGCATCTGCGGGGCATTCGCATCATGGGCGGCACCCTCACGCCTTTTCGTAATGCACTGCAAGGCACGCCGAACGAAGGCTATTACACGTCTCAGAAGGAAGCGGTGCGGCAGGCCGTCAACAACTGGATCCGCAATAGCCGCGAGTTTGATGCCGTTGTGGATTTCGATGCCGTGATTCGCGACCCCGCGCACCCAATCTCGATGCAGACGCAATACGATAGCGGCGACCATCTGCATCCGAACGATGCCGGGTACGTTGCGATGGCAAACGCGATCGACCTGTCGGTCCTGCGCGGTCGGGACAGGGATAGAGACAACGACCAACAATAATCCAGCTTTGCATCGTGCAGTGAGACCAAGGCCCCGCCACTAGCAGGGCCTTGGTTGTTCTTGAGGTGCCTGCTTAGAATTCGCGAAAGCGATCGCTCCGGGTGCCAACGGTTTCCACTTAGCGTTATATGTCGGGACGTCATCGAGAACACCGGCAATTCCGGCGAAGGCTGCGCGACCATGTAGGTGGCGAAAGTCGCCACCCAAAGCCGACGGTCGGCGCTTCGCGGTTCCAACGGCAGGTAAGACGGGAGAATCAAAGAGGATCTGAGAGTAATTCCAACCCAGGCCGGTTTCGCAAACCGTGCTCACGAACTTTAGCCTCTGATACAACTGACGGCTTGCGCCGTCGCGCTTATCCGTCGGCTCCCCTGGTTCAAACGGGACTTTGGTGCCCGCCGCCCTGAATGCCGCGGTCTCGACCTCGTGCCTCGGCGATGCAAAAAATTCCCGACGGCTTCTTGCAGTTCACGGATGAAAACTTTGCTTCAACCGTCGAAAGTTCATCGTTGAACAGCAAGTAATTAGGGGGCACCGATGGAGAGATTTCATGGCTAATTCCTGACGCATGAATGCTGGCTAAGGCCGAACCGCTGTTTCGGGAAGCCTTCAAGATTCTGCACTGTTGAAGTGCTGAGCGATCCTCATGGGGCGGTGTGCCCTTAGGATCGCTGATGAACTGCAATAAGGGGCGGGAAGTGCGACCACACCGAGCGTGCCGACGAATGCCCCTTGCGAACACGCACGACGGACTAACAGTGCTGAGCCGTGCACTCGCCCGCGAGACTGCTTTGCGCCGCGGGGGCGCCCGATGCGTCGAAGAGGACGCGCCGCGCGCGCGTTACTATACTAAAAACGAAATGTATAACAACACAATTACTATACAAAACGCGTTTTGTATAGTAATGTCCTTCGATGAACCCGCTACTGCACACCGAACTCTCCCTCGGGGCTCAAACCGCATATTCTGAGCTCTTCGAGCAGACCCGCGTCTTCGAACTGGAGCGGCTCGCGGGACTCAAAGGCTCTTTCGGGAGACGCAATATCCGCGGCCGCGAATACGCCTACTTCAGCTTCAAAGACATCGACGGAAAGCTCCGCATGGCGTACGTCGGCCCGATTGATGATCGGATAAACGCCCTCATCGAGCACTTCGAGCAGGTGAAGGCCCCGAAGAAGCTTGCGCCTGTCGCGCAAGCGGCGATCGCGCTGGGCTGCACGGCTGTCGTCCCGAAGCACTTCCGCATTCTCAAGCAGCTTGGGAATTACGGCTTCTATCAGGCCGGGGGGGTTCTGATCGGCACGCATGCCTTCGTCGCGATGGGCAACCTGCTCGGGGTGCGTTGGACACAAGCCAACCAGACGTTGGACATCGACTTCGCGCACGCGGGCAACAACATCTCCGTCGCGCTGCCGGCAAGCATGAACATCTCCGTGCACGACGCACTGACGTCGCTGGAGATGGGCCTGCTGCCGATCCAGCAGTTCGGCGGTCACGCCGGCGGTCAGTATCAGAACCCCAAAGATCCCGAGCTTCGACTGGATTTCGTCACGAGTCGGGGTCGCAATGACGAGCCAGTCGTCATGAAAGACCTAGGCCTCACGCTCGAACCGCTGCGCTTTATGGAGTACTCGTTGGAAGGCACGACGCAAGCCATCGTGCTTAGCCGTGAGGGGTCGGTCATCGTGAACATCCCGGCTCCCGAGCGCTATGCGGTTCATAAGCTGATCGTTCACGGTCTCCGGCCCCTTGCCGAGCGACCAAAGGCGGTGAAAGACCTTGTTCAGTCCGCCGCGCTCGCCCAGTGGCACATTAAGAACGGTCAGCAGGAGGTGTTCGCAGCCGCCTGGGCAGACGCGGTGGCTCGCGGTCCCAGTTGGAAGAAGCACGCCACGGCCGGCCGCGACGCGCTGCTTCAGCGTTATCCAGACCTTGCCTCACCCTCATTGTGGGAGATGCCGCCCGGATGACGCCAGCATTACTGGCTACCGGATGGCGTACTTGCGCCCTGTCCGCGTCCGACCGGGGACAGTACGAAGCCAAGCCACGCGGCAGCGGGCAGGAATGGGCATGGCAAAGGTGCGCGGATGCAGCGGCCACCGATGCGATGCCACGCGGCACCGTCCTTGTACATCGGTCCTTGTACATCGGCAGAAAGAAGTAAGACAGGCGTGCAATCGAGGACGATCTCGCCTTGCGGGTCGCAGCGGAGGTCAAGGGCGACCTGCTCTGCGCAGGCTACTTCTTCGTCGAGGGCGGCAAAGACGCGCACGAGGATGTGGCGTTCCCGCTTGTGCACGCAGTCTCTGCTATCAGCGAGCATTTCGGCGTCAACGCCGAGACGTTGGAGCGCACGCTAGAACCCGCGAACGTGGCGGCGCTCAGCTCCGCAAGGGACGCGGAACTGGCTTCGTTCCTTAACGACCATCCGGAAATTAGCCGGCGCCGAAGCAATCCGCGAAAAGCATGGAAACGTGCAGGCTGTGTTGGCTGCGGAATCGGCCATCGAGTTGCGAGGCGAAGTAAGGCACTAGCACCGTGCCGCCCAACGCTTAAGGCCAAATGAGCGTCGGTGATGCCCGCGCGTCCAGCCATTGGCCACTCGCCCGACAAACCATCACCGCCGCCGATCGCTGACAACGCGAGGGGCAGCGAAGAGTATCATCCGCGTTTGACCGAGCAATGGCAGCCGGCAGGATGGACGAGTACACAATCGTTGATATTGAGAACGCCATCAACTACTGGCGATCGCGGCAGGCGGCGACGGATGACTTCGCGGTCTGCCCAAGAGCAAGGGTACTGGCCGACGCCTACGGAGCGATGATCTATCATCAACGGGATCGCATTTAAGCCAGAAACCTGACGCCAGAGCAAAATGAAGCGATAGGTCTTGCGCTCGCCCAGAAGGAACTTTCTTGATCCCGACGAGAGGGAGCAAACATGTCGAACGCCGTTAGCGCCTTGGTGTGGGTCAACGCTGTCGCCGGTGGTGGCCGCGTCGAAATCTATTCGCGAGAAGTGTCCAGGGCGGACGCGCTGCGCATGTTCGCCTCAGCCAGCAGCGACACGCGGGCTTTCGAGGAAGACCTCACCGACTGGGTGGCAACGGAGATAATCGGCGACGTTCTATACGCGGGCTATTTCTGCCCTGAGAGCAAAGGCTTAGACGAGGAAAAGCAAGTCTCGTTCGTGCTCGTACATGCTTGCGACGCCATCAGCAAGCATTTCGGCATTGATGCTAGAGTCCTCGAAAGCGCATTGCGGCCAGAGAATTTGGCGAAGTTGGCCACCGCACGGGACGCAGAGATCGCATCTCTTGTCCATGATCTTCCCGAACTCACGAAGGACGCCGAGGCCGTGCGAGAAAAGCATGCGTCCGTGCAGGCGGCGCTTGCCAACGAACTTGCAAAGGCCATCGCTGCTGGCAAGATCACGTCCCACTGAGCGTCCCAGGCGACGAGGACCGCACTCGCACCCGGGCTGTGCAAGTTTCTTCTCCTGTTTTGCATCTTCTATCGACGCCGCGCTATGAGGACAGTTGTCGAACTGATCCAACGCGCTGACGGCTAGTTCAGCTAGTTCGACGCGGCGCCCGTCCTCACCAGTTTTGATTCCCGGCTGCAACGTTTTGCGATTTGCCCCTTATGGGGAGATCGTTCTTCTCGAGTGTCTAAGCAGACCGTCGTTGCAAACGTTAAAATGCCGGGCGACTTTTTGCAATACGTTCATTCGGCCCGGATGGTCCCAATCCGTTGGTTTCATAGCTGAATCGAAATTCACTGGCGCGCCCCGTCGCACTCCCCTCGCCGGTCATTTGGTATGAGCGTTGGCACGGCTCTCGCTTATGTATGACCACGCACAAAAAAAACAGCCAGCACTGTCTGCGAGCGGACAGCGCGAGGGTGCACGGGGCCGGCCAGTCCTTCAGCGAAGCCAATCGCGATCGAGAATCGGGCCGGAAAAAGCAGAGCGCAACGCGCATAGACCAACGAGAGAGTATGTTGACCCTTCAGTCGGACCTTCACGGAAATCACTTATTAGGCGCGCTTCCCAGAAATGAATGGCAGGCGATCGCGAGCGACCTAGAGCTCGTTCAACTGCGCGCGGGGCAATTGCTTTGTGATTCAGGCAGACGCATCCATCACGTCTACTTCCCCACTACCGCTGTCATCACGCTCCTGCACACGATGGAAGATGGTGGATGCGTCGAGGTAGCTGCCGTCGGCCGGGAGGGAATGACAGGTGTACCGGTGCTGACGGGCGGCGACACGATGCCAACGCGCGTTCAAGTGCAAAGCGCAGGGTCCGCTTATCGTATGAGCGCCAACGCGCTGCGTGAGCATTTCGGCCGTTCGGATCTTCTGCGGCGCGTGACGCTGCTCTACATGCAGGCCTTGTTGACGCAAGTCGCCCAGACGGCGGCATGCAACCGTCACCATGCGCTGAGCAAACAGCTTTGCCGTTGGCTGCTTATCCAATCAGACTGCACGCGGTCGGACGACATGCGAGTGACGCAGCAAATGATCGCTGACATGCTCGGCGTGCGTCGTGAAGGGGTCACCGAAGCCGCAGGGAGATTGCACGACGCCGGACTCATCCACAACAGCCGCGGCCGCATCAAGCTGCTAGATCGCGCCGGTCTAGAGGCAAGCGCTTGCGAGTGCTACGGCATCGTCAAGCGCGAGTTTGATCGAATGCTGCCGATTATGCGCCAGGCGGAGGCGCTGGCTTAATCCGGGCGAAGACCCGTCTTCTGATTGAAATGGCAGGGGCGCCGACGACCGAATACGCCCCTTCATCGATGCGTTACGCTGAAACGTTCCTGGTTGAAAATGCCGGTCGGGTGTGACACGCGCTTTTGGACGTTATCCGGAGTGAACAACGAGGAACGCGAGAAGTCCTACGCTTGACAACGCCAGCTAGTCGCTAGCCTATGTAATGAGCCGTGCAGCCCCTGTTCGGCCGTTTCGAAGGAGAGTCAGGATGGGCTTCAGTGTCAACGCAGGGACTATCAAATTCGAGCATACTCGCCGTGGCGTCAACGCTACCGCGACGATCGTGGCTGAGGACGGGACTCAGGCTGGTCAGATTCATGATGTCGCGAGATGATTGTCACGGACGTCATGTTTGTGTCGGCCGAAGCGCGAATCGCATTTGTTGCGGAGGCCCGACGCGTGAATCCGGTAGTTCTTGGTCGCGCCGACCACAGCGACGATGTCTTTGCATCGGAGTACGCACGAATGCTTCTCGCAGGAGCGGACAACGTCCTACTCTAGTATGTGACCGTCTCCGCATCAGCGGTCTTTATTTGGTGGCGCACTCGATGGGTCCGGTGGCCCGCACTCCATTCTTGTACGGCAGTACCTCCGCTGGCCGCATATCGTGGCGCAGCCATTGTCGGAGGTTGGCAGCGCGAAGACGATTAGTTGCATCTATGCAGCGTCAACTGAGGAGCAGCCATTGATGTCGGCGAATGGCTGAAACCGACCCATTAGGGACAGTGGCCGATCTCCAAAGCAGCCGTTCAGACAGGACGTCTCAGTTTCGCTCGGTCAGCGGTTTCGCTGGCCGGATATCAATCGATGGCGATCGCGGTCACCACGGCGCGCCCCGCCCAGTAATCTAGATAACTGTATTCGGCGCTTCTGTTGAGCGCGATAGCTTGGCTTCCAGCGTTGCTTTCACATCAGGCCATTCGGCATCAATGATGCTGAACCGCACCGAATTCCGCTTGCGGCCGTCAGGCATGATCCGCTCATGGCGAACGATACCTTCTTGCTTTGCACCGATGCGCAATATCGCCGCCCTCGATTTCTCGTTCAGCTCATCGGTTGTGAACTGCACGCGAACGCATTGCATTACTTCGAACGCATATTTCAACAGAAGGTATTTCGCCTCAGTGTTTGCCGCCGTTCGTTGGACGGACTTGCTCAGCCAGGTGTGGCCGATTTCGAGCTTCCTATTACCCCTGTCAATCTTCCAAAAGCGTGTGCTGCCGACGATGCGGCCGCTGTCACGAGCGATAACCACGAACGGGATCACGTGACCTTCGTGAAGCCCCCGCAATGCTGTAGCGATGTATGGGTCGATAGTCAACGGCCCCGGCACGACGGTCACTTTCAAGTTCCATAACTCGCCGTCTGCCGCAGCGTCGATGAGCCGGGGCGCGTCTTCGAGTTCGAGGACGCGAAGATCAATGGTCTTACCAACGAGAGTCGGCCGACGTGTGTCGTTCATAACAGTGAGTGAAGTGAATTGACGATCCGCTGCAAGGTGCTGCCTGCTCGACGACGTCAAAAACAAGCTTGCGATGAAGCAGCGGCGATGACTCAGATTGTCGGCGATCTAACGCCCGCCGTCGATCGGCCGTTCCTGGCCGGTCTCAGTCTGCGCTTTCAGACGAGCAGGTGCGTCACCGGGCCGGAAACTTTCCTTCGGCGAGTAACGTCACCTCTGCCCGGGTTCGCAGTGATATCTTGTCCAGCGAGAAAGCAGTGAAGAGCGCCTCGTGTGCCGCATACGAACTCGAGCCAGTGCGGGATCGATATGTCTGCGCCCAAGACACCAGTTCGGCAAAAGACTGGGGAGTCGCTCCACCACGCATTCCTCGTCGGCGAATATTTGCGACGCATTCCGATTCAGCGAGGTCGATCCACAGCAGTGCGGTTGCGCTTGGAAGAATGTGGGACGCGATCCAGCCATAGATCCCTTCTATAACCCACCGCTCCTCGCTAGCTGCATTGCGCGCCATTGAGATAACCTCTTGCCGTTCGCGAGCAACACCGTAGCCACCAGGCTCCCAGTTGGACACGTCGAGATCGATCCAGTTGCCCCCTGTAAGCGCGGCGAGTCGCTGCGACATCCAACTCTTACCCGAACCCGAGTTCCCGATCACAACGGTTCTTGTGAGATTCATGAGCCGTGGCCTTATTGTTCGTCGGCCTAGATTGTCAACGATTGGCCGGTAGCTGTCAACCGTCTCCTGCTGGCCGCTTCTCGCCCTCACTGAGCCTCGTTACGACGATTATATGGATTTACGAGCGCACGTGAGGTAAAGGAATAGCCAGCAAGCTAAGCCACCGGCCGCACCGATAGGCGCAACGAGTCCGCGCACAACGCCAATCTGGAAAAAACTTAGGTCGATGCGATGGTGCGGTAGAAAAGCAAAGACCGCCCAAAGTCCCAACGACAGCGAAACGCCCAAAGATACGAAGTAAAACCAGTGCCTTATTCCAAGGTGCTTAGCAAGCAGCACCCCGGCGGCGTAGAAGGGAAAGATCGGTAAAGCGAAAATCATGAGGCCCATTAGGGCAACGCCGACCTCAGCTTCTACGAACCGTACAAGTCTATCTTCGAGTAGAAACGAAAATGGATGTCTAGCCGCAGCAGCAAGCGCCGGCATATACATCATGGCGCCGGCAATCATGCCGATCAGGTAAGCGACGATGGACCGGCCCAAGGTGATAAACCTTCCCTGCTTCATCAGCGCCTCTAAATCGTCACCAATCTTGATCTTCGTCGAGATGCCTCTCTGAATTATCGATGAAGTCCAAGCTGCCGCCGCGAAATTGGCAAACCTGCAGTCTACTGGAAAGGCGCGACCGCTCAAATGTCAACAATCTAGCTGCTGTTGTCGAGTGACCGGTTGTGGCCGCGTGCTGCCGGACGTGGCCGGCGCTAGACGACCCGCTGCAGCCTGTCGCACGGTCGCGCATCGAAGGGCGGCTAAAAGAGTGATCCGGTCACACAACCCCCGACCAGTGACATGGCACGTGTGCTGGTGAGAGGCGGCCTCCATGCGCGCTGAGTCGTCGAATCGACGACTCCGCTGAACTTTACACTAGAATGCTGCAGGCAAACGCAATTTCTCAGAATGAGCACGCTGTTGAAGTCGGCCACGGTCACTCTAAATATATGGCAAAAAACGATCAGGAAGAGCGATTTGAAAAGCTCATGTCTGCAAATCTTTCGCGAGTTGTTGACTTCATCAAGTTCGCAGAGGCAAAGAACGCCGCGCTACTGACTTTCTGTTCGGCATGGCTCTTGGGTATCGCAAACCTATTGACATCAGGCAAAAATCTACCTGAATTTTTGAGTAATGGACTACACCTTTCGTTTGTATTCTTTGCCGCAGGCGCACTGTCAGCCGTTCTCTCTTTTCTTCCCAAGCTATCTATTCGCGCCTTCACGAAAGTACCACCGTCCGATAAGAATCTCTTGTTTTTTGGAGACATCGCTTCCACGGATATCGATGCCTTCGCGCAGCGAGCACTTGAAAAGTATCGCCCTAAGGCTGACCGCGCGTTCACCGAAGAATATCTCATTGATCTGAGCCAGCAGATAGCCGTCAACAGCCGGATCGCCGTTCGCAAAATGTGGCACTTTTCATGGGGTGCCCGGTGGGTGATGTGCGCCCTTTTTTTTCTCGTTGCTCCCGCCGTTGGCGAAATCATTTAACCGTTAAACATGAACCTGAAAGAGCTGCGCGCAGACATCGCTTCCGAAGTCGAAGCAATCCTCGCAATCGATTTCGTCGTCAACGTGACAAACACGCAGTACGTGCCCCATTCAGACGACGCAGCGATAACCTTTCCCAACTTGGACGCGAAGCGCCAGTCAAGCAAGGTGATTGAAACATGCGTCTTGTATATCGACATTAGGCGTTCAACGGAACTTAATCTGCAACATCGAGCACAGACGGTTTCAAGGCTTTATTCGTCATTTGTTCGAGCAATGGTTCGCTGCGCAGAGCAGTATAACGGACACGTTCGGGGCATTATCGGAGATCGTCTTATGGTCCTCTATGATGTTGAGGACTGTTTCAGCAACGCGGTACATACAGCCTTTGCGATGAACACAGTTGCCAAGCACATCATCAACAAATACTTCAAGCGTAACGAGGTGGAATGCGGTATCGGTATCGACTTCGGGCGCATGCTTGTCACCAAGACGGGATTTCGCCGCCATGGCGTCCAAAGACATAATTACAGGTCGCTGGTGTGGCTCGGGCGTCCTGCAAACGTCGCCTCTAAGCTCACCGACATCGCCAACAAGGGCGCGACGTATCGCGACGAGCCTGCTGTCCATGTGGGACGCATGTATGGCAGTGAGGCCCTCTGGACAACCGAGCCAGTTGAAACGTTTCTGCCAAAGCTAGAAGTCGAATATCTCGGGACTGGAAGGCTGTTTAGACACTCGGACGCTTACGTTTTCGGCTTTTTCCCAACGACACGACGTGTGGCGATAACTCCGGATTCGCCACCTATCTTGATGACTCGCGTCGTATACGACGGCTATCGTAGCAAGAACCCGACAGCGAAGAGCATTGTGAATAACTGGATCAAGCGTTGTGATGTCATAGTCCCCGGATATTCAGATGTGGTCTTCGGCGGGGACGTGACATTCGTTGAACTGCAGGGTCCGTGACCGCGCTGGACGCTCACTTTCTAAGCAACCACTAGCTGCTGCTACAGGCGCTCAAACAGCGCCGCCCGGCTCGCGATATTCGCCGCGCTGAAGCTGACGCTTTTTTTAATTTTGCCGTCCTAATGTCGGGAACTTACCGGACATTTGCCGTCGCACAAATTGAACGACACATTGAATTCTGAAGCTGTCTCCCGAACGCGCATGAGCAATCGTCCGCCAACGCCGAATTGCGTGCCCAGCTCCTCCGTCGGGTGCCAGGGGATTGCGGCCGTTCGAACGGCAAGGTTCCCCGCTCGTTGAGCGGCAGGTTGTGGCCGATCCCCGAAATTGGTAGGACGCGCGGCTCGCCGCCGAACGCGCCGACAGGCGAGCTTCCCTTGCCGACCCACTCCGGACCGACGCCTTTCTCCGAACCGGTCAGTCAGCGAAAGCCACGTTTCGCGAATTGAAGAGCCATCGGCCGTGCGAATCGTAGCGAACGTTTTACGGGACTAGGCCACGCGAGAACCACCGGGCTGATCCATGTCCACCGTGACATAAAGCAAAGGGTTTTTTTGGTTAGCGGTCGCGCAATTCGTTTAACAAAGCCGCGGGTTAAGTTTGAATTCCTTGTACCGCGTCACGCCCGAGGCGAATCGCGCGTAGGCCGGCACGCGTCGCGCCGTAATAATCTGAGGTCAGTGAGTCCCCAATCATGAGGGTGTTTTCGGGGAGCACGCCCAGCCGATCACACGTCCACTCAAAGATCTTCCGATCCGGCTTCAGGTGACCAACCTCGAACGACCACGCATAGACGTCCAACTCGAAGGGCAGCAGGGCCCGAAGCGGGGCCGCATACGGCATGGCGAGATTTGACGCGATTGCGAGCTTGATGCCGCGCTCGCGAAAGCTGGTCAGCACGTCAATGGTCTCGGGGTAAAGCTCGATGCTGGCAAGCTCCGCAGCGAGGTCGGCTTCCAGCGCAGTCATCACTTCGGACCGCGGGGTTAGTCCCAATGCCTCCGCCCCTGCACGCAGGTCGAGGGCTTTCGTCATGACGGTCTTCCTCGCGGGCCAGAAGTTTCGTCTTTCGCCAAGATTGAAAAGGCGCAGAAACGGCTTGCGCAGGTTTGTGATCCGGCAGAGCGTCCCGAACGCATCAAAAATGACGGCCTGCACCTCGGTGTCAAGCTTAACGTCGGCAAGACTGGACACGGCTGGTGGCAACTTCTTCGTCGCCTCGATGGCTTTCGCCTCTCGAAATTCAGCAATGGCGTTGCGTAGTCGCGTCGCGTTCTTTGGCGATTCGAGCAGGTGCAGGGTTTCCCGCATGCTAGGCATACCTTTTTGGGAGAAATGCACCGTCAGACGAGCGCCCTGCGGAATCCTTTGAAGAACGCCAATCAGTTCGGCGGCCGTCATCGCTGTTCCATAGCCCACGGCGACTTCCTTCAAAGCGCGAAGATTTGGTTTGGTCAAGACGTGATCCTCATTTGAAGGCGTGGTCATCTAATCCGTCTTCGAGACTTTGAATGCCCCGATACGTTGCGTATGGCGTTCGGCGAAAAGGTGCAGCGCGCCATCGAAGTCGAGAAAGGCGATCATTGCGCCTGCTCCGCGTTTTGTTGAAAGTCACCGGCGGGAGGGTACGTGCATGTTTTCAGCCGTTCGACCCACTTCTCCCAATCCCTGTGGGAGGCAACCGTCCACTTCGTCTGAATGAGGCACGCCGCGCAGGTGAAGTCCTCTGTGAACGCGTTCCTGACGACCGTGGGCAAGGCGTCGAGCACGATAAAGGATTCATCCTTCGTGCCAACGCGTGTGCGGGCGAATTGCAGACGGGCGAGTGCCGGATAGCCGTCGAGTAGCGCGTCCATGACCTGGTCGCGCATCTTCGCCATCTGTTCGTCCAGCGCATCCAGATTCAGATCCAGAATGTCCTTCACGGTGGTGCGCTCCTCAATAGAATCCAATCGGGCGGCGGTGCTCGCTGCCATACTCCCCCTGCATCTTCGCGGCATGGGCCGGAATGGAACGGATGGACACGGCCGACTCACCGGCCTGCAACGTGCGGCCGACCAGAACCCGCAGCATGCGGTCGATGTCCCGGCCGGTTCCGAGCTTTTCGCACAGGGCGTCGAGTACCTCGTCCGGTAACGCGCCGTCAATCTGCCTAGCAACGGCCGGATTGTTTTCCAGCAGTTCGCCGAACATGCGTGCAACGACCTCGCGCAATTCATCTTCCGACAGTGGGCGAATCTGGAAGACGTTGAAGCGCGACAGCAGCGGCGCACGAATGGGCTCCAGCGAGTTCGCGGTGGCAACCCAGTTGATGCGTGACGCGTCAAAATGCACTCCGGGGAGAGCGGCATCGAAGAAGCGCTCCGCCGTACGGCGCTCCAGCAATGTGTACAGCCCATTGAGCGGGTCGTAGCCTTGGTGGTGCCCATGCGCTTTGTCGATCTCGTCAAGGACGAGGATCGGATTAATGTACGCGCTATTGGCAAGCAACTGGAACACCGCGCCGGGTTCGCTATTCGACCAATGCCGTTCCGTTCCGGTCAGAAACGCCGACGTCTGGACGTTATTCACGGAGGCTACCTGAGACGGCACGCCAAGTAGTTTTGCCAGCTCAAGGCAGAAGGTGGTCTTGCCCGTGCCGGCTGGGCCGACGAGCAGCAGCCGCGCGAACGACAGCCCATGCCCGGCGGCACGCGCAAATGCCATCTCGGCGGACAGGAAATCTACCGCTTCGGAAAAGTTAGGGTGCCGTTCGGCAAGTGTTCGAAGTCCAGCCTGTACGCCAGGGGTGAGCTGCGCGCCGAAGCGTTTGTTTGCGTGCTCCAGCAGGAGTCCGGCCCACTGCTTCAACTTTCGCGCTTCGTCGCGATCTGGGCTCCCCCGCTTCGCGATGCCAATCAACTCGCGGAGATCCAGAAAATTGATACGGTCTTGCATTGCGTTCTCCTGGTGTTGCCGTTGTGCCTTAGGCCCTTAGTCGGCCGCGTGGGCAGAACATCGCGTCTTGACCCACAGACCATCGATCAGCGCGCCGGGTGCGCCACGTCTCGCAGGTGGTCATGCTGGCCGCTTCGGCTGCTTGGACTAGATTTCGTTGACGGGCAGCGAGGTCGGCGGCATAGAAGCGGATGGCTCCGGATTTTTCTTTCACCTGCAGCGCCACGACTTGGGATGATCCGTTTTCGGCGGTCTCGCTTGCAGCTTGCGGCAGAGGTCGTTGAGCAACCCGGCCCAGCCGTCGCCGCAGTGGCCCCCCCGGTAGCTGAACGGGGCATGCGGGTGACTCTGCTCCGTGGCGGAGAAGATGAGGGGTGACGCTCACGCAGAAAGGCGGATTTCGCAGGGCTCATGGGTGCTCCGACGGAGAGGCTGGACATCAGGCCGGACTCGAAATATTATATTTCGTCATGTAGTAATATTAATCAGGCAGGGATGGGGTTTGTCAACAGCGATTTCGTTTCGATGGATCATTTCGGTGGAGAGAGCGGGATGCGCCAAGCGTTCGACATAGATCAGGCACGGCTTGCCGTGCGTGTTGGCGGGATACGCGCGGCCAACGTGCGAGCGGCGTATGGAAACTACTTTTACGTCGAGTTCGTGACCTGTGCCGGCGAGGCCGATCTCGTGACAACGCGGCAGCGCGAGCTAAGGGCGTTCCGGGATGCCGGTCTGGCGCTCAAAGCGCTGCACGAAATTGGCATCTTCGCAGCCCAGGTGTTCATGGAAGAGTGGGAGCCCAGCGCGGGCAAGCCGCCGGCTTGGGCGCGGCCCGACAAGTCGGTGGCCTTGAAAGAGACCCACGAGCGGGCTCATGCTGATGTAGCCCTCGAGCAGAAGGTCAAAGATGCGTTGGCAGATGCGCCGGCCGGCGCCGATTTGCTCGCGAACGCTGGTCTCGTCGCCGTGCTGAAAGAAAAGGTGGAGAAGATCGAAGCCGATACTTTCGATTTGCAGGCGACCATCGATGCGGCTATCGAGAAAGCAGGGCCGAATCTTGAGTGACTGCCAGACGATTACTTGCCCACCGCCGGACGCTGCGCATGCCCTGTGCTAGACCAGCCTCTTGCGTGCGGCAGGGCCGTCGGGTCGGATTCGCACAGGCTTCGGGCCGTGGACAAGCCGATGTCAGAACGGTTTGCGTGGAACTACCGATCGCTCCCAACAATGACAGACAGGGGAGCAAGGTCCTTGCCGTAGTGGTGCATAAGTGGGCGTTTCGCCCGATGTTCGTTGGCCGTATGTCAGGAGTGGCTAAGTATGCAGAAGCGGTGTTATTCGTTACGGATTCGACGGTGCCCGAGCACGTCGCCGCGTACTTGGGTATCACCAAGCGTCTCAACGGCGCATATCGGCTGAAGAACGGCGACACGGTAACGCACATAAACTGGGTTCCGCTCGGCGGCGTCCCTGTCAACGTGCGGCGCGAGATTCCTAGCCCCTATAGGAGATTTTTCGACCGAACACCGACGCGGCCGGATGGCAAGGACGAGCAGCGGAAGCTCGCAGGCCGCCTCCTGCGCGAAGGCGGACATTATCGTCAACGCGTGCGGCGCGCGCGATATTGACCAACACATAGCTGACAAGCTGATCGCGGTTGCCGGGTTCGACCGGCGGGGCGTAAAACCATTGCCGGACGAAGCAAGCCTGTCGAGCGGGTCGTGTTTCGAGCCTTGGATAAGGCCTCGCTGAGGGTTGCACTCGCGCCGTCGGCTCGCAGGAATAACGATGAGGGGGCACTCGTCCGACTGCGAGATGTGGGCGAATGCCGCTACTTCGCCGAGGGCATTGTCAACGGATTAGAGGCGATTCAGATGCTCGCGCTCGTGATCAAGCGCGAACTCGAGATCCGCGACTTCAAGCCTAATACGTACTACGTTCCGAAGTTCAAACTACCGGATGGCGTCGTGCTCACCTGGAAACGCCGCATCGAGGGCGCAGACTAGCGCGGGATTGATGAGAAAGGTCGCATCATCGACCGGCGCTTAGCCGAGGCGATTGTCGCGCGGCTAGACGCGGGTCTGACGGGCATCGTGACCAATTACCAAGGAAACACTTGCGAACAGGCTCCGCCGTTGCCGTACCACCTCGCACAGCTGCAGACGGAAATGTCGGCGCGGTACGGCATGTCGGCGAAGAAGACGCACGATACGGCCCGGTCGCTGTATGAGAAGAGGAAGATGGTCATCTGTATCGGCACCGACTGCCGGTATCTCCCGCAGTCGATGCACGCCGAGGCCCCGAAAAAGCTTGCTGCCCTGTGGGCATGTACACGAAGCTCACGAACGGGGCCAACGCCAAGGTCCAGTACCCATGCTGGGAGGATTCCAAGGTTGACCCGTATCACGCCATCATCCCGACCGGACATGCCGAGCTCGGGTTGTCACACGACGAGCGGAACGTGTTCGACGCGATCGCCCGGCGCTACATAACGCAGTTCTATCCTAAGCTTCAGTACCTGCAGATGTCACTCGAAGGCCAGTACGGCGACGACGTTTTCTGCTCGACGTGGTCAAAGACACTGGTTGACCGGAAAGAAGTAGACCAGCAGGCGGTCGATGCGAACAGATCGAACCTTACGCTCTAAACGCTCGGAGGGGGCAGGTGGCCGTACCAAGCACACTGCTCGCTCAACGTCGCTGATGTCATATCTTTGGTGCTCCGGCAATCGGGTTCGTCAAGTTCGTGAGGGGCGTTATGGAAGCGAAGCATCGACGCCACCGGCGCGAATTGCTGAGTCGGTAGGGGCACGTCATCAGTTGGCACGCGAGTTTGTCAGCTCGCGGGCTGACTTCGAGGTCATCCTCCGGGGCGAGAGAGTCGCGCATCGATTCAATCAGCGATCTGGTTAAAGCGCTTGGCGAAGGTCGAGATTGCATCGCCCATTGCTTTTGGCTGTTCAGGCGCCATGGCGTGGCCAGCGTTCGGCAGCACGGCCTCCGTCAAGCGGTCGCCGAGCATGGTTTCAGAACGTGAGAAAAGTCACGCGGGGCTACTGCATTGCCCTCTTTCTGTAAGTTTAGATCGGTGCCGTCCCAGCGGCGAAATAATCGTCCACCCAGTGTGTTACGACTACTGGCTTACGTATCCTCTTATCGATATGAAAACATCTTGTGTATAATGCATGATTGCATCGCTTGCCGAATTCGCGGTTATGTCAATGGCCTGGGGCTTCGGTCTTTCTCCCTTTGAGCCTCGTCGCCCGCGATGAGCTGGCCAACATAAATAGCGCCAGGCGGTGCGCTCGGCGTAGTCGGATTAGAGAGTTCACCACGCATTCCCTCGGCGAGTTCAGATCGATAATGCGTCAATACGTAAGCAGGCAAATGAATAAGGCCAGTAAAGTGCAACCGGTGCGTCCAGTCGATCTAGAAATGTGGCGTACGAGGCACGGCTTCACGATCAGCGCCGCATGCGAACTTCTCGGCTTGCAGCGGCAAAAATGGGCCGAATTGCACAAAAAGCCGTCCGAGCCTATCGACGATATGGCCGTTTGCATCCTTCTCCTGTTCTACTTGGAGCATCCCGAAACGATTCCCATGGCTCGGGTCGTAGACATACGTCGCGACATGCATTCACTTGGGTTCAATCCCGAGGATCCTTCCCATAAGAAAGAGTATGCGATCGCTCACGGGCGTGAGCCAGCCGCCGCATACCGGTGGCTTGGCGACCAGGGTGCCGTAGGAAAGCCCGTTGAGCGTTTGATGGAAGCAGTCAGCAGGCTCGACGCCAATTCGGCTGACAAGCGACGCAATGCGCTCCGCAAGATTGCGACGGAAGTTGCTGACCGCCAGGGTGTGACTGATCCGTTCGCTCGCGGAACGTGGCGCAAAGAGCAGTGATGGCCACGTCAATGGAAAAGCCCAAGCGACCGGGCATCGACGTCACGGTCGTGCAGTTTTTCAAGCCGAAAAGCGTCCCGCACCGGATTCACGTGCGCTCGATTACCACGCCGCTTCAGGAGTCGCTACCCGGATTCATAACGGGATTGTCTGGACACCAACGCTTGAACGGCTTGATGTTTGCGCGTCAGTACGCCGATGCGCATCAACTCGAAATGATTGTCGTCGATCTGTTGGCGGGTTTCCAGCGACCGTTGTACACCAAGGTCATGCCTCCCTCGTCGGTCAAAGATCATGATGTCTTGAACATGATGCGCATCAGCAAGGATCTCGTCGGAAAGATCGCTGACTACTGGCAAAAGTGGGTGGTGGCAAGCGAGGGCAAGAAGGCCGAGAACAAATACGACTGGTCCCGCCCGTCTGACTTTGTCGCACGTCGGCCGGACCTCATCGGCAAGCTGCTGGAGCTGGAAGAGTTTCACCATGTCGCGATCGTTACTCATCCCGTGATGACCCAATTCAGCGATCAACCACTGACGGCTACTTCCTTTCGCGCGCACAGTCCGTCGATTGTCGAGGCCCACGCGCGGTTCCATCCAGAGATTGAAGTTGCGCTGTAGAAGCTCGGGTTGTGTTGCAGGCGGCAAACCATGCTTACTGCTCAAAGTCCACAGCAGGTAGCAGCCCGCTTCCGTGCGACCATCTCGCATCGGCGATGCATCACCCTTTTCACAGCGAAGCGTCCACGCAGCACTCGCCGGGGCTATTCAACCGCCCTGCGGCCTCGCGGTGAGCCGCGCCCGTAAAACCGCAATGGTGGCTGGCCCCTTCGAAGCCGCGCGCTAACCGGGCGCGCTCAGCCCGTCACCCGACGACGCGTAGGATTCACGCCGCGCGGACAGCCGTAAGCGGGGGACTTCCGTGGGCCAGTGCAGCATAGGATGAATCGATCACTTCGGCGAAGCAACGACGGATCGTGTGACGGTGCCACCGCGCAAGAGCATATATGGCTAGCGGACAAGCGGGCGTTCGCTTTGGCGAGAAGCCGGTGACGCCTCATCGCTGCAGTGGCCGCGATTGAAGGACCTGGAACAGCGCCCGATGCATGAGAGAACCTTCGCCAGCGGCTGATACGCCGGCAGCTCGTGCCCATGACCGTCGACCGCATTAGTCCATGATCGACATATCCATCCGTTTCATGAGGGAGCGTTGCCCGGCGGACAAACCCATGTGCATCGGCGCTTCCTCCGCCATTGCGTCGGTCGCGACATCTGGCACATTCCGACCGCCAATAGTCGTAACCTGGTTGCCAGCTCCTGGCGACGACGCTGGCGCAGGGCTACGCTGCGGCACGACCGGGCCTGGCTCGGCGACCGTCGCGGGGGTGACCGATCCTGTCACATCAGGGACCGCTGCAGCCACGATTACGCCCTGCTCCACCATTAGACCTAGATTGGCAAGCCGGCGCAGTACCGACATGCGTTTGCGCGGCGTGACGGCGGATAAGGCGTCATATAGCCCCGCATCGAGAACGTCGTGCACCATGCCGTTAAGTCTCATCGGCTTCCGTTCGAGCGCAGCCATTGCTCCCCCAACATTTGAAAGCCACGGACGTTCGCATACACGGGGTTGTCACCCGTATGCACTTCGAGGTTCGGGAAGCGAGCCTTTACCGCGTCGCGGTAGAGATGAGTTGCGCCGCCCACAAGGATGACATTCTCGATATCGACGACGCCTCGCGTGCCGCTGATGAGCTTATGCACCGCGGAATCAGCGATCTGACGGATCAGCGGACGGTATTTTTCAAGCCCGACCTGCCGGCCGCGGACGCGCAAAACACGTCCCGTACGCAGCGATTCGTCGATGCGCATGATATCGCCCGGATCGCAGTTGAGGTCGGCCTCAATCGCGTCGCGAACCGCCGTAAGGATGGTAGAAGCGCCCTGCTCGTTGACTGCCGACGAGCGCGAATCGATCGGCCTGCTGCCCTCGGACACCACCCAATCCAAGGTGTAGTAACCGGGATCGATGATGAGGTTCATTTCGTGATCGATGGCGTCGACCGTATTGTTTTGGACGACATAGTCGTAGAAGCCGCCCATCGGCTGAGGAACAACTGAGACCTTGTTAATCGTCACAGTTTTGTTCCCTACGCGGTGCTCTCCCGCAATAAATTGTTCAAGAAGGCGGCGCTTGGCCCCGTAGGTCGTCAATGGCAAGCCGAGCACCAGGCAATCGATCTCATCCAGGCTCATGTACCCGAGCGCTGCCCGGACAAGCGCCAAATATCGGTTCGACAGACAGAAATCTTCGTCAAGCACGCGGTCGTGACTGCCTCCACCCAACGCCAAACGCACATCTTTGCCACACTCGTACGTCTCACCTGCAATTTCGATTTTCAACGTATCCCGCTGCCGCCCGATGGCGCGGGAGAAGTCATTGTGCAACGCCATCGGTGTCAGCGACGGAAAGAAGTCACAAATCGAGTCCAGGCCGCCGTCCAGCATTCCGACCGTAAATTTCGTGTTGCCATAGCCAACGTCCACCGCGCGAACTACTTTACCCTTAACCATCGCTGTCTCCTTTTTGCCGCTGTTAATAAACGACGCGTGCCTGCGTCACCCGCACATCAAGACCGGATTGTGCGTATCGATACATTGATACACAATTGCATTGTTGTTTTTCTGCTCGTGGAAAAAGGGAGATCAAGGCAAGGCCGTTGTCATACAGCGATCAGGTCTAGATGCGTGCAATACCCCGGGCTGCGTGCAGACTTCCCTGTCACCCGGGAGCTGTACTCGCCTCAATATTGGTTGACGCCTTCCAGAAGTGTTGGATTGCGTGGATCGCCTAGTCGGAAGCACGGGGTGAGCTTCGTCGCCCTTTTGCGGCGAACAGTTCGTTCGCCGCCTGCTATCGGCGAGGGCAGGCTCGAGGGTGCGAACTCCATTGAGGTGGCGACCGCGCCGAAGGAGGCGTCACGCGTACTGATCGACAACGTTTGACGACCTGGGATGCGTCTACAGCAATCGGCCGCAGTATTTGATGCGGCCGGTTGGACGGCGAGAAGCGTTCGGCCGTACATTGTCTGCCCGGATCGCGCCGAGGCGATGATGCAGACGCACTCGAGCGCCGATGCCTATGCAACGTCGTTGCGAGAGCAGGGGCTAGAGTCATTAGTCGATCCTAGGCCGAATGTGCCTCTTGATCAGGTGCCACAGGAACTGGCCGAGAAAAAGGCGCCGCTCCATAAGCGAGCCCCAGACAGTGAGGCTAGATTTTGATCGACGGGAAGTAGCGAGCGAAGGCGAGAGAGAGTCGCAGCAGAAATCGCCGCGACGTCGCAGAGCCCTATCAGCCGTCCGCAAATCTGACGATTGCATAAAGCGGGAGCGGAATCCTTGTCGCCCGACTACCGAGAGACTTGCTCTATGTGCCCGCGCACATAGCGTCCTAGCTGTCTTCATGTCTCCGTCGAGCATCGGTATGTCAATGTTTTCATCCTCGTTTGGGCGATACCGACCTCCTTGTCAACCTCCTCTGGCCCGAACGATACCGCGAGGCCGCACTCATCGTCGGTTGTTGGTCGATGTGTCACCGCGTGACCACCATGACCTGCCCTAATCGCATCTCGATAATCGACGCGCAGCGCGAAAAACACGCCGCGTTGCGTCATTGACGCGTCGTTGCGAGTACCGTTGCCCTCAGGGGATTGAGTCTATGACGCATGAATGCGTCGTTTTCCTTGCTATCCGCATCGCTGAGCGAGTAGTAACCAGCGTACGACGCGTGGTGGCGTCATTCCCGCGCGAGTTAAGCATTGTTCGCCGGCACGTTCCCGGCCTGTGACGCGTGGCGGCGTCGTTCGCTTTTTCATTTTACTTCGTTGACCGACCGGTACCAGAACGCTATGACGCCTCGCTGCGTCGTTCTAGCGTCGTCCCTGTGTGATGCGGACATTGTTAGCTGCGGCGTCCCGCGCTATGACGCGTGGCGGCGTCGTTCTTCGATATCGGCGGAGCGCACGCGCGAGACGACGCGTGCCAGCGTCGTGTTCGCGTCGTTTGGCTCCAGCAATGCCTGAGACGACTTGCGAGCATGAGTTAGGGGAAGATCCTATATACGAGATTCACCAGTGCCTTCGAGGATCGAATGCATCCTAGTGTCGGGCTTTTACCGCGCGTTGAGCCATGCGTCGTAACAGCCCGACATCTGAACACCCATCTAATCTCTCGAACGGGCAACGAACCGGGAAGCGGCTCACGGCTTTCCCAACTGCCGCGGGCGATTGCGCCGTATTTGAATCAATGCAGGTGGCCGTTACAACGCACTGCGCAATGCGTCGTAACAGCCATCGTCGGTTACTGGCGATCCCCAATGCGCGCTACATGGCAACCGATAGTGCGGCGCTGTGTTAGGTGAAAGAAGCGTTGGAACGCATCGCATGCCAGTCCCTTGAACGGGTCAGTTAGGATTTGCGTGCGGCCTGTTACCGCGCGCCCGTCGATGCGTTGTAACAGCCACAGATGCGAACACGCAGCCGGTGTCTGCTGGGACGACGAACTGCGAGTTGGCTCGGCGCTTTCCCAAGTGCGATGGGTGTGCCCGGCAATTTCCAATCGATCGAGGCGGCCGTTACTGAACACAGCCTCGTGCGTTGTAACGAACAGGGCCGCTGACCGGCGATGCACACTGCGCGTTGCGTCGATTTGATAATTGCTCTGCGTTACTAAGTATCTATATTGCGCACAAACAACACCGGATCACTGACCTGCACCGCTTTCCCCATCGAATCGGTATTATGCTCGGACTTGCGACGGCCTGGGCTGTTACCGCGCGCCCCATTAGCACGGGTAACGCGGCGAAAACTCTATTAGTCGAAAACGTACAGCTTCGCTGTAGCGAGAATGATCTGGTGTCCGAAGGGCGATCATTCGGAACACGATCGGGGCTTGGAATCGATACGTGCTGCAACCAATCCGGCGCAT
The DNA here is from genome assembly GCF_031450825.1 of Caballeronia sp. LZ019. Classification (NCBI taxonomy): domain Bacteria; kingdom Pseudomonadati; phylum Pseudomonadota; class Betaproteobacteria; order Burkholderiales; family Burkholderiaceae; genus Caballeronia; species Caballeronia sp. LZ019. Next base: position 92,268 of record NZ_JARTVZ010000004.1, on the reverse strand, counting down.
GCCATTCGGCAGGCTGCACGATCAATGATTACATCAAGCACGAGAAAGCGGGGATCCGGTTCGAATAGACCACCGCTTCGGTCGAGCATCGCTACGCGTTCTCGATCGGCCAGACCGAGCAAGAACGGCTGATGGAGCCGGCAACACATCGGAGTTGCTGCCGGCTGAACTCATCCGCATAAGAAATTAATACGACCTAGACCACACCCATGGACCGAAACCGCGCACGCAGTCAAACCAGAACTGAAGACACCATCACCAAATACCTAAGACGGGCCCATCAGATCCTGAGCCGCATGGCCAGGGAAATGTGGTTACACGAAGATGCCTATCCGGCACCCGACGACGTCATCGCCTACATGGAACGGCACGCGAGTGAGTGGAAGTGGGCGACCTTTCGCCAGTACCAAGCTAGCATCGCCTGCCGGTACGACATCGAATTTGAACGCACCCAATACCCACTTTTCGCCAAGGCTGCCGAACAGATCCGGGCGCTATCGTGGGCCAACTGCAAGCCGGAATCCGAAGTCGGTCAGACTTCATCACGCAAACGCAAGGGGGTTCCGAAGCGCGATTATGATGCACTGATTGCGAAGCTCTCGAATCCGGCGAAAGGCGGTGACTACTCACGCCGTGCAGCGCTCTGGCTCAAAGCTGCAGTCAGCACCGGGTTGCGCCCGTGCGAGTGGCGCGAAGCGAGCCTCTCAGTCGACGGAGAGGAACTTATCGTCAAGAACGCCAAGGCGACCAACGGGCGTGGCACAGGCTTGAGCCGGTCCGTTCCCGTGCACCCTGACGACCTCGAGGTCGTCCGAGCCCATCTCGAGTCGCTCAACGCACTGCTTGCGACAAGACTCACATTTGCGCAGGTCCACGAGTGCTGCGCCGGAGCACTGCGCCGCGCTTGCCGGTCGCTGTGGCCCAACGATTCGAAGCGACGCTACGCGCTCTACTCCGCTCGGCACCAATTCGCGGCGAATGCGAAAGCGGTGAAGTCGCAAGAGGAGGTCGCCGAACTGCTTGGGCATCATTCGGTCAGGACCGCACGCCGACACTACGCACGGCGTCGTTCCGCCTGGGCGCAGTTTCGGGAAGCTGCCAAGTCGATGACGAAGCCAGGCGCAGCGCCGGTACCCGCTAACCCTGAACCGATCGACGACGTCAGACCCTTTCGGCCCCGGCTTTAGTTCGCAATACGCGCTTGTTGCATGCACACGCTGCTTAGGCGAATCCTTACCCGTGCTCGGGCTACGCGAACGCAAAGGGTATCGTCTGCGAAGCAACCAAGACTCGGAGGTATGCATCATTAAGCTCGTCGCGGTTGTCGTCGCCGCTGCCCTCGCCGTCCCGGCGGTCGCGTCCTTCTTTCGAAGCCAGTTGCTCACGCCCGCTCGCGTTGACAGAACCGGTGCAAGTCGAACGCGCTTGCTATAACCCGAGAATGGATCGCGCGACCAATCGGCTTTGATTCAGTCTGCCGCAGCTGAGGCGCAGCCCAAAACGGTCAATCAGCTGCGGCGGCATCTCCGACATCTCGTCCGCTCTTGTTAGTCTGATTGACACCGGCGATGGCGTCGCACCGGCGTACCTGGGTCATTGGCCCGCTAATACCCGTAAGGCTTTTCCTGTCGGCAAAGAACTGGTCATTGCCGGAGCCGACAGCGGCCAGTTTGCCTTTCAGCAGTTCTTGCACCGGCTGCGCCGATGGCTTGCCAGCGATCGGTCGCCTAGGCATTCTGCATTCCCCTCGCGTCTGTTCCCGACGCTGCGGGACGTCCGAGCGCTTATCCCAGAAGGTCGCGCGGCGCATAGCAGACTTGTCGTTTTCGCGTGTTGGTAACCGCGCTCCCCGACTAGCGCCCTGCCCTTTCCGGACACTGTCGATCAGGCAGCAGGCAATGCGATCGCGACGCGAGTCGCGCACGATGAAGGGATTATGTGTCGGAAATGCTCCCGTAGGACCCGTGGACTCTTGGGAGCTTGCCTCCTCGTTCAGCGAGCCACAGAAGGGTCCCAATCTTCGTCCGCGTTACTGCCATCGTCAACAGCTGAAGGGTGCTGATGCGTGGTAGACGTGAGAATCTTGCTTTCGCGGCGCTAGGCTCCACGCGTATCCTTGCGTCATCAAGGAGAAGAAACATGCCGCCCGACAAACTTGGCCGCTACATGGTGAGTGACGAATTTCTACAACGCGCGAACGCCGCTATCGAAAAGGCCGTGAACGAGCTTGAGGCCAAGGGAATCAAGCCTGCTTATATTGTGCGCGACGGTGAGCCACGTGATGAAGCCGTGGAACGCGTTCCTGTCGCTGTCGCGAACGCCGGAACCGCCCGCGGTAGCCGATTAGGTCGCTACATTACGAGCCAGGTATTCGCTGACCGCGTCGCGAATGCGGTCGAGGACGCAGTGCGTGAACTGGAGGCCAGAGGGCTGAAGCCAATTTATGACGAACCCGCTACTGCTCGTGCTGTTCTAGCTGAAGTGTGCGCGAGCGGGCGATACGTTGCGTTGTGCAATCGCCTAAGCGAACTGTTGCGCTCGCCAACCTGTGCACGGCAAGTCAACGCGGCCACCACTGCGACGGCCAGCGCGTTACTGCTTGCGAAAACTGCGATGCCAAGCGACGAAGCGAAATTTATGGCCGGGATTCGGGCACAACTGGCTCCTGCGCGCGAGCTACCCGTCCTGGTGGAATGGGCGTCTTGCTTGATCGATATTGACCTCGGCAGTCCCGACGCGATGCGCGATCGAACAATCATCGTCGATGACCTATTCAAACGACGCGTTAACGCGCTTCGGCAGGCGCTGGACTAGAAGAAGGCGACGCACCGAACCAAGACACGCTTTCAAAGACAACGAGATGAACCCAGACCTCGAGGAACAGCTATTTGAGCGCTATCCGCAGATCTTCTCGGGACAAGAGCGGATCTGGTGTCGGGACGGCTGGTTCAATCTGATTGACACGCTGTGCAATCAATTGCAGCAGGCGACAGCGAAGGGAGCGCCGCAAGTCACGGCGTGGCAGGTCCGAGAAAAGATGGGCGGCTTGCGTTTCCACGTGCAGCGACCCGAGCCCCTGCAACATGGCATGATCAAGCTAGCTGAGGCCATGAGCCTGCGCATCTGCGACCTGTGCGGGAATCGTGGCAAGCTTCGTGGCCTAGACGGAGACATGAGTAGCGGATGGATACGAACCCGCTGTGATGAGCACGCGAACACGCAGCCGGAATAATCCATGACCGAAGAAGAAACCAAGGCGGCCGAGCAATGCCTTGATGCAGGCAAAGCGGGCACGGCAGCAGCGCGAGCGCGAACGGGTGGTGCGCGGCCGATGCACACTTAAATCGATGTTTCTCATCTCTCCTGAGATCGTTCACACGCTTGCTCTTAACCGGCGCACGGACGACTTGTGATTGGGAAAACGAGTGATGACGGAGACAATGGCCGGTTGATCACGGACGCCGAGGCCGAGGATTATGACCGCCCGGCAGTTGCGAACGCGCGCATTGGCATGGGCATCATTTGACACCAATAATCAAGCATCAATAGGAGCTTGCGAGGCCTACAATCATCGCTCTTGATGATGGCTTGAGCGCCAAGGCTCGCGCCTATAGAGGTAGAAGAGAAAACATCGCTGGTTCGCGAAGCGCTGAAGGCGCTGATTCAGCGTGAAGCCGCCAAGCGACTCGAGAATCGTGGCGGAAGCGAACCGGGCATCACCAGAGCGCCTCAAAGAACTTCCCGAGTTCCGCGGGTGTTTGCCGTGTCCCGACGCGCAGTTCGACCTTGGCGCTCTCGTCGATTGGCGGAGGCGTATGCGACCCCGTTGGCGCCTTAGGATGCCCAGCGAGCGCCGCGTCGACGGCGTCAAGGAATGGCCGGCTCGCAGCTGTGGGCTCTCCGCCGTGGATATTCGGACACCGGCAGTGCTCCGTACTCTATCGACTGCCGAAATAGAGTAACCGCAACCAAGGAGAGAAGTACGGAGGTGGCGAGCGACCGCCCCTGCCACAACGCTACCCTGCAACGGCGCGGTTTGCGCTGTTGGTGCATCACGGCCGTCCACCGTTGCGCGCACGCCCTCGCAGGGCACGACCGGCTAAGACCACAACAGTTTCATAGAGATGTTTCCGGTCCGTATCCGAGAAACAACAGTCCGTCCTAAGAATGTCGTATCATGCGCAGGATACGAAAAAGGTGTGACGACGGTTAGGCAACGGCTGCAGTCGAACACTGGCACTAGTGCCGGTGCAAATGAAGGTCATTGGTTCGAAGGCTCGGCGGATTTCGCGTCAATGCGTACGCGCCGCAAGCAAAGCGTTTCTGATAACGGCTTAGAGGCCCTCCGGCGCGGGCACCGACGCGCTTGATTAACGCGATCGGATGACCCTGGCGCTTAACGTTGTTTCGCGGAACCTACGTGTCCCGCCCGCGCTGCAAGGCGTTGCGCGATCGCAAAACCTCAAAGTTAACTTGCGTTTACCCAGCTTGCCGACTAAAGTCGGCCTTGATTCTATCGCTAGAATTAAAAACTCTTCTGTCGATAGAATATCTCTTGACGATAAAAACGGACCATGGACTTAGACCTCGCCAACCCCGGCAAGACGACGCCAGAAGATCTTATCAAGCTCGCTGGTTTGTCCGACTTCATGCTGCAAAAGATTCGCGACGAGCTACTCGAACCATTCCCAAGGAAGGTTCCGCCGACGATTAGTTCAGCACGGGTCCAAGAGATGTGCGGGATTGACGTCCAGCGAATGGCCTACATGCTCAAAAAGGGCGAGCTTCCTCAAGGCAAGCAGACCCGTCGAGGGTCGCCGCGTCAATTCACCGTGGTTGAGGCCGTTCAATGGGTCCGTGCTGAACTGGCTCCAACTCCAAGATCGGGTCCCGGCAAGGTTATTGCCGTCGCCAATTTCAAGGGCGGCGTGACCAAGACCACGATGTCAACCGTCCTCGCACAGGGACTGGCGATGCGTCGTGGTCAACGTGTTTGCCACATAGATCTCGACCCGCAAGGAAGTGCGACAACGCTGTATGGGATCAACCCGCACGCAGAAGTCGACGCTTCGCAAACCATCATGCCCTTGATCGAGGCCTACTTGAGGGGTGACGAGTTTGACATGCGGTCCCTTCCCCAAGAGACTTATTGGCCGAACTTAGACCTGATTCCGTCGTCCACTGAACTCTTCAACGCTGAGTTCATGCTTCCTGCGCGCGCATCGGCGGGCGCCCGCGGCGAGCGATTTGAAAACGTCCTTCACGCGGGACTTGAAGCGCTGCGCGAAGAGTACGACTACATCATATTGGACACGGCACCGACGCTGAGCTATTTGACCATCAATGCTGTCTTCGCGGCTGATGGGGTGATTGTGCCTGTCGTGCCGGACGTTTTGTCGTTCGCCTCCATGGTGCAATTTTGGCACTTGTTTTCGGATTTGGTGACAGGCATGGCAGCACGCGGAGAACAGTCACGCAAAGAATTCGACTTCCTCGACATCTTGATCACGCGCATGACGCCAAAGCCGGCAGCCAAGGCGGTCCAATCGTGGATTAGCCAACTCTACGGTAACCGCGTCATTCCAGTCGAGATTCCAGAAACCGATGTCGCTCGCAATACGAATATGCGATTTGCGACGGTCTACGACATTACGACATATGAGGGGGGTGCCGAGACTTTGCGTCGGATTCGAACGCCCTGTGACCAATTCGTTGATCGCGTCAACGATCGCGTGTCGGCTCTTTGGCAAAAAGGGGGTAACGCATCATGAGCATGAAAAATTTTGCCTCCAAGGCCGCGAACATACGCCTTACAAATGAGGAGGCAGACGAGGCACAGAAGCGAGCCGCGACGACGCCTCGCACCGCTCCCGGTCAATTGATGCACCTCCAGGCGAAGTCGGAACAGCAACAGGATGAAATCGACCGCCTCAAGAAGGAGCTGCAGGAAGCCAAGCAAATGGGCGGTGCGGTAGATGTGCCTCTTTCCGATTTGCATGAGGTCCCGGGCCGGCGTAGATACATGGCTCCGGAGAAGTATGCCGAGCTGCGAGACAATCTGCGGCACAACAAGCTCATCCATCCGGTAGTGGTCCTTCCTCGGACACAAGGCGGATTCGAAATTATTTCGGGACACCATCGGAGCGATGCTTATCGTGAACTAGGGCGCGAAACGATTCGTTGTGTACTGGGCGAGGCGACGCCAGAAGAGGCCGATGAAGGAGCCTTCTTCGCAAACTTGATGCAGTCGGACCTTACCGACTACGAGAAATACGTTGGAATAAAGCGATTTCAACACGAGCATCCAGAATTGACCAAGGCATCTGTTGCAGAGCATGTGGGGATCAGTCCGTCGCATATCAGCGCTTTATTATCCTTCGAACGTCTCCCGCAGGAAGCCCGGAAGATTCTTGAAGCGAACATGGCGCTATTGGGAGCAAACGCCGCGGCGGAGTTGGCGGTTCTCGCTGAGGCGGGCAAGAGCGACCGAGTGCTAGAGGCGGTCAAACGTCTTGCGGATGGGAAGTTTGACCAATCGCAGGCGATTAAATTCGTACGCGCTTCCGTCGAGCCCAAGAAAGCAGCGACAGGAGCTACGAACTTCAAGATCCGCTCGGGAAAAACGACGTGGTGCGACGTCCGCAGCGCAAAGAACGTCATGCGCATCGAGTTCCAGTCAGAGGAGATCGCGAACTCGGTCCGTGACGCTATCCGCAAACACCTTGAACAACTGGCACAGGTTCAAAAAAACGCAAACCATTGATTTTTAAGCCCTTCGTACTACGCAGGCGCTGATGGAGAAGGAAATGAAGGAACTTTAAGTCTATAGAAGACAAAGGCCCGCAGCTGGAAACTGAGGGCCTTTGTGATTGTGGGCTTGGCTGGAAACCTTGCCGCACTACTCCCCAGCTGGAAACTGGAAAGGGACTACATACATCCCGGAGTTTAGCGCAACAAGATCGACAGTCAAGTGAAACCTACCCATTCACCGAAATGGACCGCTCGACATGTCTATCGCGCAACGCTTTGTTGCCGGCGAGGGTGAAGCACACCCCGCAGATACGGCCGCCCTCACCGCTTTTCGCTGCGACTCAACCAACCTGCCCTGGATCATCTTCCGGGCGGCATTCCGGGCCGCACGTATCGAAGAAATCCCCCGTCGCGCTCGAGAGGTTCTGTCCGCCCTCGCGCGCACCGTTGACGCTGCTAAACCCTTCGCCGCCATCTTTGCGCGCCGCGAACTGCTCACAGGCCGCGCGCTGCAATCCATGCGGACCTTCTATCGCAGTCTCGACGATCTCGAAGCCGCCGGACTGATCGATCGACGTCAGCAGGGCCGCTATGTTGAAGGGGGGTTGTTCGGTCGCGCGTACCTCCACCTGACCAAGCATGCGGCTGCCGTGCTCGGCCTGATCGAGTCGCCGCCCGCGCAACAAAACGAAGCCGTGCAAGCGCCGTCACAGCCGGCACCCTCCCCCGCCCCGATTACTGTGTCGACACCGTGTGCCAATGTGGCAGACGGTGGAATATATAAGGATCTAAGCCCTTCTGTTTTTCAAAAGAGACAACCGGGCCAACTGCCTGCGGACCTTCAGCGCCTGCGCACCCTGGGATTCTTTGATTTCTTGATCTTCAAGTTGATGCGTGAAGCCGGCGGACACGGTAAGCGGCTGTCGGACGTGGTCGAGGCCACCTGGGATCACCTGAAGCGCGCCAAGGCGCCGATCAACTATCTCCGCGCCCTGCTACGGAATCCAGTTGATTTCGGGCTGCTCGTACGCCGTCGTCACGCAGAGGCTCACGCCGAGCACGAGCGGGCACAGCAACAGCGCGAAGCCGAGCGGTTCGCGCGCGAGCACGCCGGTCGCACGTTCATTGATGTCAACAACGCGCGTCAATTCGTCGTCGGCGCCGCAGGAGACTCGATGACGATCTTCAGCGTGACTGAGCGCGTCGGCCGGCAAGCCACCGGTTGGATGCAGTCGTTTGCGAGTGCCCTCAAGGCCGGGAAACTCCGCCCCGCCACCGCGTTGGATCTGGAGCAGTTCGCCGAGGCGCAGCGTCGCACCGCACCATTAGTTCAGCCGGTGCGATCGTCGCTGACCGGTGAGCGACCGCCCGTGACGGCAAGCGCGCGTGAGCACATTGTCGGCCTGCGCCAGTTGCTCAAGGCGCGGACGGCGGGCGGATCAAACACCGCCCTATGCCGATGACTTCCGGTCGCGTCAGACTCGAACCCGCGGCACGGCGAAACGACGAGGCTTGCAAGCACGCTTGCCAAACGCAACTAGCGGTCGATTGTGCTTTCGCCCGCAGCCGGCTCGGGCCTGTATGACGAACGGCTTTGCTGAAATCCGCGCGCGAGGCAGCGTGGATCGGTACGGCGGCACCGGTAACGGGCCACCCAAATCACCCAGGCAGCGGGCGACGCGGGGCGCGATTTTGCTCCGATCCGCCAACCCACCCAAACCAACACGGGCCCATGCAGCGCACATCGTCGGTGTCAACGAGCGCGGAGACAACAGCTTGAGCTCGATGGATAGGCGTACCGCTGTTCGTCTTGGGTTTGTGCACGTTCAGAAGAGGGCTTACCCCGATGCGATCGTCCCGCGCATCAAGCGGCTCACATTGGCGACCCTCAGGCACGACTGAGTCCTGCTGCACGAGATCGATAAGCGCCGTAAGTGCGGCGCCCTTTCGAAGCTCGGCAGGGAGGCCCGCGAGACGTTTTTGTATCCTCGTGCAGTTCCTCGCCGACGTTCCGATCAAGGTCGTGGCCGTCGCGATCGATAAGCGCGGTCTGACCCAGCGCGACGCCAGCCCCGGATACCGTACTCTGTCGGCGTCTCGTATGGCCCGAACGGGGTGCGGCTCTTCCTGCGCCTCCAGCGGCGGCACGAAGCGCTCACGCACGCGGCGCGTACGGCGCATGGCGCAAAGGAGGGTGCCGATTTCAAAGCGGCCTGTGCGCCGTATGCGACGGCAAGACCGCGCGCCGGCGCGCGACGCCTTTGACAATGTCATCTGTGACACGAAGACGAACGCCGAGGGGCTGCAGCTCGCCGATCTGATGGGCGCGACCCGGCCTGCTTACCCTGCGGCACGATCACCCGAGCCGCGCGTGCGAAGGCGCTCGCAGGGAATTTATTCGAGTGGGCGACGGGGGTCGCGAACGGAAACGGCTTGAAGTTCAGCCCTAGAAGCGAACGGCCCTCGAGCACATCCTGCAGCCAGACGCCGGCCGCTTGGTCGCGACTAATTCGACGTTCCGTTCGGATCGACCGGTCCTGCGCGGCAAGCGCGCTCCCCGCGTCAGCTGCCTCCTTACTTTTTGTGCTCGGCTTCTGGGCTCAGCCGGTAGGGGAGGGCCGCACGTCGTCCAGGTTCGCTCGCATGGGCTGCTTGCGCGCACCGTCGTCGATCGCCGGGACGATCGCTGAGCGTCGCTCATGCGCGGCCGACGGCGTCGCCGCCGGGTTCACTTTGCCTAGAGCCGCAGAGCCTCCCACTCGAGCATGGTAACGTCAACTATCAGCGTGACTCACGCGCGCGCCGGTAAAACTCGTCAGTCAGCGCCCGGGCGGGGAACCACCGGGTTGCCATGCAGGAGGCGCACGGCCAAGATAGGTTGGCGCGCTGCGAGGGCAGCGCCGTTCTCAACTTTATAGGTCAAGCACACATGGCAACCGGTACGGTCAAGTGGTTCAACGATGCAAAGGGTTTCGGCTTCATCACGCCGGACGGCGGCGGCGACGATCTGTTCGCCCACTTCTCTGAAGTTCGCGCCGAGGGTTTCAAAACGCTTGCCGAAGGCCAGAAGGTGACTTACGACGAGAAGATGGGTCCGAAGGGCAAGCAGGCGTCGAACATCAAGCCGGCGTAACGGGGGTGGCCCGGGCGACCCAGCGGTCGTCATGGCCGCGGAAACGGCGGGGCGGAGGCGGGGAAGCTGGCCTGTCAACGTAGGACACGTGCCAACTAGCCGACCTTACCTTGTCTGCTAATTGCTCTTAGCAGTGAACCATTTAATCGCTAGAATGACGGGTAGTCTGCTTTAGACCCCGGTCCAATCGGGTAGGGGTATCATTTGGACTATAATGAAGGTTCAAGTGATTCCAAGGAGAGCCTGATGCTACTGGTGTCGCCCGAACAGATCGCCGCGGTGATGGCGCTGCCGTCCATCCCGCACACGGTCGCCGAACTCGACGCGCAGGTCCGCGAGGGGTTGCCCAAGTCGGCGCTTAAGGAAGGTGTGGAGCACGCGACCCGCAGCGCCGAGGAGCGCCGCGCCCTGCTCGCGCGCATCGTGCCGGAAGCGACGTTTAAACGCCGCCGCGACAGGCTCAGTCCGGACGAGTCCGAGAAGACCGAGCGCTTGGCCCGCATCGTCGCGACTGCGCGCTATGTGTGGGACGACGAGGCGGACACCCGCGAGTTTCTGAACACCGCGCACCCGCTGTTGGAGGGACGCACGCCGGTCGACGTGGCGCTCACCGAACTCGGCGCGCGGCGCGTCGAGGAACTGCTGTGGAAGCTGTTCTACGGGCTGCCGGCATGACGTTTTATGAGCATCCGGCTGAGGTGTCGGCCTGATGAGGATCTTTCGAATCGCAGACCGGCGTCACCCGGTGTGGAGCGGCACCGGCGCGATGCTGGTCGGCGGGCGTTTTAATAGTCCAGGGCGACCGGTCATTTACGGCGCGCTGAACTTCGCCGGCGCAATGCTCGAGGTGCTGGTCCATGCGCGGATCGGTAAGGTCCCGAAGCATCACGTGTGGGCGCAAGCCGAGGTGCCAGAGGAGGTGGCGATCGAACGCGTAACGGTTGAGGATTTGCCGGCCGGCTGGGATGCCCCGGATGCGCCGGTCGCGCGGCGCTTCGGCGATCGGTGGATTGAGGAGGCGAGATCGGCGATCCTGGTCGTGCCGTCGGTGGTCGCGCGGGCGGAATGCAATGCGGTGGTCAATCCGGCCCATCCGGATGCCGCGCGCCTGGTGGTCTCGGCGCCGCAGGCCGTTGTCTGGGATCAACGGCTGTTCGTCAGCGGATCGGCCGGGTCGCCCGAATGAGCTCGCCGTCCTTCCCTGGAAATCCTCACCAAACGAGCCGCACGTGGGGAGCCGTTGGCTTCCGTTGACGAATCAATAAGGGCACCGCGATGGCCAATCAACCCCAACAACTGACCCTGCCGCCGCCGCGCACTTACACGCGCACCGACTTCACCGCGCTGCGCGCCTTCGTGCAGCGGCTACCCGCGGCCACCATCGCGCGGCTTTACTACGATCCCGAGCACGCGCCGCATGCAGCGAGCGCCGACGCGATGGAGCGCTATCTGCGCACGATGCGCGACGACCTGGTGCAGCTTGCGTTACGGCACGGCTCGTCGGTGCTGGCCGATCACCTGAAGGCATCGATCAAACAGCACGGCAGCGCGAAGCTCACCGCGATGACCTTGCGCATGGTCGAACAGGCGTCGACGCTGGCGGCGGCGGTGCCGCTGGCCGCGCACCCGGTGCACCTGTGGTTCCGGCCGCTGGTCGCGCAGCGCCTGAACGGGGAGGGCATTGGCACGCTCGGCGGGCTGATCGACTATTGCAATGCGCGCGGCGGCAGCTGGTGGCGCTCGGTGCCGCGCATCGGCGCGTTGCGCGCGCGGGCGATCGTCGCGTGGCTGCGGCGGCATGAAGCGACGCTGGGCGTACAAGTCGCCGCCGACGTCGATACCGCATCCCTGGTGCCGGCAAGCGTGAACGAAGGGAAGGGCGCCGATCGCGTGATCGTGGTCGGCGGCGATCAAAGCGCACCACGCCTTGCGCCGTTCGAGCACCTGGCGGTGCCGGCCGAATTGTCAGGAGCCAAAGGCTTCAACCGGGCGACGAGCTTTGCGTTCATTCGCGCCGAGCACGATCTCGCGGCGGTGCACGCGTACCTGCATCGTTATCGCGATCGGCCGACGACGTTGCGCGCCTACACGCGGGAGATCGAGCGGCTGATCCTGTGGAGCGTGGTGGTTCGAAAGAAGGCGCTGTCGTCGCTAACGGTCGAGGACTGCGAGGCGTACAAGGACTTTTTGGAAGGGCCGTTGCCGTCGTTCACGGGACCGAAGCGACCGCGCAGCAGCGGGCGGTGGCGCCCGTTCGCACCGGAAGGCCTGTCGGCCGACAGTCAGGCGTATGCGGTGCGGGTGCTGCGCGCCGCGTTCGCGTGGCTGGTCGAGGTGCGCTATCTCGCCGGCAATCCGTGGAGCGCGGTGCACGAACCGGCAACCGTCACGCGCGAGCTGTCCGTGCAAGTGCACCGGGCGCTGCCCGCGAGCTTATGGACGCGGGTGCGTCAGGCGCTCGATGCCCACTGCGACGGGGTCAACGGTATCGGCCCGGAGTCGGACGAGGAGGCGCGACAGTGGCGCGCCGCGCGGGCGGCTATTTTATTGATGGGCGATTCCGGATTGCGGCGCGCGGAGGCGGCGCTCGCCCGTCGCGAAGATTTGCGTCTCGCCGTGGTGCCCGGGGACGGGCGCGCGTCGCGTAATTCCTCGACCCGATCACCGTCGCAGACAACGTCGCCGCCAACGTCGTCCCGCTCCTTCGATCCGGCCGAATCAGGGCGCGGCTCGTCGTCCGTCTGGACGCTGACCGTCATCGGCAAGCGCCGCAAGCAGCGCACGGTGCCCGTCAGTGGCGCGACGGTCGCTGCGCTGCGCGCGCATTGGCAAGACCGGACGCGTGACTTTGACGCGCCGCATGCACGGGGGCCGCTGATTGCGCCGCTGTGGATTCCGGGCACGCGCACTGCGCTCGAGCGACATGATGTCAGTGCAGACGACGCTCCGTACACCGTCGATGCGTTCGGGCGGCTCGTCAGAACGGCCGTGCAACGGCTGGCCAAGGAGAGTGCCGCGTTGGCGGACTTCAGCACCGACGACCTGGTGCAGTTGGCGAACACGTCGGCGCATGCTTTTCGGCATACGTTCGGCACGCGCGCGGTCGCGCGCGAGATGCCGACCGACGTCGTGCAGGCGATCCTCGGCCATGCGTCGTTGCAGACGACCTCGATTTATGTGCGGGCGGAGCGACGCCGCATGCTGGAAGCCGCCGCGCGCTACTATGACGAAGACGCGGGATAGGGTCGCGGCGGAGTCGTGTCGTCGAACCGCGCCAACGACCACGGCCCGTTCTGTTGACCGAACAGCGGGTAGGTCACCATGTCCGTCAATCGAGCGACATTAGCGGATTTCCCCAACGCCCTGACGCGCGAAGAGAAGGCCGTCTGGGTGTGTCTGGTCAACAGGTCAACGGCATTAAATGACGGGCCAGCTAGTGGCGTTCGACAAATACGTTCTGGCGATGCAGTCGCCGACGGGCATTCAGACGGTGTTCAAAGCGCCGTCTCGACCGTCGGAGAAGCGCACACTGTAGAGCACCTTCGAACGAGGGACCGTTCGGCCATGTCCCGCGAGCGTCCACCCGCCAGCGGAAATGAGCGTTACACGGGAGCACGTCGCCGAGGGTGATACAACCCACTAACGGCACCGCTGCGCGTGGGGTTTCGTTGAGTGAGACGGCTGCGAGAGCCAGTGGTGGGCGCGTTAGCGGAAACGCACAAGAGATTCTTTACGCAACGGTTTTCTGTTATTCGTGCTCGGGCGTGTTGCGCTCATCTGTTTCAGCGGCGCACAGCAAAGGCGCGAGTCGAAGTCACTAAGTTCGTGCCTTGTCCGGCCTGAGCAGAGGCGCTTCTGTATGCGTAAGACGAGCTTGTCATCGGCACCTGTAAATTGATACACCTCGACGAAGGGATAATGGCCGCTTTGAGCGGCGATGATCTCGTACGAGGGATACATGCAGATCAGGATATTGCACAAGCAGGGCAAGAGCCTGCGTGCCATTGCGGGTGAGGTTGGCTGCTCGGTCAACACGGTAAGGAAGTATCTGGCGGCGGAGGACGCGCCGGCGTTTCGAGCCGCGACGACTCCGCGTGAGTCGATACTGAAACCATTCGAAGCGTATCTACGTGAAAGGATCGCGGCAGCAGCGCCGGACTGGATTCCAGCGACCGTTCTGTGGCGCGAGATTCAGTCGAAGGGATTCGACGGTGGCGAGCGGATCGTGCGCAAGTTCGTTGCCATATTGCGGCCGGTACCGGCGCCCGATCCTTTGGTGCGATTCGAGACTGCTGCGGGCGATCAGATGCAGGTTGACTGGGTCGAGTTCCGCAGGCGCAAAGGAGCGAATCTGTTCGCATTCGTGGCCACTCTGGGCTATAGCCGTGCGACCTACGTCGAATTCGTTTCCGACATGCGGCTCGATACTTTGCTGAGGTGTCACGTCAACTGTTTTAACTGGTTCGGCGGTGTGCCGCGCCGTGCGCTGTACGACAATATGAAGACCGTGGTCATCGAACGGGATGCATACGGTCCGAAGCAGCACCGCTTCCAGCCGGGGTTTCTTGACTTCGCCCGGCACTACGGGTTTCAGCCCCAGCTTTGTCGGCCCTATCGCGCGAAGACCAAAGGCAAGGTCGAACGGATGAACGGATATTTGCGCCGCAGTTTTTACGTTCCGTTGGCCGCTCAGTTCAAGGCGGCCAACATCGAACTGGACGCGATGACCGCCAACACTGAAGTCTTGCGTTGGCTACGCGAAGTTGCGCATGTGCGGATACATGGAACGACCCGGTTGAAGCCGGGCGAGCAATTGATTGTTGAGCAGAAGGCCTTGCAGAGCCTGCCGCCACCGTATCCGGCTCTGTTACCAGCAACGACACCGGCGAGCGGACAAGAGTTGCGCGAGCGATTCCACGACTGGCTGTCCCCGCTACAGCACCCGCTGTCCGTGTATGACCAGCTGATCCGGGTTGCCGCATGAACATCGCACACGAACGCGTGGCGCAGCTATGCGCTCAACTAAAGCTCACGACCATTGCGGATGCATTGCCACACCTGGCACAGAAGGCGATCGCCGACGACGTGAACCTGACAGAGTTTCTCGAATCGGTACTAAAGGCCGAGCACACAGCGCGGCTCGTCAGACAGCGCGCGACGTTTGCACGCCTGGCAGGCTTCCCGGCGATCAAGACCCTGGATGGTTTCGACTTCGCAGCGGCCAGTGGCGTGCCGAAATCGCAGGTCCAGGAGCTGGCGAGCCTTGCATTTCTGGAGCGCAACGAGAACGTCGTATTGCTTGGATCGAGTGGCACCGGGAAAACGCACATTGCAATGGCACTTGGTTACGCAGCAACGCAAGCGGGAATCAAGGTGCGCTTCATCACCGCAGCGGACCTGCTGATGATATTGACCACGGCACATCGGCAGAATCAACTGGGCGACGCGCTCAAACGGTTCGTCAATCCGTACAGGCTGTTGATCATTGATGAGATCGGATACCTGCCGATGAGCCGTGAGCAAGCCAACCTGTTCTTCCAGGTCATCGCCAAACGGTATGAGCGCGGCAGTCTGATCGTGACCAGCAATCTTCCGTTCGGGCAATGGGACCAGACGTTCGCCGATGACGCAACGCTAACTGCCGCCATGCTCGACCGGCTATTGCATCACGCTCATGTCGTCGCGATCCAGGGCGAGAGCTATCGACTACGCGACAAGCGGAGAGCCGGATTGGTTACGAAGCGATCGACCACAACAAAGGAGAGCTCTGCCAACGGAATGCGGTCGGCACCGCAATAACACTACAACCCGGTGTATCAAATCTGAAGTGCCGATGCCGGTAGAACCTGTATCAATTCCAGAGTGCCGTTGACAAGCTTTCGCTTAGCGTCTTGTGAGCTAGATTCCTTTGTCGGCGTAACCTGCCCCAAAGTGTCTCTCCCGGTGGCAGTTCGGACAGAGAGCGTGGGCGTTAGGGCGGCGCAGGACCATAGGGCGGCGGCGCAGGACGTATGTAAGCCTTCGCTAGGAATGGACCGATCACTCGCGCACGAGCAACACGTCGTAGACTTTTCCGCCCTCGTTGACACAGATTCCGCCTCCAGTCCTTCCATTACCGCGAAGGTCGCACCGTAGCCCGTGCCCGTTCTGAGAAGAGAGAAGGGCCGTCACGAACTTGTCGCCGATCGAATAGCTGTCCGCGGAAGCACTCGTCGAAACGCCCCGATTGTTGAATCCATATGTCGAGACAAACCCGAGAGTGTCGTTTGAGCCAACGCGAACGGCCGGTCCGGTATAGACAACGTCGTCAATGTTGACGGTCATCGTCCCCTTTCCCATTTTGCCCTTCGTGAGGCCCGAGAATGTTCTCCCGGAGTCGCGCGACATCAAAGTCGCAGCGTAGGAGCACCCGGCTATGAATGTGCCGACCATGAGGAGCCACCCGAGGACTGTCCTTTTCATTGCGGTTGTCGAGGACCGATAGACCGACGGAGAATATCGGACGACTGGCCGCTTGAGAGTCGATAGAAGTCGCGGGGTCTCATCCCGACGTGTGTGCGGCGGCCCACATAACGGCTCACAAGTAAGCGATTACTATCCGCGCAAGGGCGCAGAGCTTACCAACTCTTTCCGGCAGCTCAAGCGGTGTAGCAAACGTTCGTCCGACAAAAAGTAATAAACAACTACGCTATGTCCGGAGGGTTCAATGCGCAGCTTGCACCAGCGTTGCATCGGTTTCTCGCGACCGTTTTTGTCGGTCACTCACGTGTCTCGTTGACCGCTTTCGCTGCTCGTACCGCTCGTGGTGGGTCTCTGCGCGACAGGCGCTCATGCCGCACCGCCGCTCCCTCAAGGTGGCCAGTTCGTCGCGGGCAGCGGGTCCATCGGTGCAAAAGGATCGTCGCTGACGATTAACCAGAGCTCGACGCGCGGGATCATCGACTGGAAGAGCTTCTCGATCGGCAACGGCCATACGGTGAACGTCAACAACGGCACTGGCGCTACGTTGTCCCGGGTCACAGGCACCGATCGCTCAGTCATTGACGGCAGTCTTAAGGCGACCGGCAGTTTCTATCTCGTTAATCCGCAAGGAGTAGTGATCGGCTCGAACGGCGTCGTGACCACCGGTGGGCGTTTCGTCGCATCCGCCCTCGATGTTAATAACGACGCATTCATGGCGGGAGGCGATCTTACTTTCGCGGGCAAGGGTCGCGGTTCCGTTATCAATCTTGGAAAGATCAACTCGACGGGCGGCGATGTGTTGCTCATCTCGCCCGCCCTCGTAGAAAACGATGGCTCCATCAGCGCGCCCGGTGGGTCGGCGGAGCTTGCGACGGGTAATAAGGTGCTGGTTCGAGATTCATCCGCTGCGCCCCTGAATCGCCCCGGGTATCGAGGAGGCAGGTTGGTTTAAGTTAAAACAGCTTCCTTGGACTCGCTGGCGATTTTACGCCAGTAGTTTTCTTCGGCCTCTGCCGGCGGAACGTATCCGATGGGTTCAAGCAAGCGGATATGGTTGAACCAGTGCACCCATTGCAATGTGGCGAGCTCCAGCGATTCGCGGGATTTCCATGGAGCCCGGCGATGAACCAGCTCGGTCTTGTACAAACCATTGATGGTCTCGGCTAGCGCATTGTCGTAACTGTCGCCACGGCTGCCAACGGACGGCTCAATGCCTGCCTCGGCTAGACGCTCCGTGTACCGGATGGAAACATACTGCGAGCCCCTGTCGGAGTGGTGAATCAAAGCGTCTGACGAAGCAGGCCGGCGGTCATAAAGCGCCTGCTCCAATGCATCCAGCACAAAGTCCGTACGCATGCTGCGGCTCAATCGCCAACCCACGATGCGCCGTGCAAAGACATCGATGACGAACGCCACGTACACCCATCCCTGCCAGGTAGACACATAGGTGAAGTCTGATACCCATAACTGGTTCGGGCGCTCAGCCCTGAACACGCGCTGAACCCGGTCAAGCGGGCAAGGCGCCGATGTGTCCGGCATAGTGGTGCGTAAGGTCTTGCCACGCCGTGCGCCGCGCAATCCAAGGCGCTTCATCAGGCGCTCGACCGTACAGCGCGCCACTCGGATACCTTCGCGGTTCATCTGCTTCCAGACCTTGTCGGCACCATAGACTCGCCAATTGGCGTGCCAGACGCGCTCAATATCAACGATAAGCGCATCGTCGCGTTGCGCCCGCTCGCTTCGCAACGCAGGATTGCGTTGCCGGGCTGCATGACGTCTGTAGCACGACGGGGCAATCTGCAGGACTTTGCAGATGGGCTCGACCCCGTATGCATCGCGGTAGCGGTCGATATACGCCTTCACGACTTCAGTCGGCGGTCGAGCTCCGCCTGCGCGAAAAACGCGCTGGCCGTCTTGAGAATATCGTTGGCGCGGCGCAGTTCTTTGACTTCGCGTTCCAGCGCTTTCAAACGCTCGCGCTCATCGCTGGACAAGCCCTCGCGTTGGCCCTTGTCAATTTCGTCGCGTTTGACCCAATCCAGCAGCGTTTGTGACACACAGCCAATCTTTGGCGCGATGGATTCAACCGCAGCCCACAGCGACGGATATTCGCCTCGATGCTCCTGCACCATGCGCACCGCGCGCTCGCGCATCTCAGGTGAAAACTTGTTCGTCTTGTTCATGACACCATTCTCTCGCGAATTGGTGCCTCCTCAAAACCCGGGGCGATTCACAATACCCACGTTAACAACAACGGGAATCCCTGGGGCCGCGACGGCCAACGACGACACATCGGCCGTGGAAGCATGATCGACTCAGGAACTCCGCGGTGCAAGCGGTGGCTTTGAGGGGAAATCACCAAGTCGATTGACGGAAGCCGCGATCTGTACGGTTTCCGGCCTGTTCGCCATGGAAGCGCACCTTGCGGACTTCCTAGCTAAGAACCCGCCGACCGCCCCAGGAAGGGGTCGTCACGCCTCTACATCGACGAGGAGGGCCGCGACGGAGTGGAGTATCAAACGGCGGTCGGCCCACTCGCCTAGTGTTCATCGACTCCGCGGATGACCTCGTGGTGTTCGAGTTGAAACTCGACGGCGGCCCAGACAAGGCGCCGGGGCAAGTCTTGCGCTCTATGGGTTCGGACGTAAGGGCACCGCGCGCAAGGCAGAAAGGTGTCGGGCGACAATGTCGCCTCGTCAATCTCGGAAAGACGTAAGCGTGGCCTGGACACCGTATTGAAGTTCGTCGATGCGGTTTATTGGGTGGTCGGCAGTGCGTAAGCACGGAGCGCAGATATGCCTCAGGGTCAATGCCATTGAGTTTCGCGGTGCCGATGAGGCTGTAGATTGCTGCGGCACGTTCGCCGCCGGAATCTGCGCCGGCGAACAAATAATTGCGTCGGTTAGAAGTCGTCCAATAGCGGTGTAATTTCCGCGCTTGTGGGTCGTGGCCTTGCGGCCGCCCTATACCGCTAGAACGCAAGAAGGGGCGCACGCAGTTTGACGGTCAACTGGTGGCAACAATTCGTTTGATCGCTCGCCCCTAAAGAAGGCGCGAGCAGCTTTCGGTCAACCCGCCGTTAGTGCGATTACCGCACTCTGCGCAGGTATCGCCAGCCCGGCGCGAGACTCTTTATCCCACGGGCCTCCGACCTCGCAGCAGTACGGTTAGCGCGGATGCGCTCGCGCAGCCCGACGCAAACGCGACGAAGCGAGTCTGCGCGGCTATTGCCCGGCCGTTGGTGGCCGGCGCACCGGGGCTGTCAAGCGGCTGTATGTGGGCCGTTGCCTCGCGCTCGCTGCCGGAACAACTCTGTCCGCGTCGCGCTAGACATTTCCGCCAACGCGCATCCGTTCATCGGCGGTCAGCGGGTCGGTTCACTAACGGGACGGCGCGCGTCCGTTGAGAATGTACTGCAGGAGTCTGTTCATGTTGGCCTTGCAGATGTCCGCGATTGCGTTTGGCCCGTGCATCGAATCGCTCAGCGCCGCCGTGCACAGCGCGAGGAGCGGCGCATAGCGCGATTGCTCGAGATAAGCTTTTTGCAGCATCACGACGGCCTGCGCAGTGTCGTTGTTGAGCGACGCGGCCGTGTTGACAGTCTTCGCATTGCCATCCGGCGCCGACTTATCGACCGCTGCGGTCTGGGGCATCGATGCGCCCTCCGTGCGCGCCGCGACTTTCATCATGCCACCCGCAAGCGCATTGACCGATCCGGGCGAAGCATCGGTGAACCGTGCAGCCTTGACGTCCTTCGCTGAAGCGTCGGTTGTGTTCTTGTCGTCTGACTTGTGCCCGTCGCCGCCGTCCTTCGGCTGCGTCTTGTTCAGGGTGTCGTCCTTGGGCGGCACCACGACTGATTCGATCGATGCGGCGGTCTGACTCGCCGAGATACCCGACACCGCTTCGATGGCGAGCAGCGTCACCATCGTGTCGCCGTAGCGGCTCAGCACGAGCGCGTATTCATACTTGGAGATCGCGCCGTTCGAGAACGCCTCGCAAAGGCGATAGAGCCCATCGCGGAGCAATTGCGTCGTCGCGAGCCGACGTCCCAGTTCCGCGACGGCTGAGTTCTGCTGCAGCGACAACGCCTGTTTCGCGTTTACCGATCCGGTGCCTCCCAGCGCCTTGATGCCTTGTATAGTCGCTTCGGCGTTCTCTGTAATAGCCTGAGAAATGGCCTTCGCGACGTCCGGACTCGGCTCGGCGCAGACATTGAACTGGCTCGCGGCGGCGTCCTGCCCCGAGTTCTGCAGAGATTCTTGGCCGGCGTTCGAGCGAAGCAAGTCGCCGTCCGTTTTTGGTCGCGCGAGGATGAAACGCATATCTGCAGTGGACCCGACGGCCTGTGTATCGCCCACGGACTTGTTGACCGTCTGAGGCCCGACGACGGATTTGCATGCACTGAGCGCGAACAGCGAAACAAGAGGAAGCAGAAGCAGGCGGCAGGCATTCATTATTCGCTCCTTTGTGGTGATGCGTCGTCAACTCGTTTGCACGGTGCGTTGCGACTTAAGTTCCAGTTGACGGCTGTTGTTACACTCGGATGAGCTTGATTGGCGCGTGAGCCGGTTCTGGCTGCTTACCTTCAGGCTTCGGGATGTCGAGCTAATGCACTTCGACATGGCCCGCATCTGGCACGTCGAAGTACCCGAGCGGCATGAGCGCGAGCGGTGGGTCGTGGCGCTCTGCGGATTGCCGCACGACAGTGCGCACGGTGCTGCTGCGCAACGATCTCCGATGCCTTGGATCGCGACGATGGTCTTCAGCGGCTTGCGCAACTGATCGCTAGGCGTATCGGTAAATTCTGCCGCCGGCGTGTGCATTGCTGAGTTCATGGCCCCCTCGAGATTGCGAAGGCTGAAAAACAAAATCACATGCAGCCGATGCAACGGGTGGCACCTGCGTCGCGCGGACCAAAATATCTTCTGCAAAGCCGGCGTCATCAGCGACTGCTCAGAGATGCAGTGAGTAAGGGAACGCAAATCAAAAGCTCCACACGTTGCACCCGATCTTCGTGAGGAGAACGATTGAGCTCGCGCGGCTTTGAAAATCCAGCATTAGAAAACGTCTTGCAAAAGCGAAGCGAGCGAAGAACGAGCGCGCTTGCAACTGAAAAGCATACTTTCAGGCAGATTCGATGCCTCCCGGCAGGCTTCCTACTTTGTTTTCATCGTCTTGCGACTGAACTACGTCCGACGCACATCGAATGAGGGAAGAAATGACGAACCAACAGCGGCCTTCTTCATCTGCATTTGCCGCGGTGCGGCGACCGCGCCCGAGTGCAACGACAATGCAGCCGATCTGCCCTGCGGCTCCACTATCGGCTCGACGCTTCATCGCACTGCCAACTCCAATGTCATGAAGCAGGCCAAATTCGTGGCTCGAGTCGCCGCTCCTACGGCTAGCGAGCGAGTGGCAAGACGTTGTCTCGACGTGTTCGCTGACGGCGAGTTCTTGACAATGAAGCGCCAGTCATCCCGACCGCGCGGATGCCGATGCACGAATCGGCCGCCCCGGTGCACGAGGCCGTTACACCCGCTGCCCACCATTCTGCTGATTGCTAACGTCCGACACTGGCCTCTCCAATAACCGCATAGGCCGATGGCGCGCCGGCGAAGGCCGACATTGACTGGTCGCTGCGATCTCTTCAGAGACGACCCGAACTACGTGCGCCTGGCGGGTACAACGCGAGCGTCACTGACTGAAGGAACGCGAACGGACAGTTCGCGGCGCAGATAAGCGTGCTGTCTAGATCTCGCGCTGAGAAAGGCGTGTGAGTGATGCCAGCGGGCGCGCAATTATCACATGTCGCCTTGCTAGCTTAGGCCGCAGCGCGGATGCGGCTCGTCCCAAGCAATGTTCGCCTGCTTTCATGGGCACCCACCCATCAAGGCGTACGAATCATAAACATTGGCGGATAGCAATGATGTCGTGTCCTAAGGTGTATCGAGGCCCTACCGGAACCATAGAAGATCTTGTCGGGGACCATCTCACATGCATAAAAACGCGTGGGGGCGAAAGCATGAAAGCTGTATATAGAACGTTTTTGTAACACGCGTCACTCATTCCAACGCCGTCCTCTCACTGCACCCTGGCCAGCGCAGCCCGCCACGCATTACCGGGACCGCGCTGAAACGCTTCCATCATCACTTACGGAGGTCTTATGTCTATTGTTCTCAACAATCAGCTTGCGTGGCTCGCGCAGCCGCTTTCATGGACGTCGGCGCATGCTGCGTCCACGCCCGAAGCGGCCGAGCAACTGACCATGCTCAATGACTTGCAGGGAAATATTCTCGACGGGCACGGCCGCGAACACACCAGTAATCTATTTATCCGGTTCAATGCGGCAAAGCGGCATGAAGCGCGAGCATTCCTCGCGCATGTGGCGCAGAGAATCGGCTCCGCGCTGGATCAGCTGTTCAAGGCGCGCGCTTACCAAACACAGAACAAGGACGGCGGCACGTTCGTCGCAGTAATGCTGACGGCAGCCGGCTATGATGCGCTCGGCGTGCGGAAAGCAAAACCGGACGACGCCGCTTTTGTCGCGGGAATGAAAACCCGAAATCTTAATGATCCGCCTGCATCGGCGTGGGACCTCACATTTTCAGGAGAAATCCACGCGATGATCCTGATCGCGAACGACGACGAAACCGCGCGTGACGACGAGCGTAACGCCATGATCGATAGCATCGACGCAACGGGTGGCGCGATCGTGTTGCTCAACCGCGATCATGCGGAAGACGGTAACGTACTGCGCAACGACGCAAAGGTCGGCATCGAGCACTTCGGGTACGTCGATGGCCGCAGTCAGCCGCTAGCGCTAGTCGAACAGGTTCAGAAGGAACAGGCCGAGGCAGGCGTGCCGCTCGTTTGGGATCCGACCATTCCACTATCGCAATTGTTGTTGCCATGCCCTGGCGGGAAGCATGACGTGAGTTGCGGCAGCTACTTTGTGTTCCGCAAGCTAGAACAAAACGTTAAAGGTTTCAAGACGCGGGAAGACGAGTTGTCGAGACTACTGGAAGCCAAGTACGGCCGACCGAAAGATTCAATCGATGCAGGCGCTGCGGTGGTAGGCCGTTTCGAAAATGGCGTGCCCTATACGCGCACGAACGACGAGAACGATTCCGTTCTCGCGGGCCACCCGGTGACCAACAACTTCAATTACGAGCAGCAACCGAATGGCGATACAGCCGGCCTGCGTTGCCCATTCGCCGCGCACATCCGTAAGTCCAATCCGCGCAGCGATACACCCGACTCCAAGACACACCTGATGGCGCGGCGCGGCATTCCGTACGGCAGACGCGACGACAAACCCAACGACAATCGCCTGGACAACAAGCCGGAGGGAGGCGTCGGCTTGCTGTTTATGGCGTATCAAAGCGACCTCGAAAAACAGTTCGAATTCACGCAACGCTCGTGGGTCAATAACTCTTCGTTCCGAAATCCGGGTGTGGGCATCGATCCGGTGATCGGTCAGCCGAGCGAACCATCCGGCCAGAAGTGGACGAAGATATACGGCAAAGAACTGAGCGACGGAACGCCCGACGAAAGCTTCTCAGGTTTCGTCACGATGCGCGGCGGCGAGTACTTCTTCGCGCCGTCCATCTCGTTTCTCAAGTCGCTATGAGCATGTGAGCAAGGGGGTTCTGCGTTGTTGACAGAACCCTCCGCGCGAGCTCAGGTTGAGACCACACGCGAACGATTAGGCGCAACGCGCCCTTGATGCCCGGTTCACTTTGCGTGTCGAAGGCGCACACAACTACATCGGGCGTGCGAGCGCGATCATACCCATGTCGCGATTTTCCAGATGACCACGACATACGCCGCGAACGCCAGGGCCCATCTGGAATGCTCCCATCCGCGTCCGGCCAGATCAAGCAGAACGGCTCCGATGGCCAGCAGAACGGCGACGACCATGAACGAGATCAACGGCGCGCTGCGTCCCAATCCGACGACGAACGAACTGCGTTCGTCGAGCAGGTCGCATGACTTGGGCGCTTGCCCATCGAGAATGAACTGGGCTATCACGTCCCAGTGTTCTTCCTTCAGCGCGGCGCCGTGGGTGCCCTTGACGTAGTGATCTTCCCGCAGCCTCGGACCCGGGTGGTCCTGTATGGTGCTGTCCGGCTTTGCCAAATATTCCTGCGCATTGTCCTGCTTCGCCTGTGCGAAGCCGTCATGACCGGCGCTCCCGAGATCTTGCCAGCCGAGCATTTGAAACGTACGTGGAAAGGTCGCCACAACCCAGTCCGCACTCGCGACAAAGTTCAGTACAGCGCGCACGCGTCCGGCACGAATCAACCCGTCCCAGTCATACTGCGTGCGAACGACGCTGCCGGCGAAGGCGACGTGCTTGAACCTTACGCAGGGATACGTTTCGAGCGCGCGAGCGAGCATGTACGTGCCGTGACTGTGACCGACGTAAGAAAACCGGGCGTTCGGGTAAGTCGCCTTGTTCTCAGCGTAACGATCCATCAACCATTCGACCCGTTTGCGGCGCACATTGGGCAAAAGAAAGGGCAGCATGGCGAAGTAACCGTAACTCGACGTTTCTGTCTTGACGAAACAGGGCGCGCCTGCGCGCGACCGGCCAGCGCCGGGGTGCGCTCGTTCGTCCCGCTGCTGCTCGCGGAGGCGCGCGAGCGTGATGACGCGGCGCGCGATTTTCTGCGTCCAGTAACCTTCGTCTCTAATGCCATGAATCACGAACACGACGTCAGTGACCGTTTCGTTCACAACCGGCGAGCCGTCGTCGCCAGGAAGAATGGAGCATCGGCCGAGACGGTCCGCATCCATCGTCAGTGCGTCCGTAAGTACAGCGGCGCGCGCGCGACCCGCGTCGCTCTGATCCATTTCGATCACGCTTCGATGTCCGGAATGCGGTACGTCGAGATAATAGAAGTCGTGCCCCGCGACGAGATCGATATTGTCCTCGGGTGAAACGATATCGTCGATCGAGCCGAGTAATTGTATGACCATCGGCGATGATCCACCGGCTCTATTACGGTGCATCGACATCCATTGCAGGCGCAGCATCGTCAAGAACGGCGCGCCACGGTGTACTCGGAACACGAGGGGCGTCTTTCTTCCGAGTGTCAGCCCCATGATGAGGTTGCCGATCACAACGCCCATTCCCCATTGAATCAGCCTGTGAGGCATCACTTGCGCAGACAGATGCCAGCCGCGATTCATGCCCGCTAGTAATAGGATGCGCTCGACATGTTTCGCCCATGCTTTGGGTGCATCATATTTGGACGCTTCGAGATCCTCTGCAGCGCAGTCGCCGCATGCATAGACATAGGCCTTGCGCGCAATCAGCGACCCGAAGCTGTATCCGATAATGACAACGTTCCCGGGGGCCGGAATGCTGGCGTATTTCCTTTCGATGACCTCGCTCAGTCGATGCGCGATCTGACACGGATCGTCGAACGAAACCATCGAGAAGTCCAACTGGGGGACGAAGATACGTGGTTCGCTCTTGCCCCGCTGCTTCCACGCCTTGCTGACCACGTTGGCGACGGGTTCCATTCTCTCGGCCCGACCGCCCATACCGTGGATGATCACGACGAGGTCTTGCAGATTAGCGGCCTGGTTCATTGCGTAGCCTTCGAACGTGCTGAGCAGTGTGCGTAGAAGATGCGAGAAGTGTTGCGAGATGCGTGCTTCATTCACGTTCGTTCAACGACCTGACATGGATGCATCATTGAATGCGCGCTGCAGAAAAAGCCGCGTCAGAAGATAGCTGCCGACGAGGCCGGAGGTGGAAGAAGTAACTCAACAGGGCCATGACAAATGAATCCGGATACGTGCTGCCGAGCGATTGACCGATGACATGTCCTGCAGCCCTCTAGCCGTTTAATAAGTTCTTTGCTCTCGACAAGTGTCACTCCGACGATGATTTTGGTGATCCAATTCGATATCTGCTCGAGATTGGTGTTGACGGCGGTAGGCCACTTCGACCGCTGCATTGTCCGGCTGACTCCAAAATTTGAAGGTGGTTTGCTTTGTTGTGGCCCGATTCGCCCCGGCGTTGACGTTGAGAACAGTGATCGAACCGTGCTCGGTTGCGCGGTGCTCTGCTTCATCGCAGACAATTGGTTGCGTGTTGCTTTCGCCCGCTGCCGTGTCTTGGACCGATCCATTGGAAGAGCGGAGGATTGTGCCCCAGGCAATGCGGTACGAGCCGGATCGGAGGACAACGACCGCCGAATGCCGAACAGAAAACCCAGGAACCATGCACCTGCACTGCACGCGATAGCCCATAATAGGCCTACCCATGCAGTCTTCCAATCGGGCGTGCCTGCCGCAACAGAGAAAGCGCCGATGCCTAGGGCCACTATCATGACAGCGGCAACACGCTTGGCGTCTCTGTTGACGGACTGAAGCCGTGAAAATCCATTCGCAGCTTGAGACATTCTCACTCCGAGGTAGGAGGCGACTGGCAATGTTTATTTCCGTCTCGTGACGGTTGAAGCCATACTTATCGAAGAGCGGGACAAACCGGCGCGACTGAACCACCGAATCCGGAATCGTTCTCGTTCATATCGATAGCAATTCGGAAGGATTCCAGTTGCGGTATGGAAAGCTTCACCACCTCCGCCCAGTTCAGGAACATGATTGTGGTGGCACGGTTCCGCCTGTCTTGTTCTATTTCAAACTGTATAGAGCCAAACCGCGGGTGCACAAACGATTTCTGCGGATGTCGATCCGACGTACTGGCGGATAAACGGCGAGGGTGTGGTCGGATGTCTCCGAGGGTTCCACAATGATTAGGACATTCTTTGGACAATTGCAAAATCCGCCTGCCGGACAATGTCGACCCGAAAACCCGCGCGAGTTGGAGCTCAGTATTTGGGTTCCAGAGTTAATCACCAACTGTAATGAAGGTAGTAAAGTTTTTTAGGCTCGGCATGAGGACATACGTTGAGTTGATTTTTCGTCACGATGTCGGGAATCGAACAGACGGACTAACGGAGCGCGTGGTCGGGTGCCGGGTGTGACTGACCGATTCACCGATTCATATGCCTTCAGGTACACCTCCTCATATTCGACGCTTCGCTCCCCCTTTGACGAACACGTTGTCGCGCCAGGCTCCCTTGCGTTCCGGAAAACGTCCGGCCAGCTCGTGCCGCTCACTTGCGGAAACATCGGGCACTCAAGCGACTGATGCACTCCGAGATTCCGAGTTGGCCAAAGCGGTCCGTTACCCGCTCAACCATTGGGATGCCTCTTGCTATTGGTGACGAGGGCCGCGCCTATTGTCAAAGCATGATAAGGTACAAGCCTAAAAGAACACCTATCTGAGAATGCTCTCATGGATTTCATCGATCACTTTCGCGAAGCACAGCACCTCGTCGATCAGATCGTCGATTGGGAAGTAAACAACTTCACGTGGGAAAAAGCCTAGATTTCCAGTGTGTTCTCGGCCTTGGCGTACGAAGAAGTACCGCTATTCGAACTGAAGAAATCGAAGCGGGCGAAAGTCATCCCGTCTGATCGATATCAGGGACATGTATCTGAATGGGAAATGGAGAAGAGGCAAAGTAGCGTTCGACAGTTAGACGGAGACGTTCCGATAGCGGTTGTAACTCGTAATCGCGTTCTTGTTACGATCTCGAAGCTTCGACGCGTCATCTTTATCTCTTTTCGTGGGACTACACTTTCCTTTTCCGACTTCAAAGCCGACCTTGACGCGCGAAAAGTCAGATATGCGCTTGGCCCTACGGCGACAAAAGTTCATTGCGGTTTCTTAGATGCAGTGTTGGACTGTGCTGACGAAGTAGTAGAGAAAGTCGTTGCATTTATTGAGCCAAATGTGCCCATTTATGTAACAGGGCATTCCCTCGGTGGCGCGATGGCGGCAATTTTCTATGCGCGCCTCGAGCAATACGATCTCTTCAGGCACCGTTACTGAATAATGCGGAGAGTCTCAATTCCATCCGCTACCTCCTGCTACACGTTTGGAATGCCTCGGTACGGCGATACGAACGCTAAGGTCGCGTTCCCTCAGCCATACCACATCTTCAATGAACTCGACGCAGTGCCGACGCTTCCACCAACCATTCTCGGTTACGTTGACTCGGCAGACGAGCGATGTCTGAACGCGATTCCTAACCTGATCCAGGTACCGAACAAAGGCAATCTTTCATTGCGCTCTAGAAAGGGGCTTCCCACGGTTTTAGGCATATCCGACCACCGAATGGAAAGGTACGTTGAACGAGTTGACCGAATGCGCCCTTGATCCGGCTGTGCTCACTTTGAGCTAGCGAGTTTTGCAGGTCCCGATGCTATCGATGGTCGCAGATTTTTCCGCATCGACCGTCTCCTAGGTCAGACACATGTCCACCTGTGGCCGTGGCCGTCTATGTCCAAGCTTACTAGCATTACGAATAAGTCAGTTGACTGGTCGGCTCATTTCTTGCCGCTCGCCAGCGCATGACGCTCCGAGCTGAAGTTCAACCAGTCGCCTCACGCACTCTCTGTTCGAATACGCCGCATAAAGATACCTAGCCGAATGGCTGTTGTACAACAGATAGCGAACGTTGAGTTAATGATAGTCCGGATGGCGGCTTCGGGGTCGGGAAACGACACCCGCGCTGTCGTCATCAGAAGCATGTGTTGGGCGGCGACTATGCGGCTCAGCCGGCAATCATGGCGACGCTTCGATACGCAGACCGACGATTCCCGTACGAAGTGGGTGCGCATGGAAACGACACCTATTGCTTCACAGCGTCTCTAGGCATCCAGCGGACGCGCTGGGGAAGGGCACAAAACCACATCTGTTGCTTGGCACGGCGCGACGCTCGGCGGGAAGTGAAGATATACGTTGGGCTCAATCGCCTTGAACGTCCGACCAGTACCCCATCTATCTTTGAGTATTGCCAGGTCTGCGTCGAACATGGATATTTTACCGACGGCTATGATGCGATTTCGTTTAAATGCTGGCGTCTCCTTGGATTTTTGTATTGCGTGTACTTCAATGAACCCAGATCTACTAAACGGTATCGGACACAAGCACAAATTCCTTCGTCTCGCGGCGTAATGAAATAAGAGGGAGACCATGTACCAATACGCTTTTGACGAGATGCTCGCCCTTGCCCGATCCCAGCCGGTCGACACCGCTCTCACGAACTCGACGCTGAGCTACGTTCGCTCACTCTTCGCCGAACGGCCTTACTATCACGTGCCCAAGTGGGAGATCGATCCGCACAAGCGCGTGGAGCTCTTTCCTCGCGACGCCTATCGAGCAATCGTCGTTCACGGGTATCCAACGGATGTAATGACACTTGTCGGACTGGCGGAGGTGCCGAGCTTTGCGGTGGCCGATCATGGTGCGACAGCCGTCGGCGCCAGGATCAGTCGTGCGGTGCTCATCGGCCTTCGTGGAACGCGCTTCCTCTTCGACTGGAACATCAATCTGCGCTCACACATCGTTCGAAGTACCGTGCAATACGGCATGACGGGGATGCGCGCAGCGTTCGCGGAGGAGGCGGTCAGCATGCAGTCAAGGACCAGGAATGTCATGTGGGGAGACGCATTTCAAGACTTGGGTCGGCTCGTCTTTACCGGGAATTCGCTGGGCAGCGCAATAGCCGTAATCATGCAGCGTGTATGGCTAGATTGTGAGCTTTGCCTTTTCCGGGCACCTCGCTACACCGAAGTGTCAACACTAGACGTCCGTGTCCGGCACCTCCCCGGCCAGATCCGCCGGCCTAGCGCAATCTTCGCTTCCGTCCCACCGCGCGCTTTCGGCTATGTTGATCACATCAATGGATTCGATACACGCGGCGACCCGTATATCGACGCACCCGCGTTTCACTCATATCTCGAGGGTCTCAAGCGCTGGGTTCAGTTTCTAGCAGGTTCCTTTGAGCCGCACAAGATCGAGCGATATCGCCTGGACGTCAACGAGGCATGCGCTGCAATGGCGGCCGGAGCACCGTTACTCTCATTGGAAAAAATGAGCAGAAGTGAATTACTTGAACCGGCTTGACGGGGTGCGTCGATGAACCAGCCTCATGCACCGCCTACGACTGTTCTGCTTATCCATGGCACGTTCGCGTTCAAGGAAGCGATAGAAGGAACGACCTGGTGGCAACGCAATAGCGATTTTCATACGGCTTTCGGCAAAATGCTCGGTTCGCTGCACGAAGTCCAGCCCGTCACGCGCGTCTTTACGTGGTCGGGCCTGAATAGCGAACGTGAACGCCGAAAGGCTGCGAGACGGCTTGCCGATATCATCATCGAATTTGAGCGGGATGGCGCTCGATACAGCCTAATCGGACATAGTCATGGCGGGTCCGTTCTCTTCGATGCGCTGGTGCTCGCCCACTTGGCGCGGCCCGGCTTGCCTGGACTAAAACGCTGGGTGACGGTCGGTACACCGTTCTTGCGCTATGGACCCGACGGCAGTCTCTTACGCTGGATGGCAGTTCTTTTCGTGGAGCTCGCGAGCGCCATTGCGCTTCTGCCTCTTTTCAACTCCGTCATCGTACCGTTGTGGCATGAGTTCACGCTGAACCCGCAGCTGCGGGAAACGATCAGTTTGCTGATCTCGCTTTTCGTCCTCGTAGGGTTGCTTGCCTTCGGCTGCCAGCGTCTGGTCGCTGTAGCCATATCACAGACTCGCGAAATAGCCCTCATCAGACAACGTAAAGATGTCTTTCGTGCGCTTCAACCGCGCTACACCTGTTTCTATTCGAGCGAGGACGAAGCCATCAACGGTCTTGCCAGTACGAGAGCATTCGAAGGACGCTTGATGATGCGTGCTCAGGGATGGTGGGCGGCGCCGTACAACTTTATCATCGCGCCGCTCGGCGACCAATTTATATGGTCGCAGCTCTCGAGACGGTCACAAGGAAACGATCTGGGCGGCCTTCGTCTCAGGGAAGTCCTGACCGCTCCCGACGAGGTCGCACCGGATGGAAGCCTTCCGCGATCTGTCTCCGACCAGATAACGAAGCGGGCCAACGAGCGGCTCGCCCGAGTTGCCGCCCGGCTGAGGCTTGCGTTGTACGGCATTGCCTTCCAGGGCTCGTCCGTGGACTCCCTCCGTAACACGGCGCAACACGCTAACGCGGTCGAAAGTCTAGTTCATACGAGTTATTTCTTAGACGCCGACGTGCGTGTTGCTTTGCGCGATGCGTTGACCGGTGCAACACTACCCGCCGTGCGCGGACCTGCGGCAACGGTCACGCTTCGGCGCAAGTTCTGGCCACTCTCTCTTGTCTCGACCGTGCTCCTGTGTGTTGCCGCAGGACTCGCCAGTGTCGAGCTGCGTGCGCTCCTCGGAGCAACTCAGCCTCGCAGCATCGTGTCGAACGCGCTCGTGCGCGCACCATTTATCGGCGCTACCTTTGAAGACCCCGAAATCCCGTATCAACTGATAACCGAACTCGCGTTACGCGGCGATATCGCGAGCGCCCGACTCCTGACTTCGCAGCTTCAGCTTGCCGACGATCGCAAGATCGCGGAAGCCTCGCTGATCTCGGGGCTCGCCATAGGCGGCCGGGTTATCGAGGCACAACGCGCCGTGACGACTGTGGCCGTCGAGCAGAACACCAAGCCCGCGCTCGCTCTCGGCGTGCTGGGACCGGAATCTCCCGGGCCGTCGCGCGGGGACATCGCAATGGCCCGTGCTCTCGGAACGGCCGGCATGACGGAGGCAGCACGTCAGTTACTGGATCGTTTCGGCGACGAAGCTGGCGAACAACACACTCTCGCAGCCGCAGTCATGTTCGGCCTCGTTGCGACGCACCGCATCGACGATGCGGTGGCATGGTTCAATGAGACCGCCGTCGCTGCGCGTGGCGACATGCCCTTGCCGCAATTGATGGCGGACACGTGCCGCACGAATGTTGTCGAGCCCGTGGCGGTGACTGCCGAGGCTCGAGGCGCGCTTCTCGTTCAGCGTGTGGCCTGTCAAGAGGACGTGAATCTACCGGCCGGTCTGCGGGCCATTCGCGATGCGACAGCGCGGGTCCAGGCCGCCTGCGGTGTCGCGCGGCTACTGGCGGCACGCGACCGCCAGAGCGAGGCGATATTGCTGCTGCGCGCGGAGCACGCTGCATTTCCTGGCTTTCCCCGTGTTCCAAGTGAAGGGCTTGCAATTCATCATGTGCGCTATGCCAGGGCTTTCATCGACATCGGCGCGCCCGACGAAGCACGTCCGATCATGCAATCGATCGAGACCATGCAACCCGAACGGTACACGGTCGGCAATATCGTCCAGACCGCCGACGACAACAGTGCGCGGGAGCGCGCCCTTGCATGGGCGTCGCTGGGCAACACGGAAGCAGCCATACGCTGGTGGAGCAAGCTGCCCGAAGCCATGGACAGCCTGAATGACAAGCTCCTGCTGCTGACGAATGTGCGCACCGGACTAGTCAATGCGGGCGTACCCGCCACGCCTCCACGAGCGCTGCTCTATCTAAACCATCCGGAAGACGCAGGCCGCTGGGAACGCATTACTGCCGTGTTTATTTCCTTGGGCGAGTTCGATGCCGAAAAGGCGTCGCTGAGCGCGTCGCAACGCTTTGCGAGACTTTGCGAGATCGATAAGCGCGCAGCCCTCATCGACGACCCGGCGCAGCAATCCAGAGCGCGCGCACTCGTGGCGGAACGTCTGATCGACGCTGGCATGTTAAGGGCCGGTCTGGCCATAGCGGCACAATGTCGCCCGGTCGATCACGTCGAGATCGTGCGTATGGCCGCATCCAGGTTCCTTTAGGCTGACTCATGCTTGCTCAAGGGAATAACGGAGTAAGAGTCCATGAACGACAGTTCCCCCCTGAGCCTCGAACAGGTTATCGAGGACGAGTTGAAAGCAATCGATGAAGCGCTCTCCTGCGACGGCGAGACGCCGGCCAAACGAAGCGGCTCGCGCATCGGATTGGCGCTATCAGGAGGCGGCATCCGCAGCGCCACTTTCAGCCTTGGCGTGTTGCAATCGCTGGCGCGTAATCGCCGCCTCGAATCGTTCGACTATCTCTCCACGGTGTCGGGCGGTGGATACATTGGCAGTTGGCTGAGCGCCTGGATACACCGGCAAGGACTCGAGGACGTGCAGAAGGAACTCGGGCGTTGCGAGAATACGAAACGATCGGCAAAGAGTGTTCCCGTCTCCGACGAGCCACCGGAAGTGACGTGGCTGCGCCGATATTCCAGTTATCTCGCCCCGCGTTCGGGTTTGTTCTCCCTCGACTCACTTACCCTGCTCACGACGTGGCTTCGTAATTTCCTTCTGAACCTAATCGTTCTGCTAGGATTCCTTTGCTGCATGTTTCTTGCTCCATACCTCTTGCTTTCGTTTCACAAAAGTGCGGTGAGCCACCGGCTGGAGTTCGGCTTCGCAGCGGTATGGTGGGGCTTCGTGTTCTTGCTCGGTATCGCCTACAACCTGTGGCAACAAACGCTGAGTGTGCAAAGGCGCCGGAACTGGCTGCTTACGACCGCCGGGGTTGGGTGGACCGTGGTCATGCCCGGCATGCTGGGCGCGATCATGGGGCCGGTATGGCTACTGAGCGGGAATGCGAAGACGCTGCGGGACTACGTCGACGGGGCAATCGTTATCTCAGTCGCGCTTCTTGTTTTGCTCGGCGCCTATGTCGTGTTTCAGTCCCAAACTGGCCGGACCGCGCAATCCAACACCAGCAAAGGCGAAGCGAAGCCGCAGCTATGGAGCAAACGCGGGCTGAGACGCGCCGCCAATGACATACCGATCTATATCCTCGCGACTATCGCGGCCCTGTTCGTTTTCCTCGCCACGCTCTATCTGGTCGATCCGACCTCGTCTCCTCCCACGCACGAGCAGGCGACGAAGCTCATCGCGATGGCCACTTGGGGCCCGCCCTGCATGCTCGTTGCGATCTGCGGAAGCAGTACGGTTTTCATCGGGATCGTGGGCAGACGCTTCTTCGAACAGAGTCGCGAGTGGTGGAGCCGCCTTAATGCGTGGCTACTCACGCTCGCCGCCATCTGGGTGCTGTGGTTCCTGCTCGCTACCTACGCCCTTCCGGCCTTTCTATGGCTGGAATCGAAAATCGGCGGGTGGATCTCATTGATCGGCACCGGCTGGATTGGCGCACTACTGGCGGCGCTTTATGTTCGCAAGCCTCAATCGGGTTCGCCTCGGCTCCAGCTGAACGTCGAGCGGGTGATGAATACCGCCGCCGTGGTCTTCATTGCCGGGCTGTTGTTTCTCGTCGCCGCCGGCACGCAATGGTGCTTGCTGCAGGCGTTGCAGGCCCATGGAGTTTCGCTGGGCGCACCGATGAGCGACACCTCCTTCATGGCGCGTATTGAAGCGCATGCGAGCGCCCTTGGGATGCTGAACGCAACGTCTATACCGCCCGTTGGCGCGAGCATACCTGTGATCTCGCTGATCGTGATAGCGCTGATCACGCTGCTTTTCGGATGGCGTGTGGATATAAACAAGTTTTCGCTGCACAACATGTACAAAAACCGGCTTGTGCGTTGCTATCTCGGAGCGAGCAATGGTCGATCGCGCAATGAGCAGCCATTCACCGGTCTCGACGACCGGGATGACATTGCATTGAAAGACCTCGCCTACGTCAACGATGGAAAGCGCGTCGTTCAGCGCCCGCTTCATCTTTTCAACACGACCTTGAATATTACGCAGGGTAAAAACCTAGCCTGGCAGGAGCGCAAGGCGGCATCGTTCACTTTTTCACCACTGCACTGTGGTTATTCGTTGGCGCGCACTCAAGGTGACTCGACATCGATCGACGCCTTCGACGTTTGGGATACACCGAGCTATCGTCGCACCGATGTGTACGCTACGGCCGACCGCGAAGAACGCGGTTTCAAGCTCGGGATGGCCCTAGCAACGTCTGGCGCGGCGGTCAGCCCCAATATGGGTTATGCAAGCAAGCCGGCGCGTGCTTTCGTCCTTACAATGTTCAATGTCAGGCTGGGCCGCTGGAGCTCCAATCCCGCGGAGGCCGATTTCATGCGGCCGAGTCCTCGCGTTGGTCTGATCGCCTTGTTGACCGAGTTGCTTGGGATCAGCAGGGAAACGAGTCGCTACGTTTATCTTTCCGACGGCGGCCATTTCGACAACCTGGGCGTGTATGAACTCGTCCGCCGTCGCTGTAAGGTGATTCTCGCGATCGATGCCGGTGCGGATCCGACACGCGCCTTCCGCGATCTGGGCGACACGATACGTAAATGCCGCATCGATCTCGGCGTGGAGATCACGTTTCCCGGCGATACCTCGTTGAATCAAAGCACGTCGCCCCTCAATCAGTCCGGGTTTTGCATCGGCAGAATTTGTTACGTACCCGAAGATCCCGGCGAAGACGGGGCGCTCATCGTCATCAAGCCCACGCTGAGCACAGCGCGCGACGAGCCCGTCAACTTACTTCATTACGCGGCCGAGAACGCGTCGTTTCCCCAGCAAAGCACGGCAGATCAGTTCTTCGACGAAAGTCAGTTTGAGAGCTACCGGCGACTGGGCCTGTTCATTACGGACAAGTGCCTGAAGGACAAAGACTATCTGAGACACTTCCAGCGCGTGGAGAAGTGCCCGCCAAAAATCCAGCTATCAAAGAGGCAGGACGAAGCACCGACGTTCGCGAGTTGCATGATCCATGCTCTCTTGCCCGCGACTTGGCGAATCGAAAAACCGGCTCCGCGCGAAGGGAGCCTGATCGACTTCGCTGCGGTCTTTTTTCTCTTGTCGATTGTGTGCCTGCTCGTATCTTGGATGATCGACATAGCCTTTTTCAGAATGGCGCCGTGGTTCATGTGCCAGGTTTTCGATAGCTGCAAAACGTCCCCTCTCGTCCTCATCAATCAGAGTTCCGCCTCGAAGTTACTTTTCGGCCTGACGCTTGCCAAGCTATTCTACGATAACCTCGTGATTCTGTTATGCGCAGGCGCGGTCGCGACCGCGTACACCCAGGCGTCTCCATCGCTTGCGGTTAAGGGGCCGGCGAGATGGCTTCAAAAGACCTTTTCTTACCTCGTACCTCTCGTTGCCGTGATTGGTTGCGCGGGAAACGCCGCCATGCTCGCCGCCTTGATCGCGGTTACCGAACGGAATGCAGCCATAGAGCGCGTGATTACGCTCAAAATGTTCGAGCCGATCTTTCTCATCCTTTTCCTCATCGGCTTCGTATGGCTTTCGGCTGTGCTTTTACCGAGCTTCATTGTTCGTTGGCACAGGCCAGAGACCATTTGACCGTGTCTCGATTTCACCTGCAGCAGGATTTCGTTAGCTTCCTGTATGTACAGAGGGTTGCATGTCGGCAAGGACATCATACAAAGATTCTTCGACACTTAGGTAAACCGATGATGATTTTTGGTGGGGTGGGCTTCGATGCGCTATCACTGGAGGCCGTTCAGAGAGCATGCGCGGCCTTGTTTGTTTTCGCGCTCTTTGTCGAAATCTCTGGCTGCGTTCAGACCGAGCCATACCGCTTGACTGCGGCGGCAGAATCTCAGGGCATATGCGACCCCGACGAGTACGGCACCGTCCAATCTGCATGCGAGAAATACGTGCGGGAACGCGCAACCCACTACGATCTGCTTTTCGCGGAGTTCGACGATCAGGGCTGGGCGAATAACTGCAGAAAACGGACGATCCCATCCTGAACACCATGCAAGCAAGTTCGAGAGATTCGGCGAAAGAGTTCGGAAATTTGAAATCCTTTCTGAATGATCAGAGCAAGAAGAATCAACGGTTATTGATCATCACTTTCGTCCACGGATGGAAACACAATGCATCGACCGACGATGCCCATGTCAGACTATTTCGGCAGGTATTGGAGAATACGGCGGCCCTCGAAGAAGAGGCGGGCACCCACAGGCGTGTGGTCGGTGTATATCTCGGGTGGCGCGGCGACTCTCTCAATGTTCCGGATGGACTTAAATCCGTTCTGACGTTTTATGATCGGAAGGGCACTGCCGACAAAGTCAGCAAGGGTGCCATCCACGAGGTGGTCGCGTATCTGAACGCCTACGAGAAAAGAGAAAACAATGTACCCGGACGCAAATGCGATCGCGTGGAGGCCTCGATGGGGTGTCAGGTCGTTTCTGTCCTAATAGGACATAGTTTTGGAGGATTGATTCTGTATGAGGCTATCGCGCCAGCGGTCCTGAGTTCGATCATAGATGGCGAGGTGGATGGCGGCGAGAAAGGGCCCTCACATGTCGAAAGGTTCGACGACATGGTACTGCTGATCAACCAAGCCATCGAGGCTGTCCGCTTCCAGCCACTTTTTCGTTCGGTGGCAACCTACAAGCCCAAGCAATATAGAGCCGCTCTCATGGTCATGGTCACGACCGGTGCCGATGTTGCGACAGGAACTTTTTTCCGCTCGGCCGGTTCTTCAGTACTTTCCTGGAAAAAAAGGATGGCAAGGAGCAGCATGACGCTACGCTCGAGACCATCGGACACATGAAGCCGTACCTTACGCATTATCTGCATCACTTCGATGCAACGCCTCCGGGGAACGTCAATAACGCTGCGGGGGCTTGGCCAAGACTCTTCGGCGAGCAAAGCGTGCTCTATGTTTGCAGCAGCAAATATGCGTCTTATCCCGTTCGGAACATCGAGACGGACAGGTCAATTATGACAGGGCACTCCGACCTCAATAATCCCAATTTGCTTGACTTCGTCGTGGCCTTGATCAAAATGACGCGATCGTCAATCCTGAGCGGATGAACACGCCGGATGTACAACGCCTCGGAGCGAGGTCATCGTAGGAAGCCGACAGCGTGCCGATCGACTGATCGACTGTTCATGCTCGGACAACTACGGAGGCCTTTCTTCGACCGGGTCCGAAAAATCGAACTGACCATCTGGAGAAAGCAGTGTGACCTGTTAACCGTTGACCGTTCTTGCAGACGGCAGAGTTTACGGCGATCCCGGCGCAAGTTGCCCACGCAGAGGGGGCCCTCGATCAGGAAAAGGGCAAACCAGCTACTCCCGGCGTTCATATGAGCCAACTTGGGCTCAGTCAAACGATTTGCGACGGTACATATAGTCACGTTGTCTATGGTAAGGGAAAGGGCCTCGCGGCCATCGTCATCCAGAACTTCCAGGCATAGACATATATGCTTGACTCCGCGAAGCCGTGCTGGAATTAGCGTTGATTTCGCGTCCATGTCTGTACTTGCCACGAACGAGGCGTGGAAGCGCCTCGCGGCGTCGTCAAGAAGCGAAGGTACGAGGAGGCAACCGAAGGAACAATTCGCCGAATGGCTGGAGCAGATACCAGCGAGGTCGCGCAAGCGCGTGCGGTGCTGCTGTGCTTCCTGGTCGTAACCATGGCCGGGTCGCACTCGCTCACTCAGGAGTGGCGAGTCGAGCATGTGGTCGAAAGCTGCCGTATCTCAATTCGGCGCAACCACCTTTGGTGGACCGGCTCGAGCGCGTGCGAATCGGGTAACTGGCGCTCAGGATTGCGAAGCGAGATCTTAGGTGCGCCGGGATCGCGGTGCGCCAGTCAACCGTGCAGGCGCTCTACGCAATGAACCAGGCCGCTAATCTGCAAGACCTCGTCGTGATCATCCACGGTATGGGCGGTCGGGCCGAGAGAATGGAACCCGTCGCCAACGTGGTCAGCAAGGCGTGGAAGCAGCGGGGCAAGAGCGAACCACGTATCTTCGTCCCCCAGTTGGACTTCTCGATGGTTTCGTTCGACGATCCGTGTCAGATCGCGCATCGACTGAGCGAGGTCATCGAAAGGAAATACGCCAGCATTCCGGCCCCCGGGAACGTTGTCATTATCGGATACAGCTTCGGGTCGCTGATTGCGCGCAAGGCCTATGTCTATGCATGCGGCGACTGCGCTGCAGAGGATCTCGAAGCGTCCAAATATGATGCACCCAAAGCATGGGCGAAACATGTCGAGCGCATCCTATTACTAGCGGGCATGAATCGCGGCTGGCATCTGTCTGCGCAAGTGATGCCTCACAGGCTGATTCAATGGGGAATGGGCGTTGTGATCGGCAACCTCATCATGGGGCTGACACTCGGAAGAAAGACGCCCCTCGTGTTCCGAGTACACCGTGGCGCGCCGTTCTTGACGATGCTGCGCCTGCAATGGATGTCGATGCACCGTAATAGAGCCGGTGGATCATCGCCGATGGTCATACAATTACTCGGCTCGATCGACGATATCGTTTCACCCGAGGACAATATCGATCTCGTCGCGGGGCACGACTTCTATTATCTCGACGTACCGCATTCCGGACATCGAAGCGTGATCGAAATGGATCAGAGCGACGCGGGTCGCGCGCGCGCCGCTGTACTTACGGACGCACTGACGATGGATGCGGACCGTCTCGGCCGATGCTCCATTCTTCCTGGCGACGACGGCTCGCCGGTTGTCAACGAAACGGTCACTGACGTCGTGTTCGTGATTCATGGCATTAGAGACGAAGGTTACTGGACGCAGAAAATCGCGCGCCGCGTCATCACGCTCGCGCGCCTCCGCGAGCAGCAGCGGGACGAACGAGCGCACCCCGGCGCTGGCCGGTCGCGCGCAGGCGCGCCCTGTTTCGTCAAGACAGAAACGTCGAGTTACGGTTACTTCGCCATGCTGCCCTTTCTTTTGCCCAATGTGCGCCGCAAACGGGTCGAATGGTTGATGGATCGTTACGCTGAGAACAAGGCGACTTACCCGAACGCCCGGTTTTCTTACGTCGGTCACAGTCACGGCACGTACATGCTCGCTCGCGCGCTCGAAACGTATCCCTGCGTAAGGTTCAAGCACGTCGCCTTCGCCGGCAGCGTCGTTCGCACGCAGTATGACTGGGACGGGTTGATTCGTGCCGGACGCGTGCGCGCTGTACTGAACTTTGTCGCGAGTGCGGACTGGGTTGTGGCGACCTTTCCACGTACGTTTCAAATGCTCGGCTGGCAAGATCTCGGGAGCGCCGGTCATGACGGCTTCGCACAGGCGAAGCAGGACAATGCGCAGGAATATTTGGCAAAGCCGGACAGCACCATACAGGACCACCCGGGTCCGAGGCTGCGGGAAGATCACTACGTCAAGGGCACCCACGGCGCCGCGCTGAAGGAAGAACACTGGGACGTGATAGCCCAGTTCATTCTCGATGGGCAAGCGCCCAAGTCATGCGACCTGCTCGACGAACGCAGTTCGTTCGTCGTCGGATTGGGACGCAGCGCGCCGTTGATCTCGTTCATGGTCGTCGCCGTTCTGCTGGCCATCGGAGCCGTTCTGCTTGATCTGGCCGGACGCGGATGGGAGCATTCCAGATGGGCCCTGGCGTTCGCGGCGTATGTCGTGGTCATCTGGAAAATCGCGACATGGGTATGATCGCGCTCGCACGCTGCGCCTCGGCGCTTACCTTGCGCAATGAGATGCATTAATCATATGGAGCGCCAATGTCCACGCGCCCAGCACGCAAACCGTGCCGAAGGCCAGAACAAGGACCAAATAGATCAGAATCTGCAGACGGACGGCTCGCAAGGTATACAGCGCGCCTTCGTGCGATATCAGGACCGCCGGAATACGAAGCGCGTTGACCAGCAGCAGTTCCTCCCACTCCGGCGAGAATTCGTTGATGCTTCTGATTGACGGCGGACGCAACAGCCTGCCTCCGCGCCTCAGTATGCGAATATTGAGCATCGCGCCATCAATACTACAGGCGGCAAACAATGCACCGAGCGCGATCACACTCGAAGTGATGAATCCGGATACGCACGCGAAGTCCTTGATCAGGTCCCACACGATCGCGACAGGGCCGAGGAAAAAAAGCAGGCAGAGCGCAAAAGTCACATACATGCCGACCTGCTTCGTGCGAAAGTGCAGGCCGGCAAGCCAGAGGTCACCTTGCGACACGGCGTTTCGCTCGTCAAGCAAAAGGCGGACCGGCACCGGAATCTCCGGCCACTCAATCTCACGATTGCGGTAGTCCTTGAATAACCGAACCGATTCGGTCGCCGCACTCTCGTCCGTTTCTACGTTGCAAAACCCGCTACGCGCCGCATTGGGAAAGAGCGCGATAAGGCTATCCGCTTCCGCTGTCGTCAATAGCGTCCGCACATCGGACGAGGCGGACGTCTGCTCATACTCGATACGCACCAGCCGCGCGACTTCGTTGATGGATAGATGGGACGACCGATTCGCCACACCTCGCGTCAACGCATCGGACAAGGCCTGCGCAAAATAGGTCGGAGGTGCGGCTCCGGACGCGCACGGCGCACCCGTGGACAGGCTGACGAAGACGGTGGTCGGACGCGTCATCGGTTCCTGTAGAAACTGGTCGACAAGCGATGTCGGGACCGTCGGCATTCGTTCGGCTTCGGCGTGTTGCATCAGAAGGACTGCGTCGATGATTATATGAATGCGCTCGCTCGGGCCGCACGCTTGCGTTGCCTTTCGCAGCGCGCCGATCGACAGACTGGAGCCTGACGGGTGAATGGCGCTCGTGGAATGCACTCCTAGAAACACTGCGCCGGCACTTTGCTGATCGAAACCGGCAAAGCCGCTGTAATAGAAGAGAAGTTGTAATGGGCTGCCCTCCGACGCTTCTTGTCGATGCTTTTCGGCGAACTCGTGAATCAACTCGATCATCAACGTACTGCTGAACGGACTGTTGAATAACCAGAGCAGCCGGTCTTCTCCCACGTCGAGGCCGTCCTTCGAAAGGGCATAGTTGCGAAAGTACTCCGCCGATTGCCCGGACGTGCGTGCATCGCTTCCTGTAGGGCCGTACCCGGCACAACAGTCGGAGCCCAGAACCACCACCAGAAGCCGATCGTTCGATAGATGACTGGTCATAGGGTCATTCCAGCGCGAGTCGATAATGCAATTTGCTTAGTTTGTTTCTATGATGTAAACCTCTGAAAGGCAATATGAAACATCAAACGATTCGATGTTCCGGATCGGGCATTCAACGCCGAGGCTCGTCCGCGAGGCCCAGGATGCATACGAAAGCGATCGTCGTGCATGGAGTGAACTACTTCGACAAGGATCGCGTGACCGACGAGATCGTCCGGGCGCATGGATCTTCGGACACCGAAGTTTGCATTTTCGACTGGGATCATCTGGTTGCCGCGCCCTTCAGTCTTCACGACTTCTATGAACCGCGCCTTCAGCCAGTCGCGCAGATATGCCATGCGCACTTTCTCGCACCGCATCTGGGCTTTTTCAAGGCAGATGGCGCGTATGCCGGACTCTCCGGCTGGTCACTTCGTCTCAACAACGTGCTCGCCGTTGCCTTGCATGTAGGCGCGCTCGTACCCGTCCTGTTGTTCCCTTTTCTGTTGTTCACCATCACTTTCGCTTTTCTTCTTAATATCGACAGAGCGCTATTATTCCCGTCTGCGGAAGCCACTGGCTCAATCTATGTGCACATGATGGCCTTGCTCGCCGCTGCCTGCGTGTTGTCTGGCCTAACTGGCACGAGCCGGGCCTGGCTCTGCCCGGTACTCCGGCGAATCGTCCTGATCGTCGCATGGCCCGTTGCGCTTGTTTTGCTGGGTACGTACATCACGGCTCTAGTCATCGGAAGTTTCATGTTGAACGATCTGGTCAGCAACCTGACCGGATCGCTCCCTCTTGCAATGCGCGGAGGACTGATGCTCGTGACGTACACATTGTGTCTGTCGATGCTTTACCGCTTCAACAAAGTCATAGCGATCTGCCTGAAGATGACAGCGGACTTTATTCGTTATATCGCATTGCGGACCTACCGGCAGCGGCTTGTAACTGCGCTGCATCGCTTCGTCGAAGGGATCGTGGCAAGACATCCGGATGCCGAAATAATCTTGCTCACTCATAGTCTCGGCACGGTCATTGCAGCGGATTTATTGATTGCTCATCCCGATCTTCTTCGCCACGCCCCCTCGATCACCTGGGTCACGATGGGCTCGCCCATCAATCGGTTCTTCGCACGATTTTTTCCAGAGATGTTTCCGCCTGCAGGCGACATTGAGCGGCACCTTGCCGTCACGCTACCTAACCTGCGCTGGATCAATATCTATCGCGTGTGGGATTTCGTCGGCACGACCCTTGGGCTTGACACCGAAACTCATGCCTCTCTGGATGCACCGTCCAACACATACCGAAGCAACCCCATCTTCGCCCACGGCGGCTACTGGGGGGATGCCCAAGTGGGCAAAATGATCATGGAGCACATTGCGGGCGCTGGCGGGGCAGCACATGTCGCGCCGGAATGTACGGCGCATTGTATGGCGCCATGGTCGGCGGCGCATGTGTGGGCGCCGACCGGCTCGCTCCGAGCGAAAATCTGGAGCCGGCGCGGGACGCTCGCCACGTTGCTGGCCGCGCTGTGCGCCCTCTGCTTCTCCGTAACGTTTGCCTCGCGAGGCCGGGTTTCATCTAATCTGGTGACGTACGCCCTTCCGTTTATCGTTTGCCTTTACCTCATACGTCCGTACTTTCGTGTCGTACTCGGTTGCGACGGCCCGGGAGACTTCCTTCCGCTCGGACGCTTTCACTCCAAGCTCGCCAAGCCGCACATCGAGGAGATCAAAAGCAGCAGACGGCGCTACCGGTTTCTGGTGGTCGCCGGACTGGCCGTTGTCGGCATCGGATGCCTTTGGCATGTACCTTATCAGTGGGATGAAGTCGCCAAGATCACGCCTTCCATCACCTCAAAATACTGGAAAGCGGCGAACCTGCGTTTTAGTCCGAATGGCCGTTTCCTGATGGTCAACAGCGGACATGCAGCCATCGAGATATTCGATGTCGAATCGGGCCGGCGAATCTGTGTCCTCGAAGTCGGACCGTTTCTGGATGCCGGCTTTGCGGATAGCAAGGACACAACGGTGCTGCTCGTCCGTGCAATCGGCGAAGAAGATGCATTGAAGGGCGTCGCGCTTCAAACGTACCGTGTCGAAAACACGTGCAGCGTTCAACCGAGCCCACGTCGTTTTCTCCTCGGTGTCGACTCCGGCCTTGTGAGCGACATGTTGGCGTCCATATCTGCGAACGGCCGTTTCATTGCTTTGGGGGCCCGCGTGTACCGAGCGCCAAGCGATCTTACGTCAACCAGTCTCGCCGCCGATCTTTGGATCACGAGTTTTGACATGCAAGGAAGGGCAGTCGGCGCGTTCACCGTTGCCAACTACAGTTACTTCTCCGATGCGCCGTTCCATCTGCTCGACTCGGGACTCGAAGTGGTCCTCTGCAAATTCTTCGACAAACGCGGTCCCAGGTCTGTGAAGCTGAAACAGGCCGGGGATAGCAGTGTCACCGTGCAGTGTCCTGAAGGGGTACAAGATAGCTGGTCCGGCTACGAATCCGCGTTGAGCGGCGAAGGCCGTACCTTTGCGGAGAGGATCGGACGTCAGGCTCCGGATAACTCACTCTTCAATGGTCAAACCCCGGTCAGACTCGGCCGTGCGCAAAACGCCGGTTCGTGGCACGTCCTTGAGTTTGGCGCAGTACGCTCGATGTCGCTTAACAACGCGGGTACGTTGCTGGCCGTTACGGGCAGTGGAGCTATCTGGGTCGTCGATCTCACGACAGGCGAGCCGCGTGAACAGAAACTCGGGCCTTTCAGGCGCATCGGTCGCGACGCGCGTACGCCGAAACCGACGTTTTCCAATGACGATACGCTGCTTGCAGCACAAATCGACGACCAGCACATCGGCGT
The DNA here is from genome assembly GCF_031450825.1 of Caballeronia sp. LZ019. Classification (NCBI taxonomy): domain Bacteria; kingdom Pseudomonadati; phylum Pseudomonadota; class Betaproteobacteria; order Burkholderiales; family Burkholderiaceae; genus Caballeronia; species Caballeronia sp. LZ019. The sequence continues at coordinate 47,297 of NZ_JARTVZ010000004.1, read as the reverse complement.
TTACCGTTGGCGGGAAAAAAGCTACTGGCCAAGATGGTGAGGCACGGACGGCTGGGCACAGATAGCCTTCTCCCGCACTGCACGCGTGTGAAGCACGTCGAACTCGTGCGCGACCGCTTCGGACCTCGTCAAGGGTCATTCGACGCCTGCCAACCCGCGAAGAGGCACCGTCACATTCCTGTGACCGATGGCAGGCATCGAGTACCCTTAATGGGAGCGGTACCCCAAACGCGACAGCGGCCGCAGCGACAAACAGCCTGTCCTACGGCCGCGACTTTTTTAGATTTCCATTTGCTCGGGAATCTCGAGCGCGTCGTCGAACTCTATGCCGAGGTATCGAACGGTGCTTTCAAGTTTGCGATGTCCACGCAGAAGTGCAGAAGTTGTACCGCTCTGAGGTTCTCGTCCGCCTATAAATCAAAGTCGCCTTCGTCCGGCGCATCGAGTATGCGCCGTAAGCGGTCGGATCGAGGCCGATCGCGGCAACGATTGATGTGTTTTCGGCGCGATTGTTCGGTCATCGTCGCTGTTCTGAGGTTCCTGATCGGACTTGGCTTAAGGCAGAGACGCTGCTGACATGGCGGCGTAGTCGCCGGAAAAAACCAATATGCAAAAGCCGATCATCAAACTTTTGGCGCTGTGCGAAAGCCTTACCATTGACGATCGCCGGAAGCCGTACGCGCGGGAGCGCAAGGCAGCTCATCCGCGGACGCATCTTTATCACGGATTGCATCAGCGCAGACGTCGGGCGGCGGAACGTGGTGCCGACGCGGTTTGAAGGTACCGAGCGATTGCGCCGTCGCACCGGGCGCGTCAAGATATGCCTTCTAATTCCTCAGAGGAAATAAAATGGAACGTTAGAAGCGTCGGTTCAGTACAACGACTGGACCGGCAGCGCAGCCGCAGATCAGTCCGACGCAAAGACGCTGGCCGACTTGCTGACAGAGCGCCTTGGGGACGGGCCTGCCACTGGCGTAGGGGGTATTGCTCCGCCCTTAACTGTTGTTGAAGACAGCCAGCCTATGAGGAGCATGCGATGAGTAAATCACAAGACGCAAAAAGACACACAAGAAGGCGGCGACGAAAACGCCGAAGGAAAAGAAAGCCGCAAAAAAGGAGTAAAAGGAAGCGTCAAAGCGGCAGTGAAGAGCCCAGGCCTTTGTGAGCAGCAGATTCACCTGGAGCGGCATGACTCGCCCGATCATACTCGACCGCAGCTAAACTTTTCCTCGCGCATAACGGGTTCTGATCGTATGCCATGCCAGGCGCTTTCATGTCGGGAGAGTTTCTCTCGTGCCGCGACGATGCGGCCGGTAGTGTGCTGAACGATGTGCAAAAACGCTGAGGCGTCAGGAGCGCAGAGGCGGGGTGGCCGTGGTGTAAGTTGATGAATGTCCAGTTCGTCAACCTGCCCTCGGGAGGGCTTGCACCATGGCCACGACCAAGCGTAGTACGAACCGGCGGTCAGCGGAAGCGCTGGTTGCCGGCGACCGGGATCTGGCTGCGTGGATCAGCAAGTGGCAGGGAAAATATCCGAAGCTGGTGGACTGGGTCGAAGGCAACATCGCTGAGACGTTGACGTTTTACCGATTGCCGCGCGCGCATCACAAGCACCTGAAGTCCACCAACATGCTGGAGCGACTGAATGAGGAAATCCGGCGGCGCACGCGTATCGTGCGCATCTTTCCCAACGAAGCGTCGTGCCTTCGGCTGATCAGGGCCCTGTGTAGCGAAACGCATGAAACGTGGCTGGAAGACAGCCGTTATCTGAACATGGCCTTGCTGGCCGAGCAGAAGAAGGAGTTCTTGCGCGCGGCTGCATAGCGGGCGCGCGGGTTCGGCGCTGCGGGCTACGCCCTCCGCGCCGCACTCAGCGCAGATGGATCAACTGAAACCACCGTCATCCGGTTTCTGCACAACTTGACGCACACAACTATGCGGCCCTTGACCGCGCAGCGCAAGATTCACCCATGACGCAGGCGAGCGGCGACGTGAACCGGTCACCGGATCCAGCGGGCAGGGGTGACTATTTGACTTCGGCGGTGCGCGCCCGAACGCCCGCGACTTCTGCCGCCACATTGCCCGATGAACCGCAGCAGCCGGCGATCAAGGAATCGCAGTGGTTGAGCCACACAGTTGAGCATTGCGGGCACGCGCATTACGCGAAGGCCTACGTTCCAAGCAGTTACGACGGGCGGCCGTTACCGATGATGGCCATGCTCCACGGCGCGCAGCAACACCCTGATGACTTCGCGGCTGGGATACAGATGAACGTGGCCGCAGAAGACGCTGGGTTCATTGTTGTGTATCCGGAGCAATCGGAAAGCGCCAATCTGTTGCGTTGCTGGAACTGGTTTATGCGGTCGTATCAGGCCCGCGACACCGGGGAGGCCGCGGCACTCGCCGCCCTCACGAATGAGCTTATTATCCGCTTCAACGTAGATCGTGCGCGGGTGCATGTAGCGGGCCTGCCCGCAGGAGGCCGCCATGGCGATCAACCTCGCCGTCACGCATCCAGACCTATACGCGGCAGCCGCTATCCATTCAGGCATAGCATTCGGGGTAGCCAGCGAGCATCTCTCAGCGTTGCGCTCGATGAACGATGGCCGAAGCGCGATCTGTTTGCCAAAACGAGAAGAGCACGTGGTTCGGACGCGCACCGTGCGTTGATCGTTTTCCACGGTGACGCTGACGACACCGTGCAACCCGTTAACGGCGAGCAGATCATAGAGATGAGCCAGTTGTTGAACCGTCAGGCGACCGACACGCGCGTGTGTGCAACGACACGAGTCGATTGTGAGTCGGGACGCCACGCCTACACCCGCGACGTTTGGCGTGACGAAGACGGATCGTTGCTTGCTGAGCGATGGGTCGGTCGTCCACGGTCTTGGTCACGCGTGGTCGGGTGGTCATCCTGACGGCAGTTTTACGGACTGTCGCGGGCCTGACGCAACCACAGAGATAGTTCGATTCGTCAGCCAGTTTTCGTTCGAGAATCAGCGAGATGGCCCTGTTGATGTGAGCCAACACGAGCGTTCTCGCGTGTAGAAGGTAGCGGAGATTGCAGCACTCTCGCCGCTCGTTTTTAGATAGCTGCAATGGCATCGCAACAGGATAACGTCGCGACCGTTTCCCCTTCTCAAGTAGTTAGCACGCCTGATAATGTCTATTATCGGGATAGCGTTTCAGGGGTAGAATTCGAGAATTCACCTTTACACCTCACAGGAGCGGGCCGTGGCGCAAGGTTTTTCGCCGGATGACTCCAATTCCGACTCTGAGCCGGCCGATTCGCGGGCAAGATCGGACGACACCTCGAACGACGCATTGAATTCAGCTCAGCGGTGGCCCGGTGAGGCGCCGACTGCGGCCGTCGCGCAGGTGGTGCTGGCAGTTGAACGAAGCCATCGTGCTCAAGCGGCGGGCGGCCGCCGCGTGGCTCACCGCGCACGGCGATGCGGTGCCGTCATTACCGGTCAAGCCCTCGCGGCTCGAATTGGCGGTCGTGATCGCGCTCGCTGAAACCTATGGCGCCGCGCTCAGTACACTGCCGCGCTTCCTGCCGGTGATTGACTTCATCGCGGACTATGGTGCCGTGAAGCTGGTGCAGCGCGTGATGTACGGCGCGCGCCCAACCACGGACTTTGATGTCACCGCGTACGCCGCGGAGAATGCGCGCCTCGCGGAACTGCTGCGCGAGGCCCGACCGGCGTTCGAGTTCCTGTGCGCGACCTGGCCCGAGGCGTTCATGGCGCAGGCCAGCGACGCGCTCGACCAACTTGGCCTGCCGCGGCTGCGCGCCCCGGCGCCGTCGTCGATGGATGTCCGTAGATACGGTGATGTGCCGGGCGATCGGTCGGACAATGGGCAAGGCGAGGAGGGCGACGATGCCTGAGCGCACTTCGTCTTCCCCGGAAAAGCTCACCGCCAAGACAACGCGGCCCCCGGAGAAGCTCAGCGAATCACTTGCCCTCGAGCGCCGCTACACGACCAAGGATTTCACCGCCCTGCGCGCGTACGTGCAGCGTATTCCGCCCGCGGTGATCGCGCGCACTTACTATGACCCGGACGACGATCCGCACGCGGCCACGCCCGGCGCGATGGAGGGATATCTCACCGCGATGCTCGACGCGCTGGTGGCGCTCGCGCTCGCGCACGGCTCGAGCGCGCTCGCCGATCACCTGCGCGCGTCAATGAGGCAGCATGGGCGGCCGTTGCTCACCGCCGTGACGTTCCGCTTGTGACCGAGGCGGCGCAACTGGCTGCGCTGCCGCCGCGGGCCGATCATCCGATCGGCGCCTGGCTGCGCCCACGCGTCGCGCGGCGACTGAAAGGCGAGGGCATTCAGACGCTCGGCGAACTCGTCGCGTTCTGCAACCGGCGCGGCGGCAGCTGGTGGCGCTCGATTCCGCGGATCGGCCCGGGCCGGGCACGTGCGATCGTGAGCTGGCTACGTAAGCAGCAGGTGTCCCTGCAACTAACGATCGACGCCGACGTCGACTCCGAAGAGCGGGACGGCGTGCCGTTGATCGCGGCCGATCTGGTCGAGATTGTGTCGGCCGCCAAGGTGACGGAAAGCGGCTTGAGCAGCAGCGGCCAAAACGGCGCCGCGGCCAAACTGACGCTGGCGCCGCTCGAGCGCCTTGCCGTTCCGCATGCGCTCTCCGGCGCCCACGGGGAAAACCGCTCGGCTGCGTTCTGTTATATCCAGGCCAACCACGATCTCGATGCAGTGCGGGCGTATCTGAACCGCTTTCGCGATCAGCCGAAAACCCTGCGCGCGTACACCAAGGAGCTCGAGCGGTTTCTGTTGTGGGCAGTGGTGCTGCGCGGGAAGGCGTTGAGCGATCTACGGGTCGATGACTGCGAGGCCTACAAGGACTTTCTGAAAGCCCCGGACCCGCGCTTCGTCGGGGAGCGCTTCGTCGGGGAGCGCTTCCCGCGGCATTCGCTGCGCTGGCGTCCGTTCGCCTTGCCCACGTCTTTTGTCGCGGGCGACGGGAAAGCTTCGCTTTCTGGGACGCTTTCACCCGACTCGCAGCGATATGCCGTGCGGGTACTGCGGACGGCTTTCGCCTGGTGGGTCGATGTGCGCTATCTCGCCGGCAATCCATGGAAGGCCGTCAACGATCCGGTGGTGATCAAGCGCGAGCGGCCAATAAAGATCGAGCGCGCGTTGCCGGCCGATTTGTGGCGCAAGCTGCGCGACGAGCTCGATGTGCGCTCAGCAGAAGAGAGCGGGGGGACGGCCGGTGCGCAGTGGCGCATGGACACGAACACGCGTCAAGCCGGCGTGCAGTGGCGCGCCGTGCGCGCGGCAATTTTGTTGATGGGCGATTCGGGTCTGCGGCGTGAAGAAGCCGCAAGCGCCCGGCGTGAGGCTCTGCGCCCTTCATCCTTTGGCACGCCCGAGCGACCAGTCTGGGAGCTGACCCTCGTCGGCAAGGGCCAGCGCGAACGCACGGTGCCGGTGAGCGCCGCGACGCTGGCCGCGCTGCGCGCGCATTGGCGCGACCGGGGGCAGGATTTTAACGGGGCGAGCGAAAAAGACGAACAGAGCGGGCCGCTGCTTGGCCCCGTCATCATTCCATGGACCGACGCGTCACGCCGGCGACACTGAGCGGGGCAGGGCGCGGAGGGTGGGGAGGGGCAGCCGGCGAATGAGGCGGGCTATACCGCGGATGGACTGAACCGGCTGATTAGTCGAATGGTCACCGAACTGGTTGAGACGATGGACGACTTGAGCCTCGATGAGCGGCGGCAGCTCGGACAGGCCAACGCGCACGCCCTACGACATACTTTCGCGTCCCATTCGGTTGCCGATGATGTCCCGGTCGACGTCGTGCAGAAGGTGCTCGGCCACGCGTCGTTGCAGACGACGACCATCTATGTCCAGGCTGAAAAGCAGCGCGTGGTCGAAGAAGTGGCGCGCTACTATGCCGACGCCGCTGCGCATAAGACGGGGCGATGAGAAGCGCGTTTCGCTGCAGGCGTATCTGACAAAATTAAACACATCCCGGCGCGTCTTGCGTCCGAACACAGGAACACAGGAAGACAGATGACGGATAAAGAAATCAACCTGCGCGCCGGCCTGGCTGCGTTCTCCGATGCGGACCGCGTGGTGGCCGTGAACCCCGAGCAGTTCGACCCGCTGAACTCCCGCGACGATCTGATCAAGTTGCTGGTCGAGACGGGCATCTCGTTTTCCCGTCCGCGCGAGGGCATTATCGCTGCCGAGATTAGCGAGAGCAGCTTTGAGGTGGCGATTCAAGGCGATGCCGTTGCCGCCGCGGCACGAGCCGCATGCGAACTCGCGGCGAGCTGGATTGACGACGAAGATGTGAAGGCTTGGAACATTGCGACAGGACGGTTTGCACGCTGACAAAAAAGTCGCGCCGATACGGTATGGCTCTCGAAAAATGGATCTGAAGTGTGACCGCTCAATTTGCCACGATGGCCATAGAACGCACAAGCCGATAAGTTAGAGGTTGAAGATGAAGCGTATCGCGAGAGACCCCGGAAAGTTTGAACCTCTTAATCTTTTCACCGCCATCAGCCGTGAAGCAGGATATCGCCTAGGCAGCGAGGCTCATTATCACCACTTCATCAATGCGGTCGAGAAGTCACTCAAAGCTTCCCAAGCCAACCTCAACATGCTGCACGGGAAGCGTATCGAAGCTCTATTCGCGCACGTAGCGGGCGCGCTCGGGCGGTGTCTGATGGTGAAAGCAGAGGATGCCGGCGATATCTTCGTTGCTGACGGGGAAGTGAAGATCCCCGATTACCGGCTAGTGCTTCGGGATCGGAGCCAGCTACTGGTCGAGGTCAAGAACTGTCACGGCGACGGTATCGAGCGGCCGTTCTCGTTAAAACGCGACTATGTCGACCAGTTGGATCGATACGCGGACATGAACGGGGCGTCGTTGAAGTTTGCCGTCTTTTTCTCAAGCTGGCGCAGTTGGTGCCTATTGTCGCGGCAGTCTTTCCAGGAAGAAGACGATGACCACATCATTACCTTCCCGAACGCTATGGCAAGGAATGAGATGTCCTCGATCGGGGATGTGGTGATCGCAACCTTGCCGGAACTAAAAATTGAATTGCTCGCTGATCCTGCGGAGGCGCATGCGGTCGACAAACGTGGCCGGGCGCGGTTCATCATCCGCAGCGCCAAATTATTTTGCGCCGGCAAAGAGATTGTCGATTCTGCCGAGCAAGAGATCGCCTTTAGGCTGATGCGGTCAGGGAAGTGGCCTGACACCAGTGAGGCCATCGTCGAAGACGGAAAGCTGCTTGGCGTCATCATCACGGCACGGCCGGAGACGACCAATGAAGGGCAGCACTTCGAGATAATCGGCCATTTGAGCTCTCTGGTGACCTCAGCTTATGCAGAAATGACGGTCAAGGATAGACGCCCTATCGCGCTCGATGTCGCGGCCGATCCCGCCGCCTTCGCGCTCTGCATCCCGGAAGACTACCAAAGTGAAGCCTTGCCCCTTTGGCGACTCGTGCAGCAGCCAAATCCGGATTTTCAAGTGGACGGGGATGATGCAGCGGCAGCAAGGGGCCTTGCCACTACAATCTGATCGGTCCTCCCGCATCGAAAAGTTGACAAGCTGTCGAACTAGTTGAACAAAATCCTGGACCATGAATACCTCATCAAAAAAGCCAGCCCGCCGCAACCGCGTAAAGCCGGAAGACACCCAAATTGTCGGGTTTCGCCTGCCGCAAGCGATGGCGCGCGAGGTGAAAACGGAGGCGTCCCATCGGGGCGTTCTTCTCAAGGATTTATTTGTTGAGCTGTGGGAGCAATACAAACGGCAGCGAAAAGATGAAAGAAATTAGAACGGAGCAGGACCTGGTCGCGATCTCCGCCGCGCTGATCGGCTCCGCAACGATGCTGTCCAAAGACGAAGCCGCGCTCCTGAAGCGTGTGGCGAAACGGGTCGTTGACGCGCAGCTGATCGCGTCCGTCCGCGCCCGGATTGAGGACGGCGAAGATCCTCTCGGCGATGCGTTCTCCGGAATTCGATCGCCTGAAGAACGCCGCAGCCAGGGTGCAACGTACACGCCTTTGTCCATTATCCAATCGATGGTTAATTGGGCGGCGTTCAACGTCTTCGCCCGCTCGGATCGTCGATCCGGGAGCTGGCAGCGGCCGCTTCCTCTTGGAGGCGGGCGAACGGTTTAAGAAAGCGAAGCTGATCGGGATCGAGATGGACCCGCTGGCGGCGCTTATGCTGCGCGCAAATTTGGCGGTGCGTGGCCTGGAGAAGCGGTCTACCGTCATCGTCAACGACTATCGGCAGGCCTTGCTTCCCGCCGTCAAAGGGCAAAGTCTGTTTATCGGAAATCCGCCCTATGTGCGACACCACAATATCGGCACGGCTTGGAAAAACTGGTTCGGGGATGCCGCTGCAGAATTTGGAGTCAAGGCGAGCAAGCTGGCCGGCCTGCACATTCATTTCTTCGTCAGAACGTTGCAGCTGGCGAAGGATGGCGACGTGGGCGCGTTCATTACGTCGTCTGAATGGCTCGACGTGAACTACGGTTCAGCCCTTCGATCGCTTCTGGCAAAAGAGTTGGGCGGCGTCGGCCTGCATATTCTTAATCCGAAAGCGATGCCGTTCTCCGACGCTACGACGACGGGCGCTATTGCCTGCTTCAATGTCGGTCGCCGACCGGAAACGCTGAAGGTGCGTGAGGTCGAAACGCTTTCGAGCCTGAACTGCCTTTCTGCGGGAAACGAAGTGCCGTGGGACGTCGTGTCCCAATCGAAACGCTGGTCGACGATCATCCGGCCGAGCGCTGCGGTGCCAGCCGGCTATATCGAGCTGGGCGAACTGTGTCGTGTGCATCGCGGCCAGGTGACGGGTGGAAATGCCGTCTGGATAGCGGGGCAAAACGTATCGGGAATGCCCGCGTCTGTGCTGAAAGCGACGATCACCAAGGCAAAGGATCTGCTCAATGCTGGCGAGGTTTTGAAGGATGCGTCCGCCCTGCGCAAAGTCATCGACCTGCCGGCCGATCTCGACGAGCTCGACGATCCTGAAGAATTGAAGGCCGTCTGCCGTTTCCTGAAATGGGCGAAGCAACATGGCGCCGATCAATCCTATATCGCGCAGCATCGTCGCGCCTGGTGGGCTGTGGGCCTGAAAGAGCCCGCGCCGATTATCTGTACCTACATGGCCCGGCGCGCGCCGGCCTTCGTGAGAAATTTATGTGGGGCGCGGCATATCAACATCGCGCATGGCGTCTATCCGCGCCAGGCGCTTGATGATAAAACTCTGGATCGCCTGGGCGCGTGGCTTCGCGAGAACGTTAAAGTCGAGAGCGGCCGCACCTATGCGGGTGGGCTGACGAAGTTTGAGCCCAAAGAAGTTGAACGCATCCTCATCCCAAAGGAACAATTCATTTAATCGGCGGTTGCTTGGCCGCTTGGCCGCTTGGCCGCGAGAGGCGCTGGACCAAGTCGTCGCTTTCCCGCACAATAACGGCTCCATAAAGGGGGCGGCCGAAGCCGGCGGACTCATAAGTGAGAGCCGAAGGATTGAAGCGGACACGGTCCCGGCTAGAGAGTTCGAATGACGTCATCACCGCAGAAATGGACCGTGCAGCAGCTAAGAGACGACGCAGAAACCGCGACGATCGCATTCCGCAGAGAACGGTTGGACGAACCCCTCGAACTTTATTCCCAGCATTTCAAGACATTTTCCGGCATCTTCGCGAAGATTGTCGATCGCTTGCCCGAGCTGAAAGAGCCGCAGCTTGATGTGAACGTGATCGCCGATTTAATGCGAGATGGCGATTCACGCCGCGCATTTTGTTATCTGACGGCGCCGCCGATCTCAGAGGATGATCTCAAGACGCTTGCCGAGGCGTCGCTTGCACCAGGCACATTGAAGTCGAACCCGGACAGCGCGACGCGCATCCGCGACATCGTATTTCGGATCCTCGATCCGCATCGCTTCCCGTGGATCGAAGAAAATCGCGATCCGCTGCCCGAGGAGCGGGCGGCAGCGATCGTGGCATCGTCCGCTCTGGTAGCCGCGCGGAAGGTTGAGACGTTCCGCCGCAATGACGCCAAGGATCGGCAGGAAAACAAAGTCAAAGACCTTTTATTGTCGATCGGTTTCGAGCAGATCAAAAAACATGACATCCCCAACTCGTCCCGTGCCCCGAAGCCAGGACAGTTTATGGGCGAGACCCCGCTAGCCGGCGCGAGAGCCGATGTTGTAGCAACGCTGCGTGATGGCCGGATAATGGCAATCGAGTGCAAAGTCTCAAATTCGTCCGTGAACTCTTATAAGAGGATCGTTCACGACACCGGCGGGAAAGCGACAATCTGGCATCGCGAAATTGGCCGCGCTAACTTGATCGCGGCGGCCGTTATGAATGGTGTTTTCAGCCCCACCAACCTTGAGATCGTGCAGAATGACAAGGAAGTGGCTTTGTTTTGGGATCATCGCCTCGACGACCTGAAAGCCTTCGTCGAGGCTGCGAAGTAGTCAGTCATTCCGCCGCGATAACAATGGCTCGAGAAAGTGAAGTAAGACGCTCCCGCCATTTGAGGTGAGGCCTTCCCACCTTCTTTAACGTCGATTATTGCTTGCTTAATCTCAACGGTTCAGTGTCGAACGGCAATTGAAGAGTACTATTCAATTTAGGAAATGCTATATCGAGCTTTTGGGTGAAATCTTCCCACGTCGTGGATATGCGCATGAGAGCTTTCACGCCTTCGAGCAGTTCGCGAAGGCGGGGCTTTCCCTCTTCGGGCGTAAGGTATTGCGTCAGCTTTTGTGTCGGCCGACCGTTGGCGTTGCGACGTACTCGATCGTGAAGGGCCGGCCTAACTCCCGGTGCGAGTCGATCGTAGATGTCGTTTGTCCAATGACCGATGACGCCCGGCCGTGCAGTCTTTGCCGGATCGAAATTCCAGCCGTTGAGCCGATAAATGTGTCGATAAAAATCAACGTCGAACATTTTGACCCAAGGCAAGGCGTCTTTGCGGACGTGTTGCTCGATAATCTTAAGGATCGCATTACGCTTGCGGAGATCCTCGAAGCCAGTCGCCTGGTCGATAAGATCTTCGATGGCATAGTTGGTAAGGGCTTTCAACAATGCCCTGCATGCCTGGCCGATATGCATTTGGCTTGGCAGCAGTTGTGCGGCGGTCATCGCATCCTGATAGACCCAGCAGACGCCAGGAAGCAAACCGGCACGATACCCGAAAGCCCTTCCTTCATAGCCGGGTCCTCGCAGTGGCGCAAATTCTAGCGGCGTCATAGAGGCCAGCAAGTCATCAGAAACGAACGGCTCTAAGTTTTTCGCGCGAAGGAAAGCGGGCTTTCCGTCAATCGAGGCGCCTTCTCCTCCTTTCGCCTTACCTGCACGTCCGATAGCGTTAAGAAAACCTTCCTGCGTAAGAACACGCGTATTGTCGGCATCGTCCAACACAGCGCACGGAAGCCTGAGGTCGCCCATCTGAAGGTAGCCCTCTGCGATAGCTTTCGGAAACGCTTTTCCATGACGGGCAAGTGCCGCATTCCGGGCAATGGCGCTTCGTTCCTGTGGCGTTAAAGCTTTGGCCCGCGCAACGCCGCCCGACACTTTCGATTCATCTTTCATAGCAAACCCGTGCTTGCATGTAAATGATGCAAGCATAGCTTGCTTGCATTAACTGTGCAAGCAAGGCAAATGCTAAAGATGGTGCACGTATGCCCCCGGGACCGCCGTCGCTGTGCGCAACGGCATTTTCGCGGAGTTCTTCGAAGGCACGCCACGGGATGAGTCTCGGGTCCTGTCGAGGGTTAGGGTGGGCCACGCACCTAGTCACGCCGTGCGCCAGCCTAGGGCGCATTTCCTCGGGATTCCCAGCTTCTGTGGCAATTCTGACACACCGTGCCTTTCATCGGTAAAAATGGGTATTCTTTCGTTCGTACTATCCGGGCAGACTGCAGAGGGAACATTCGCTAGACAGCTAATCGAACCTGTCAGTCGTGGTTCACATGCGCCACGGCACAGGAAACAACAAACACATTGATATAACGATAAACTAGAATGAGACTAAAATCGGTTTCAATTAAAAACTTTCGTTGCTACCGCGAAGAAGTAACGGTTGCAATTGGCGACCTGACCACCTTTGTCGGCAAAAACGATATTGGCAAATCTTCGGCGCTTGAAGCACTGGAAATTTTCTTTAATAACGAGACGGTGAAGCTCGAGCAAGGCGATGCGAATATCTACAACGTTGGAAACCAGTTGGTGACCATCACCTGCGAATTCTTAGACTTGCCGCCGAAGCTGACGCTTGACGCCGGCGCGGAAACTTCCCTGGCGTCAGAATACCTGCTTTCCGCCGCCGGCACGTTGAAGATCCGGAAAGTCTTCGACTGCAGTAAAAAGACTCCTTCCGCCGAAGTCTTTCTTCTCGCGAACCATCCGACTGCCGCTGGCGTCGCAGATCTACTCGATCTGAAGGAGAGAGACCTTCAGAAGCGCGTCCAGGACCAGAAGCTCGACGTGGCGCTTAAAGGCAATCCAGGTATGCGGCAGGCTCTGTGGCAGGCTGCGTCGGATCTTCAACTGCAGGAGGTCGAGTTGCCTGTCACTAAACCAAAGGAAGACAGCAAGCGTATCTGGGATCAGCTTGAGACGTATCTGCCGATGTTCGCGCTCTTCCAAAGTGATCGCAGCAGCCGCGATTCGGATGGTGAGGTGCAAAACCCGATGAAAGCGGCCGTAGCCGCCGCGATCGCGGAAGTGCAGGACGATATCAACCGCATCCAGGCAAAGGTCAAAGAAAAGGCCGAAATGATCGCCAAGAGCACTCACGACGCGTTGAAGACGATCGATCCGAACCTCGCCAAAGAACTGACGCCGCAGTTCACGCCGCCGTCGGCGACGAAATGGACAGGCTTATTTTCGGTCGGCATGGACACGGACGACGGGATTCCACTTAACAAGCGAGGCAGCGGCGTGCGACGCCTCGTGCTGGTCAGTTTTTTCAAGGCCGAAGCGGAGCGCCGGGTTCGAACAAGCGTCAGCCGCAGCATCATCTACGCGATCGAAGAGCCGGAGACCGCGCAACATCCGAACAATCAGCGCATCCTTATCGAGTCTTTCAAAGCACTGGCTGCCGAGCCAGGATGTCAAGTCCTTCTAACGACCCATAGTCCAGGCTTCGCGTCGGAACTACCAACCGACAGCATCCGGTTCGTTACGCGCGACGTTGCTCTCAAGCCTGTCATTCTAGAGGGCGTAAATGTCTTTGGACAAGTTGCCGAAACACTTGGCGTAGTTCCCGACAGCCGAGTGAAAGTGCTGCTTTGCGTGGAGGGGCCAACGGACATCATCGCCCTGAAATGTCTCAGCCGCGCGCTACATGTCGCTGACGCGTCCATTCCCGATCTGACGACGGACGAGCGCATCGCCTTCGTACCATTAGGCGGATCGACGCTGAAACATTGGGTGAACGACCATTACTTGAAGCCGCTCAACCGCCGGGAAGTACATATTTACGATCGCGATGTTGCGGATTATGCGAACTGGGTGAACGAGGTCAATCAGCGCACCGACGGGTCATGGGCCGTTCAGACCGCGAAGTACGAAATCGAGTGCTACCTGCACGCCGACGCCATCAAGGAGGCCTTCGGCGTAGAAATTGTCGTTGGCGACAAGCCGGACGACGATGGAAATGCCGTCCCAAAACTTTTCGCCAAGGCGTTTTCCGCGCAGCAGAAGTACGACGGGATTATGAAAGACAATCCAGCCAAGCTTCGCCTTGCGAATAGAGCATTCCCGCTGATGACGGCAGCCCGCCTGGCAGAACGCGATCCCGCGGCAGAGGTCGAAGGTTGGTTTCGTCGCATTGCTGGAATGCTTTGACGTTTAGCCGCGTCAGGACTACTGTGGCTGGCGCAAAAGCGCGCCAGCTATAAAAAGGCGCATCGCTTTTGACGGCGTGAACAGGAACGTTGACGTGTCTGGATGAAACGGCGAACTATCAAACGTTCTCTTTCGACTACCAATATCCTCGTCTTGGACTTGCTTGACATAACGCGGTCGTATCGCCCGTCGCATCACTATCTGTTTAGTGTTTCCCGTCAATAACATAGCGCCCGCATCGGCGCGTTATCGACACGGTTATCCACGTAATCTGTGGATAACTCAGCCCCCTGCAGCCACGCGCCAGACTGGACGCGCCTCCCGACCGGTTCGACAGCGACCTTCTCGAATTCCGGAGTCGGCCATGAAGGGACAATTGCTCCGCCCCGTGAATGGACATTCAATCGTCCGTGGCACACCGAAAGCGGCCGTAGCGACAAGCCCACGGGACGTGTGCCGGTCAATGTTGCCGACGGCCGTTGTTAGAAAAGGATAATATGGCATCTTTGCCGACATTAAAGGTCGGTCGGCATCCTTGCGTTCGGGAATGTGAAAATGCCAGCGATCGTCCCCATCTCGTCGAAAATCAAGCCTCGTCCCGTTTTGGACGAGGAGCTTATTGAGGCGCTTCCCGTCGCGGTGTATGTTTGCGATCTTGACGGCGTAATCGTTCGCTACAACAGAAAAGCGGAAGAGTTGTGGGGTAGGTCGCTGGGGCCAGCAGATGCCAATATGCTCTACTGCGGCGCTTACAAGCTTCACTTACCGGACGGGATGATTCTTCCGCAAGACCGCGCTCCCATGGTGGAGGCGCTACGGTCTGGAGCGTCGTTTCGTAATCTCGAGTTTCAGATCGAACAGCCCAACGGCCAACGCCTTTGGGTGCTGGTGAACATCGATCCCCTGCGCGACGAGGCAGGCACCATTGTCGGAGCGATCAATTGCTTCCAGGACGTCACCGAGCATAAGTTAGCTCAAGAGCAAAAGTTGCGAATCGATGAACTGAATCGCAGCCTGCAACGCCAATCTGAATTTCTTGCTACCGTTGCACATGAGTTGCGCAGCCCGCTTGCACCTGTTCGCAGCGCTTTGGAGGTCATGCGCCGAAGCAGCCCCGGGACGGACGCCGAGCCCATGCGGGCCATGATTGAAAGACAGGTGGCCCACATGACCCGCCTGATCGACGATCTCATTGATGGCGCGCGCGTGACGGCAGGAAAGATCGAATTGAAAAAGTGTGGCACGGATCTGCGGGACATAGTTGACCGAGGTGTCGAACTGATCCGACCGCAGATAGATGCGGCGAATCAGGAACTCGTCGTCGAGGTTCCGCGATGGCCGGTCAGTATAGTTGCTGACGCTATGCGGCTGACGCAAGTCATCGGAAATTTGCTCGGAAATGCGACCAAATTTACACCCGTTGGTGGCCGCATCTGCGTCAGCCTGACGGTTGAAGACAATCTTGCTGTCCTGAGCGTTTCTGACGATGGCATCGGGATACCGTCGGAAAAACTCCCGTCGATTTTCGAAATGTTTTCCCAGGGCGAGCAGGCTTGCGCGCGTGATCCTGGCGGGCTCGGTATTGGCCTGGCACTGACGAAACGGCTCGTCGAAATGCATGATGGAAACATCGTTGCAGAAAGTGCCGGCCGCGGGCACGGCAGCAATTTCGTTTGTAGGCTGCCGATGGGGCCGTCCATGGCCTAACGAAGGCCAGCGAACGGATCATATGGGCCGAACTGCCTAATGAGGATGGCCGCCGACATCGGGAGCTCGAGCGCTTTCTGGTGACACTGTTCGGTCGTCGGGGCACTGCGCGGCACGCGGACAAGTAGCGAACTGCTTCGGCATGCCCGTAACGCGTGTTATCGTTCAGCGTCGTCCGAAACACACGCTTTGGAACCGTGTGTTTCCGTGCACTAACGTATGGCCGACCTTAGGTAGAGCGGCGCGTGCCTATGCAGCACGTCGCAAGGCGGGCCAGTGCGTGCGCCTGCAGACAGGTGTGGCCCGACGCCGAATTTCGACTTGACAGACCCTCACAATGAAGAAAACGTTGATCAGGCTGAAAAGCAATGTTCCCGGGCTCGATGACGTCTTAGGCGGTGGACTTGTGGCCGGTTCGTCGTACATCATTCAGGGACAGCCGGGGTCCGGCAAAACGATCCTAGCGAACCAGATAGCGTTCTCGCACATGAAGCAGGGCGAGAGGGTCCTGTATGTCACTCTGCTCGCCGAGTCGCATGAACGGCTATTCCAGTCCCTATCCACGCTCGAATTTTATGAAGCTGATCGTATAGGAGCAGAAGCAAGCTATATTAGCCTGCTCAAAGTGTTTCGCGAACAAGGACTAGAAGCGCTAGTCGACGCGCTCCGTTTGGAGTTGAAACGCCAAGGCGCATCGCTCTTGATCCTTGATGGTCTATTAAACGCTCGCGAACGTTCGTCGGATGCACTTGATGTCAAGTCATTTGTCGCTGAACTGCAAGGGCACGCGTCGTTTACCGGCTGTACGGTTCTTTTTCTGACAAGCGCCGACGCAGAGAACGCAAGCCCGGAACACACCATGGTCGATGGCGTGATCCAATTGCGCGAGGAGCTGTTCGGTTCGCGCACGGTTCGTCGGCTGCGAGTGGCTAAATCAAGGGGGAGCGCTTCTCTCGGGGGGTTGCATGCCTACGAGATCGCTGATCGGGGCATTACGGTCTATCCGCGCCTCGAGGCTCTTCTCGCTCTCCCGTCCAAGATGGAGGCTGCAGCAGCCAGGCGGGTGCCAACGGGAGTAGCCGGCTTTGACGAGCGGATCCAAGGCGGGCTGCCGGCCGATTCCGTGACATTGATCACGGGCCCGGCCGGCAGCGGAAAAACCACCTTCGGGTTGAACTTTCTGCAAGCCAGTACTGTGCACGAGCCATCGCTGCACTTTGGCTTCTATGAGACGCCAGAAAGACTGAAGGCAAAAGCGTCGGCGTTAGGGATCGAGTTACAGCGATTGGTCGAGTCTGGTGCGGTGCACGTCATGTGGACACCGCTCACGGAAAACATCCTCGACAAGCTTGCTAGCCAGCTCCTGGAGGCGATTCATAAGCACGGAATTAAGCGCTTGTTTATCGACGGAATGGGCGGATTTCAAAGTGCGGCAGTCGTTCCCGACCGACTCATCGACTTCTTTGCCGCTTTGACGAATCAGCTGAGAGCCATGGAAGTTACGACTCTCTGCACGTGGGAGACGCGTCAGATGCTCGGTGCCGCAATGAGCAACCCGTCCCCCCGGCTGGTCAGTATGCTTGATGGCCTGGTTAGCATGCATCACGCGTTAGACGAGTTGACAGTTCGTCGCGGCATGGTAGTCGTTAAACTTCGCGACAGCACATTTGATCCGTCGATAGCGGAAATTGAAATCTCGACGGGCGGCATCCGCATAGCAGGTCAGATGTCACCCACCGCCTCCTCGCCCTCAGCAAGTCTCGCACTGAACAGCGACGACGCCGCAGCAGAATAACGAGAGGCGAGGAGAATGACCACAATTGTCGTCGTCGATGATGAAACTACTATTACTGACTTCCTATGCTACCTGTTGAAGGAAGAAGGCTTCGACGTATCCGCGGCAAGTGATGGCAGGGCAGCCCTGAACCTGATCCAATCGACCAAGCCCGATCTCATCGTGACTGACTTTATGATGCCAATCATGTCGGGACTAGACCTTGCGCGCGCTTTGAAAGCAGACAACGCGTTTTCAGAAATTCCGATCATCCTTGCGACGGCTGCTCAAGGTGCGATTGCGCGATCTAACGCAACGTTGTTCGCTGCGGTTTTGGATAAGCCGTATCCTTTGGACGAGCTTCTACGCTTAATCAGGGAGCTGGCATCAAGCCGATGAAGGCGATCAAATCTCTCAGCCCCCGGGAAATGGATGTATGGACGCCAGGCTCAGCCAACTAGCTGGATGACCGAAGTGGCCAGCTTCCTGCCTGCCGGCCCTGGGTCACGGGAATGGCGGCGTTGGGTCGCGTTGCGTCGGTCCGCTCCGAAAGTTCATCGCCGGAAAGCGGCCCGTGGAATTCCGCTTCCCGAAAGCCGCCAGTTGGCAGTGCGTACTCCCGACCCGTCTCAGTGATCCAATACAAACAACAGCGGATGGCCGGTAGGAAAGATAAAGCGGCCCGCACACGCGCGCAGCGCCCAATGTTGACAGGATGATGAAGCACCGAACGGCGTCAAGGTCAATGTAAGCTTTGCTATATTGGGCGTCGTACGATCATCGGAGGTGAAACACCGCAGGCCGCTCCGATTGTGCGTACGACCAAGTCGGCTCGCCAACTTTCGGAGTTGATATGCCCGAGAGAACTGCGGCACAGCGCGTTGCATCGCCTTACCCCGCGCAATTGCAGCGACGTTGGAGCTTGTATTGTCTGGTATTGCTTCTTGGCTTGCTCTCAATGGCCGTTCATGCCGGCGAGCGGTGGCGAGTCGTCATTCTTCCGGGCGCCGATCCTACGCAGCCAGCGGTAGCGATCCAAATCCGAGCACTGCGTAGCGCCCTAACTGCGGCTGCGCCAGATGGCGTCGAGTTTTACACAGACTCCCTTGACGAATTGCGATTCGATCGTGACGACTTGACTCCACAGTTCCTCGCGCTTCTTAAAAAGAAATACGGGAACAAACGAATCGATCTTGTGATTGGCATCGCCGACTTCGCGCTCGATTTCACCACGCGATATCACAGGGACATCTGGCCCAAGACACCCATCCTGATCACAAGCATCGACGAAAGCCGTGTCGCACGCATGCCTCCCGAGTTTGCTTATATCCCTTGGCATTTTGACGCGGACAAGACGATTGCCCTTGCAGAAGCGCTCCAGCCGCAAGCGACGCAACTCGTGATCGTGGCAGGAAACAGCAATTTCGACGACTTTACCTCGCGGCTGGCTGAACAGGCGGCTCGATCCCGGCGATCTCGTAAATGGGAGGTAAGCATATGGAGCGGGCTCACCCTCGAGGAACTGACGACTCGGCTCAGCGCACTTGACCCGTCCGCCGCTGCAGTTATCTATACGACGATGTATCGTGACCGTGAAAGCCGAACCTATTTCCCGTTCGAAGTTGTCGCTCCGATCGCACATGCGTCGCGTGCTCCCATTTACGGGTGGTATCCGACTTACCTGAATCAAGGTCTGATAGGCGGTGCTTTTATAAGCTACGAGGACAACGGACGCCGAGCGGGCGAGCTCGCCGCATCCATCTTGCTTGGCAAGGTATCGCCCCACAGTGCGACTTTGCCGACGCAGCGATCTCGATGCATCGTCGATAGAGGCCAGGCCAATAAATTGGCGGTTCGCTCCGCTCTGATTCCGGACGACTGTGAGCAACTCAATGTGCCTCTATCCCTTTGGAATCAATATCGAGGCACTGTTCTCTTCGTGGCTGCTGTGGTAGCGCTGCAAGCTTTAACTATTGCCGCGTTGCTCTGGCAGCATCGCAAGCGAAGACTCGCCGAAGAAGCCGCAACCGTACGTGCCAACGAGCTCGCCAGAGCTACACGCATCTCGTCTGCCGGTGAGTTGAGCGCATCGATTGCGCACGAAGTTGGGCAACCGCTAGGGGCCATTCTGAGCAACGCCGACGCGGCGGGGATGATCCTGGAGCACCGCGAGCCCGAAGTGGCAGAACTTCAGCAGATTCTTGCTGATGTGCGCCGTGATGCAGTACGCGCAAGTCAGGTGGTTCAACGCCTGCGCGATTTGCTGCGAAAGCACCCCGTCGAGTTCGTCGAACTGAACTTAAATTTCACTATCGACGAGACACTGACGTTGTTGGCGCCTGAAGCTCGACGTCGCCGTGTCGCCATCGAGTCGAACCTCTGTGCGACATGTCCCGACGTCGTCGGAGATCGGATTCAGCTTCAGCAGGTACTTCTCAATCTTTCAGTCAACGCGATGGACGCAATGCATGAGACGGAGCCTTTAGAACGTCTTCTCACGATAACGACTCAACCCTGCGAGCACGGCGTCGAGCTGACCGTTGCCGATCGCGGTCACGGCATCCCGGAAGCAATTCGACCGAAGCTCTTCGAATCGTTTTTCACCACTAAAGTCCACGGCATGGGTCTTGGCCTCTCGATTGTCCGGACGATAGTCGAATGCCATGGCGGCTCCATCACGTCCCGATCCAGGGAAGGCGGTGGAAGCGCATTTGTCGTGTGGTTTCCGTCAGCAGGACGCAGTCGTGTCCACGCGCGGCATCTACATATTGGCAGTGCGGCGCGTGAACCGTGATCGAACGATATCGCGGGTCGGCAACTGATATCAAGGTTCGGCGATTGTGAACCAGAAATCGAACTTATCGAAGTTTCCGAGCATGTCCTTGAATTTTGCCGAATCGCCATCGATCTTGACCTGACCGCTCTCGGCGAGATTGCCGAGCTTTATCTTCCCGAGAGCAATGTCGTCAAGCGTCGCGCGATTCAACGTGACGGTGCCATCCGCCTTGTCCAGTTGCTTGTTCTTCCGATAGTTCATCACCCCGTTCTTCACCGTCAACACGTACTGCTCTTTCGTATCCGGGAAACTCAGGTTGTAGACATACGACTTGTCTCCCGCTCTCGGTCCGTTGAGGTGAATGGCCAGGAAGTCGAGGAACATGTCCGTTGTCATGCCGCGAATGATGTCGGGGGAACTTGTATTAGGTGTCGCCGCCTTCTGTACACCGCCGCGCAACTCTTGCGCGCCCGACAAATAGAAGTTGCGCGCCGGCCCCGATTCGGCTTGATAGCCCAGTTGCTCCAGCGCGTCCGCTTCGACACTGCGCGCCTCACGATTCTGCGGGTCAGCGAAGACAACCTTGTTCGCAACTGTGGCAGCCCAGCGATAATCCCCTTGTCTGTACGCAGCCTTCGCGGTGTCGATCATCTTGGCCGCGCCAACCATCGCGACGTACTTCTTAGCTTCTTCCGCCGGCGGATACGGGTTGAAGTTCGCCGGGTTGCCGTCCCAGAAACCGAGATAAAGTTGGTATGTCGCCCGAACATTGTGCTTCAGGTCTCCGTAGTAGCCACGGTTATAGAACTCCTTCGCGAGGCTGTCTGGGAGCCTGAACTGCTCGGCGATCTCGTTCATCGTCAAGCCCTGGTTGGCCATGCGCAACACCTGATCGTTGATGTACTTATACAGGTCGCGCTGCTTTTCCAAATGTTCGACGACGCGCTGATTGCCCCACTGCGGCCAATGGTGACTGCCGAATGACACTACGGCGTCGCTGCCCCACATGTCGATGGTTTCATCGAGCGTGCTCGTCCATTTCTGCGCGCTGCGCACTTTCGCGCCGCGCAGCGTGAGGAGGTTGTGCAGCGTGTGATTGGCGTCCTCTGCCAGGTCGATTGCCTTGAACTGCGGGAAGTAAAAGAGCATCTCGGCGGGCGCTTCGGTCCCAGGCGCCATCTGAAATACGATGTCAATACCGTCGATGGTCATCTTCTCACCGGTCTTGTCGATGATCTTGTTAGGCGGGAACAGCGTGATCGTGCCCGCCGCTGTCGTAAGTCCGAGGCCGCCACCGACGGTTCCTGCGGGATTCTTCGGCAGCAGATTGCCGTACATATACGATGCGCGCCGACTCATCACGTTGCCGGCGAAGACGTTTTCGCTGACGGCTTCTTCCATGAAACCTTCGGGCGCGACGACCGGGATTTTGCCCGAGCGAACGTCCGCTTCGTCCACAACCGCTCGAATGCCTGCGAAGTGATCGACGTGGGAGTGCGTGAAGATTACGCCGCTCACGGGCAAGCGCTCCACCTTGTCGTTGACCAGATCAAGCGCGGCCTTCGCGGTCTCGGTTGACGTCAGCGGATCGATGACGACCCAGCCCGTCTTTCCGCGAATGAACGTCATGTTCGCGAGGTCGATATTACGCACTTGATAGATTCCATCGACCACTTTGAAGAGTCCTCGCGTGCTTAGCAGTTCCGATTGCCGCCATAGGCTCGGATTCACTGTGGCCGGAGCAGGACCGTTCTGATGCAGGAAATCATACTGGGAGAGATCGATGACGGTGTTGCCGGCGGTGCCTTTGATCACGGCACTCGGCAGGTCGGCGATAAAGCCGCGACGTACGTCCTCGAAATCCTGCGTGTTCGAGAATGGCAGATAGTCTGCGACCGCCTGGTTGGCCTTGCGTGTAGCGTCGGTCGCCGGATTGGGCGCGGCGCTCGTCGCGCTGACGGCAGCGTCGAAGGCCATGATGGCAATCGCGGCTAGCCATCTGAGTTTCCTGGACATGTTCTACCCCCGGTGGAATGAACGATTTAGGAATCATTCACGCCAGCGCCCGTGCGCGCCATAGGGATATCGGGCAACTGCCATTGCCCCTCGGGGCAATGGCTTTCGCACCGCGAATTGAATTGCACCTTCGGGCAATCGCTTTGCCCGTTCTCCCAATAGCGCGAATGGCCGTCTGATGCCATCTTTCCACGACAAACCGTTCATCGAGAGTCAAAGATGCGGCCATCAGACGAAAGGCCGGATGGTGCCCCGAGCGCCGGCTTCGAGCAGTCTTCGTTGGAATTCTCGTTCGTCCGCGACGATGCAGCATTTCGATTACAGCGACGAATCGGTCTGATACCGTCTGACGGTTTAGGCGTCGCTCGGCGCGCGTTCGTCCTGGCCGCCTTTTGCTGGCTTCCCATCGCTCTATGGGCCGTTGCGACTGGCCGCGCATCACTGACTCATGGCGAGGACTCGCTCGCTTCACACTTCGGCATCCATGTCCGCTGCTTGGTTGCGATACCGCTGCTCGTCGTCGCCGAGCATACGGCTCAACGATCGTTTCGGCCGTTCCTACAATACTTCCTCGAGAGCGGCCTCGTCTCATCTGCCGACGTGCCCAAATTCGACACGGCCATTGCTGGCGTCGTTCGCCTCAAGCGTCGCATCCTGCCGTGGGTCTTGATTCTGGGCTGTGCGGTGGCGTGGGCCAGCGCCGGCGTTCTCCTCGCCCCCAACGAGGACGTTGGCTGGATCAGCACATCAGACCGAATTCCATTCGCGGGTTGGTGGTTCATCCTCGTTGTCCGCCCGATCTTCACCGCTCTTGTGCTGGCGTGGATCTGGCGGGCTTGCATCGTCTTCATCTTGATGCTGAATCTGGCGAGACTTCCACTCTCGCTCGTCCCGACCCATCCCGATCGGGCCGGAGGACTGGCCTTCGTTGAACGACTTGCCTTCGTGTTTAGTCCTGTCGCCTTCGCAGTCTCCGCGGTCGTCGCCGCGGCGTTCGCCCACGACGTTGTCTACCATGGCGTCGATCCGATGACCATGAAGGGCGTGTTGATTGGTGCCGCCGCCCTTGTCTCGCTCGTCCTTTTGCTTCCGTTCGCGCCGCTTGTGCTCACGCTCACGCGCCTTAAACGTCGGGCCATGCTCGAGTATGGGTCCTTGGTCGGACGGCATGGTCGGCTTGTACACCGGCGCTGGATCACCGGAGAAGATGTTGGGTCGCCAGAGATCCTCGACGCGCCGGAGCTCGGCCCCGTCGCAGACGTGCAAAGCATCTATGAGGCAGTGCGGCGCATCAAGCCCTTTCCATTTACCAAGCTCGGGGTTCTGGCGATTATGGTGCCTGCCGCGGCACCCATGCTCTTCATAGCCGCCATGCAGCTTCCCCTTCCCGCCGTGATGGGAAAGATTGTGAAGGCGCTTCTTTGAGCGCTAACTGCCACAGACCCGGAAGGAGGCAAACGTGCCAAAGCTGGTTAGCCATCCAATTACCTTTCTAGTGCTCGCTTTGTTGCTGATGTCGGTAGCCGCCTACCTCGGCTCGGTATTACGCAGAGCGCGACCGATGGCAGACGACATGCGTGAGGACTTCGGAACTGTGCAGTCGGCGGCTCTGACCCTTCTCGCTTTGGTCATCGGTTTCAGCCTTTCGATGGCGGTGGGACGCTACGACCAGCGCAAAAACCTTGAAGAAGAGGAAGCGAACGCTATCGGGACGGAGTTGCTGCGTGCAGAACTCCTCCCGGCAGCCCAGGGTTCAGAGATCCGTGCGCTTCTGGGACAGTACATCGCTCAACGAATCAAGTTCTATCAGACCGGTGACGGCGATGAACTGCAGCAAATCAACACGACGACGGCTCAGTTGCAATCGAACCTTTGGACCGCCGCACGCACCGGCGCGAACGCGCAACCGAGTCCGCTCACCGCACTTGCGATCGCCGGAATGAATGATGTCATCAATACGCAGGGTTACACACAAGCCGCCTGGTGGAACCATATCCCAGCCTCGGCATGGGCGCTCATGGTCATCATCGGTTTCTTCTGCAATGTCCTGATCGGATACGGCACGCGAAGTTCAAGACCGGGAAACGCTTCCTCATGATCATGCCCTTGATTGTCTCGATCTCGTTCACGCTCATCGCGGACATTGATAGCCCGCGGAATGGCCTCATCCGGGTGAAGCCGCAAAACTTGATAGCGACAGCGGCTTTAACTCCCAGCCAGTAGCGGCATCGGAGAGGCGCACAGCCTCGTCCACACTTGTGGTATTTGTGTGAGTGTGAGATGACGCAACGACACCCCGTGCGCCGACTCGCTGATTCCGATCGTGATCTGACATGCTACGAAAGGGCGACAAAGCGAGGACACGAGAGTTGATAGATCATGCCGAAGCGGTAGTCCACATCGTGGATGACGACGAAGCCATGCGCACCGCACTGTCACGGCTCCTGAAGAACGCCGGCTATTTGGTGCAAGCCTATGCGAGCGCCGGCGACTTCCTTGTGGCAGAACCCCACCCGCTTCCGGGCTGCCTGCTCCTGGACCTGGAACTTCCTGGTCCCAGCGGCCTGGACCTGCAGCACGCGCTGCATCGCAGGGCGCACACGATTCCGATCGTTTTCATCAGCGCCTATCAAGACATTCCAAAAACGGTTCTTGCCATAAAAGCCGGTGCCAGCGACTTTCTATTGAAGCCCATCGACTCGCAAGCGCTGCTTGCGGCTATCGAAAGTGCGCTCGCCGCAGCTGAGGCCACTGCGGTGGTGCATGCCTTACCGTTGCCTCGTGATGCTGCCCTCAGCGAGCGCGAGCAAGTCGTTTTACGCGGCATCATCACCGGAAAGTTGAATAAACAGATCGCTGCAGAACTCGATCTAAGCGAACGAACAATCAAATCGTGTCGAGCCGAACTCATGCGCAAGTTTGACGCACACTCACTTGCAGACCTCATTCGACGCGCGGAGCCGATTACCCGCGCGGCGGATGCGTGGGAGAACCTTGCTTGCCCCCAAGGGCAACGTCGTTGCCCCTCATCCGGATAGTCAAGCAACTCGCTCGGTACCACACTTGAGGTATCTCCCCGTGGCCGGCCATGAGCGATATCAAACAGACGATCGTCATTGTCGAAGACGACGATGGCATGCGGCGTGCGCTACAACGCCTGCTCACACTGGCGGGATACAACACGCTTGCATACGAGAGTGTCGAAGTACTCAATGCCACAGGCTGTATAGACCGCGCTTGGTGCCTTGTCCTGGACGTCCAGCTTCCCGGCGCGTCAGGGCCGACTCTCTACGCACAACTCGGCGAACCGCGTCCTCCAGCAGTCTTCATCACATCGCACGACAATGAGACGACGCGCTTGGCTGTTGCGAACGCGGGCGGTGTGCACTTTCTGGTCAAGCCCTTTGCGGGCACAGACTTGCTAGAACTAATAGCGATGTTCGGGGCGCAATGAGCGAAACAAACGTTGTCCTGCAGCCGTCCACGCATTGAAGTTATGCGCGCTCTGGCCCACGGTCGAACGACTCATTGCGTACGCTCAGCGGCCCTTCAAGAACGAATATGCACACGCACCCGAAAGGCCGATCATGGCCGATCGGGTGAGGTCGCCAACGGCCGCTTATCGGCACTCCACTTCGCGAAACCTGAATTTGGCTGACTGACCGCTTTGGAGACGGCCGTCTGACCGGAGTGGGTCGCAATTTGCCAGTCGTGAGCGGCACCGCTACGCGTCAGCAGAAGTTCTTGCTGACCGTCGTCAGTCCGCCAAGCAGATGGGACATATCGACGAGTCGCTGCGCAACCAGGTGACGGACTTCGCCCTCACATTGCCAGGTGCCGTACACCGCGAGCAAGGCCGCGCCCAACGCTTCACGGCGTTGCTTCTCGAGCAGCGACGGCCAGACGATGATGTTGACGTTGCCCGTCTCATCTTCGAGCGTCACAAACATGACGCCTTTTGCTGTCCCGGGTCGTTGCCGTACGGTCACCAGCCCACAGCCTCGCGCGAGACGGCCGTTTTGATAGGTCCGCAAGGTCGAAGCGGGCATTAACCGTTGTTCGAGCAGTGCCGGCCTCAGCAGCGAGAGCGGATGGCGCCCGAGTGTCAGTCCCGCCGTGTTGTAGTCGCTCACGATCTCCTGCGCCTCCGACGGCGCTCCGAGCGTCGGCGTGTCATCGTCTATTCGAGTATCGGCCAGAATGTCGCGGTCGGGCACCGCGGCCGCAGACTGCCACAACGCTTCACGACGGTTCCCTGCCAGCGACCGGAGCGCGTTCGCTGCCGCGAGTACTTGCAGGTCGCGGCGATCGAGCTGCGCGCGACGCGCCAAGTCGCTCACGCTTGCGAACGGCTTCACGGCGCGTGCCGTTTCGATCCGCTCGGCGGCGCCCTCGCGCATGCCCTTAAGCAACGACAGCCCAAGCCGCACGACGGGCTCCTGCCGACCCAAGCGATTTTCGAGCACCGAATCCCAGCCGCTGATGGTGACGTCGATCGGGGCCATCTCGACTCCGTGACGCCGCGCATCCTGTACGAGCTGAGAGGGCGAATAGAAGCCCATCGGCTGAGAGTTCAGCATGGCGGCCAAAAACGCGGCGGGCTCATGGCACTTGAGCCAACTGCTCGCATAGACGAGGAGTGCAAAGCTCGCCGCGTGACTCTCCGGGAAGCCATATTCGCCGAATCCCTTGATCTGCTCAAAGATGGCTTCGGCGAACGCCTTGTCGTAACCGCGTGCCTGCATGCCGCCCACGATCCGATCGTAGTATTGCTGCAGTCCGCCTTTGCGCTTCCATGCCGCCATCGCGCGCCGCAGCTGATCGGCTTCGCCCGGCGTGAAGCCTGCAGCCAGGATCGCCACCTGCATGACCTGCTCCTGGAAAATCGGCACGCCGAGCGTACGGCCCAGCGCGATTTCCAATTCCTTGCTGGGATAGGTGACCGGTTCCAGCTTCTGGCGCCGCCGCAAGTAGGGGTGGACAGCACCACCCTGAATCGGCCCCGGCCGCACGATCGCCACCTCGATCACGAGATCGTAGAACTCTCTTGGCTGCATGCGCGGCAGCATGCTCATCTGGGCGCGCGACTCGATCTGGAAGACGCCGACCGTGTCCGCGCGGGAGATCATCTCGTAGGTCGCCGCATCCTCCGCCGGAATGTCCTGCATCTCGAAGCGCTCACCGCGTTGCTCGGAGACGATATCGAGCGTTCGTCGAATCGCGGACAACATGCCGAGCGCGAGAACGTCGATCTTCAGCAAGCCGAGCGCTTCGAGGTCGTCCTTATCCCATTGGATCGCGCTACGGTCCGGCATCGCCGCATTCTCAACGGGCACCAGCCGTGTGAGCTTGCCGCGACTGATCACAAAGCCGCCCGAGTGCTGCGACAGATGGCGAGGAAAGTTAAGGATCTGCGCCGCCAGATTCGCCCACATGGCAATCAGCGGATTGGCAGGATCGAGGCCTGACTCTTCGAATCGACGCAGCAGATCCTGCGAGTGATCAAACCACTGATGGCTCTTCGCGACCTTGTCGACGATCTGCGGATCAATGCCGAGCGCCTTGCCGGTTTCCCGCAGCAACGCCCCGCGGTCGG
The DNA here is from genome assembly GCF_031450825.1 of Caballeronia sp. LZ019. Classification (NCBI taxonomy): domain Bacteria; kingdom Pseudomonadati; phylum Pseudomonadota; class Betaproteobacteria; order Burkholderiales; family Burkholderiaceae; genus Caballeronia; species Caballeronia sp. LZ019. Next base: position 19,547 of record NZ_JARTVZ010000004.1, on the reverse strand, counting down.
TAGGTCGACACCGCTGCGGCGATGGCCGCGCGATCGCGCCCGTATTTGCGGTAGATGTACTGGATGACCTCTTCGCGCCGTTGGTGTTCGAAGTCAACATCGATGTCGGGCGGCTCACCGCGCTCCTTGCTGATGAAGCGCTCGAACAGCATGTTGCCGCGTGATGGATCGACTTCGGTGACGCCCAGGCAATAGCACACCGCGCTGTTGGCGGCCGACCCTCGGCCCTGACACAGGATATGTTGGCTGAGCGCGAAGCGCACGATGTCATAGACGGTGAGGAAGTACGCCTCATAGCGCAGCTCGCGAATGAGTTGCAGCTCATGCTCGATTTGTTGCTGTACGTTGTGTGGAACGCCGCCAGGGAAGCGCCGGTGCGCGCCGATATACGTCTCCTGTCGGAGATAGGCTTCGTGCGTATAGCCTTCGGGGACCAGTTCGTCGGGATACTCGTAGCGCAGTTCGTCGAGCGAGAAGCTGCAGCGCGCGAGAATTCTCAACGTTTCGGCAATCGCATGCGGTGGATACAGGTTGGCGAGCCGCAACCGCGAGCGCAAGTGCTGCTCGGCATTCGGCGCGAGCTCATACCCGCATTCGGCCACGGGTTTGCCGACGCGAATCGCGGTCATGGTGTCCTGCAGGGGCTTTCGTGAGCGGACGTGCATCACGACGTTGCCGGTGGCCACGACCGGTATCCCGGCTCGCAATGCAACCTGTTCGACGATGCCGCGATGGATGTCGTCCATCGCCCGCTGATGCAGCGTGAGCCCGATCCACGCACGCGCCGGGAAGGTCTGGCGCAGCCAGTCGACTTGCGCAGTCAGCGTCTCTTCATTCGCCGGAAAGTCCGGCACCAGGATCGCGAGGCAATTCTGAACGCCCTTCAAATGCGCGTATTCGGCTTCGGGGTGCGCGAGATCGTCGGGTGTCAGCAGGTAGGTACCCTTGGCCGCCCGCATGCGCGCCAGCGTGATGAGTTCGCACAGGTTGCCGTAACCTTCGCGGTTCTGCGCGAGCAAGATCAGGCCAAATGCGGGGCCAAAAGCAGTGCGCTTGTCGGCTTCGTCCACACTGTGATTCGCATGAACCAGACGAAAGTACGAGCCGATGACGAGCGGCAGCTTTTCTTCTTTGGCCTGAACGTGCGCGCGCACGACGCCCGCGACCGAACACTCGTCGGTGATGGCCAGTCCCGCATAACCGAGTTGCGACGCGCGCAGCACCAGCTCTTCGCCGTGCGACGCGCCGTGCAGGAACGAAAAATTGGAAAACGCGAAAAGCTCGGCGTAGTCGGGCAGAGCCGATGAGGGAAACTCCACAATGCCACCTGCTTATCCGCTTAGCCGAACAGGCCGTGAAGAAACCAGCGCGTCTCCTCGGTTTTGACGCTCGGGCGTTCGCGGTAGATCCAGTAGCAGCTCTTGTCGTCCGCTTCCGCGACGAAGTAATCGCGCGTCACCAGTGCGCCGTCATGCCATCCGGCCTCGATGCGTTCGCCGGTCGAAACGAGCTTGAGCGGCGAGCCGTAGAACGGACGATGGTTCTTGACCATCAACCGCAACGGCACATGCAGCAGCCAGGTGGGCCGCGGCAGATCATCAGGCGCGGCGAGGGTGGAGGGCGCGAGGGTCGCGGCGTGCGTCCTTGGGCTGCCTTGTACGGGCACCCACTGATTGGCGTGTTCGGGGCGATGATCGGGCGCGGGCGCGGGCCGCAGCACATTTTCGGGGCCGAGGCGCGCAGCCAGTAACTCCAGCAGCTGGTTATGGTCTTGCGCGGATCCACCGGGTTCGGGGAACAGCGAATCGCTGGGCGGTTCAGCCGCGCGCACGTCCGAGGCCGTCAGCCGCACGGCGATCACCGCGGCTTCGAGCTCGGTGCGCCCGAGTCGCTCTTTCAGGAGACGCACCAGGTGCTCCTCATGCCAGGTCGGTTCGGCGAGCGCGATCTCGATCAGCGTCGGCTCGATAGCCTGCCGTCCGCGTTCATGCTCGAGCGTGATCGTGGCATGCGTGAGCGCCAGTTGCTGGGCGGTGAGCCATCCGCAGAGCTGCACGACGAGTCGCCGCGCGGAAAAGAGAATGGCTTCGGCATGCTCGACGCGATCAGGCAGCTCGACGCGTGCGCTGAAGGTCGGCGGCAGTTCGAGCCATTCGTGCAGTTCAGGCGCCAGGCCATAGGCCCGGTCCAGGGAATCGAGTAAGTCCACGCCACACCTCTTTTTCAAACCTGCACGAGGCAGGCGTTGGATATCACCCAGGACGCGGCAGCCCAGTCCACTGAACCAGTCGGCGAACGGCCGCAGCTCCGGCACCACCATGAACGGCAAGGCGCCCAAGTGACGTTCAAGCGAACGCATCTTGAGCACCCGCCGGCGGCCGGCCTTGGCGAGCAGCCACGCGCCCCGGCCGGTGGGCGCCGCGCTCATGCGCGCGGTGACGCCGATGGTCTTGACGATGTCCTTGATTTGCCTGCACACGTGCAGAACGCCGCCGAAGAGCCGTAAGCTCGCGGTGACGTCAACGACGATGGTTTCCTCTTCGCAAACTGCCACCTGCGGCGAGAAACGCAGCAGCGCGATGGCCACCTCGCGCTGCATTCCGTGTTCGCGCTCCGGGCTGCGATCGAACATCAGCGCCTCCGACGCGAGCGTCGTGACCCCACCGCGCTTCGTCCCCACTCGCACGCCTGCGTCTTTCGCCACCGCATCGAGCACAATGACTTTGTCGCGCTCGAGCACCACGCACCCGTGCTCAGACGGAGGCGACCACCTCGGTCTGAACACCTCCAGCGACAGCCGGGGCAAGTGAATGGCGACGAATACGGCCATAGGGACTCAGCAAGATCGGCGACGGTTGTAAGGTGACGGTCAAGGGCTCAGTTCGGTTGGGGCCGCGTCGTTTAATCATGTCAACTGCAATTCCGCCCTCTGCCGGTCTCACGCCAAGCCGTAGGCTCGCCGGCGACGCATCTTGGGCGCTGGCCAACGGCCGCACCAGAATCAGCAACGTCTCGGTCGCCTGAGCGGCCAGATGTAAGCGTCGCAAAGCCTCGGAGCGGACGTGCTGTTGCCAGAACAGCAGCGCACCGCAACTGCCGGCCTGCAGCACGCGCTCCGCGCACCACAAGGCGTCCGCCGTCTTCGATGCGCGCAGCCACATCAGTTTCTCCAGCGGCACGCCGAGGTACGAGAACGCCAGCGCATTCGGCACATGGGGCGCCTGCAGCAGCACGACGGGGCGGTGAGCGTCGTGGGCGACGCGTGTGAGCGCCGGACGCAGCAGACGCATTTCACCGACGCCCGGCTGCTGAACCAGCAACTCCACGAGTGCACCCAGCGGCCAGCCGCCGCCGGGCAACTCCGCCGACAACGCCGCATAGCCGGTGTCAACGGTCTTCCCGTAGGCGCGCGCGAGCTGCGATCCGAGCCACAGGTTCGGATGAATGGACTCGACATGTTTGGGCAGGGCCGCCATTGTGCATAAGTACTGTATATATGTACAGTACTTTACCTCGAAACTCGCAACTGGTATTGCGCCCTTTTTGTCGCTATCGGTCGGTCGGGCGACTATCCTGCTGGGCACTGCCCTGTGAAAGTAGGACCAGCGCTGGCAGGGGCGGATCGGTAACTAGGACTTGGCGCCACCCAAAGCCGCGTCCGAGGAACGCGATGTGATGTTGATTCCGGCGCCTACGCCCGCACTTGCTACCGAGCGTTGGCAATCAAAGTGAGCGACGCCATCAGGAAACGAAGCAGGGACGAAACGAATCGACGTATGGCCGGATCTGATATCAACGACGTGACGGATGGGTCGGACGCGCGCGCCGAGCTGCTGTGCTTCCTGGTCGCGACCGTCGCAGCCTCCCATTCGCTCACGTATGAGTGGCGAATCGACCATCTCGTGGAAAGCTGCCGCCTCTGGCTTCGACGCAACCACCTCTGGATGGATTGGCTCGAGCGCGTGCGCCTAGGCCAACTGGCGCTCAAGATCGCCAAACGAGACCTGAAAGGCGCCGGCATCGCGGTGCGGCAGTCGAACATCCAGGCGCTCTTCACGGGTGACATGCAACTCAACTATTCGTGCACCGTCATCAAGAAGATGCTGGCGCTGTGCAAAGAGGCGCTCTGACGTCCTGCGCCTTGGCGTTCGCCATCACAACAATGGGGAATCTGACGGATGTGTTACTCAGCGCAAATCCAGGCCGACTATCGCCGCTATGTGAAGATGTTCGGCGCACAGATGGACATCCGCGAGTTCGCGCGACTGTTCTGGGAGCGCGCCGAGGGCAGCAAGGTAAAAATCCCGAAAGCGATGGAAGACGGCTTCCGTGAGCCTCAGACCGATGACGAGCGCGAGATCAAGACTTTGATTGATCGGTACAACGCGGAACAGGCGACCAAGGTCGAGCAGGAACTTTTTAAGCAGCGAACGCGACTGGCCGATGCTGAGCGCACGCTGCAGATGAAGACGACGAAAGCAGCGACCGAAGGCAAGCGCATCGCGACTGACAAGATCGATGCGGCGTTACGGCGACTCGCCGACTCCGGACGAACCGAACAAGAGCCCCGTGACTCGCGCATCTTTCCCGGCTACTACGCGCCGGTCCTCGTAATCGAGGACGGGCAGTACGTGGTCAAGCCGATGCGCAATCAATGCCGCATCGCGGGCAAACCTGCGAACTACGACATCAAATATCCAGGCACGTACAACGCGCGGCGCGACAGCCTGGACAAGTTCTGGAAGCCGTGTTTTGGCCATACGCACGGCCTGCTGCTCGTCAACGTCTTCTATGAGAACGTCACGCGCGCGAAGTGCGAGAATACCTTATTCGAAACGCATGGCGGACCGCAGGCGCCGGGCGAGAACGTCGTCCTCGAGTTTCGTCCCAACAACGGCCAGTTGCTGATGGTCGCGTGCCTGTGGTCCAGGTGGACGGCACCCGGTCAGCCGGATCTGTTGTCTTTCGCCGCCATCACGGATGAACCGCCTGCCGAGGTGGAAGCTGCGGGTCACGACCGCTGCATCGTGCCGATCAAGCGAGAGCACGTTGACGCCTGGTTGAATCCGCAGGCGTCCGACCGCGCCGCGCTCGATGCCATTCTGGAAGATCGCGACCGGCCTTACTACAAGCATCGACTCGCGGCGTAAAGGTGGCGTTGGTGGCGTTGGTGGCGTAGTGGCGACCAGCGGTGATGCTTTGGCCGGCGACGTTTGGCCGAAAACGCTCGGAACGCTCCTTGCTCGTCTGTCGTTGTTCTTTTCTCAGGAGATGCGACGATGGCAGGTGACAACTCGTATAAGCCCGGTGAAATCGTCAAGGTGTCCGGTATCTATTCCGTGGTTCACGAGGATGGCAAAGACACCTTCGAAGTGACGTGTGTCGAGGGTGAGCACTTCCCGCCCACGCGCAGTGGCAAGGGCGCGCACTATGAGCTCAAATACGGCGCGACGCACTCGCATAAGCATGGCGAGCTTAAGGGCACCGAAGCGCGGGGCTAGCGTTCGATTCGCGAGCGTGAGATTGCGACATCCTTAGCGCTTCACGCCGACCGCCCGGCGCATCGCGGCCGTGATCCCTTGCCGCGTGCGCCAGTAGCCTTCCCACGGATCAGTGGTGAGCGTGCGTTGTCGGTGGACGGCTTGCGCCATCGTCCATTGGTCGCCGCTTCTCACGTCATTCAACTCATCCCACGAGACCGGCATCGACACCGCCATGCCGGGGCGCGCGCGCACGGAAAACGCGGCCACCGTACTCGCGCTCCGACCGTTGCGCAGGTAGTCGATGAAGATCTTGCCCACGCGGTTCTTCGGACCGAGGACTGCTGAAAAGCGCTGCGGCACCACGCGCGTCATGTGCTGGGCGACCGCCTGCGAGAACAGCTTGACCTCCTCCCAACCTTGTCGCCGGTTGAGCGGCACGACAATGTGAAAGCCCTTGCCGCCACTGGTCTTCGCGAACGAGCGCAATCCCAGCTCATCCAGCACCACCTTCACGAGCGCTGCCGCTTCCAACATGGCCGACCACGGCAAGGCTGGGTCGGGATCCAGATCGAAGATGACGCGATCCGGATGCTCCAGATCAGGTGCCGCGCCATTCCATGAGTGAATCTCGACGACGCTCATCTGCGCGAGTCCGACCAGCGCGTCCGCGGTATTCGCCACCAGCAGCGGCTTGTGTCCCGGATACAGACTGACGGGCAACCCTTCCATGCCAGGGATGCGGGCGCGCTCGGAGTGCTTCTGAAAGAACAGCTCGCCGGCAATGCCGTCCGGCGCGCGCACGAGCGCAAGGGGTCGTGCATGCAGATAGGGCAGTGCCCACTCCGCGATGGCGTCGTAATAACTTACGATGTCGAGCTTGGTGAGGCCCGACGCCTGATCCATCACGCGCTGCGGATTGCTGATCTTGATGTCGCCCACGATGACCGTCCCGCGCGGACCGGGCCTTTCGCGGGTCGAGCCGATTTGCTCGGGACCCTCGACCCGCGGTTCGGTGATGACCTTTTCTTCCGTCACCGCACGGGCAGGCTTGTCTTCGCGCAGCGCATGAAAGACCGGATGGCGGACTTCACCGTTGGGCGTCCATTCAAGAAAGGCGACCTCCGCGACGATGTCAGGCTTGAGCCAGTAAAACTCGCGATCGCGCTCGGGTTCCGGCGCGTTATAGAAGGCGGGTTGAGCCTGCTGCAAAGCCTGAGCGCGCTTGCTGAAGGCAGCGCTTCGCCCGGGCGTGAGGTGGGGTGCAACGTGCCCGGAATATCGGAGCGTGCCATCTGGCTCGTAGACGCCCAACAACAAGGCGCGCACGCCGGATTTCGCGCCCTTCACACGCGAAAACCCGCCGACCACGAACTCTTGTCTGAGGTTGCACTTGAGCTTGATCCAGTCGTTGGAGCGTCCGGACCGGTAAGGCGCATCGGCCCGCTTGCCGATAATGCCTTCGAGCTGCATCTTGCAGGCGGACGCCACTAGCGAGGCCGGATCCTCGGCGAAATCGTCCGAATACCGTAGGAGCGGGTTTTCAACGCTTTTCATCAACTCGTGCAGTAGTGCTCGCCGCGCACGCAGCGGCTGTTCGCGGATGTCGGTGCCGTTGAGCCACAAAAGGTCGAAGACAAATAGGACGATATCGGCTGTACTGCGCCGGTCGAATGCGTTCTGCAGCGCATTGAAGTCGGGCTTGCCCGTCGCATCAAGGACGACCGCCTCGCCGTCAATCCATGCGGTATCGACCGGTAGGTCTTCAAGCGCAGCGCGCAGCCGCGGCATGCGCTCCGTCCAGTCGTGGCCGTTGCGCGTAACCAGCTCGACGTCGCCCCGTTCGATGCGCGCGAGCATGCGATAGCCGTCGAACTTGATCTCGTAGGACCAGTCGCCTTCGCCAGGATGGCGCTCAACCAGCGTCGCCAGTTGCGGCTCGATGAGCACAGGCATTTCGCCTGGCAGCGCGTCAGGTGCGCGCACGCGTGTCGCGCGTGGTCCGCTCCAGCGCCCCATCTCAGTCGTCCGCGCCCGGCGGCAAGCCACCGCCGTCATCAGTCTCATCGTCCTTCCAATAAAGATTCGGCGGATGAAGCGCCTGCGTCGTGTCAATCCCGGCCATCTGAAGGGCTGCATCGATGCACTCGAGTTCGCGATCGAAGCGCATCGGCCAGCGCGACGGCGGTTCACCGTCGCCTAATAGCGTCATGCCGTCATGGATGACGAGGGCGTATCGGGCAACGAGCAGCGCATCGACGAGCTGGGCTTCCCGTTTGGCTTGTTCCAAGAATGTAGTCGCTTTCATGGCGGCGCCTCCCGCACTGGATTTACGCAAGCGTTGCGCCTGGGGAGCGAAAGCACGGTAAGCCGTTGCCTATGTGAGACACGTTGAAGAGGACTTGCAGTTGAGCGCTAAGGGTTTATACTGGGGTTGTCTCCTCCATGTCCACCGATATGGATTCAACCCGCTCAACTGAGCGGGTTTTTTCTTAGGTCCGCCTGTTTTCTTCCACCGAGCCGCAGTGCCGCTCCACCATCCGTCGACGTGGATGCGTCGTAGTCCTCATGATCTGAAGGACGGCGTACCATTAAAGCTAATCCTAATAATACGAGTTATCAGGATTGGGATGTGGCCCAGCCGTCTTCGTGTTCCGCAGAAGCTCTTGTGCCCGAACCGCGGCGCGAACGTCTCCCGACAAACGAGACGCTGACGCAACAAAGGACCAGCACAGGTCGGTGTTTATGGGGCAAGGCACAATGCGCTTTGGTCTCATCGAAACCGGTAGTTAATCGCGGTTGGACTGTCTAAAGTGCGGGGGATGCTCGTTATGTTGCGCCCACATCTTGCTGATTTGCGAGACAGCCGCCAAGAATGCTTGGAAGTCGCCGTCCTTGATGACGTAGCCATTAGCTCCTAAATCGTAAGCGGTGGCAATATCGCCCTGATAGCTTGATGAAGTGAGCATAACCACTGGCACCGTGCGCAGAACAGGCTCTTCGCGCATAGCTTGCAGGACCTCCAGCCCGTTTACCCGCGGCAACTTAATATCGAGCAGCACGAAGTCGGGATCCAGCCCACCGCGGTCACTGAATCGTTGTTTCCGCAGTAGAAAGTCGAGCGCTTGCTGACCATCGCCGACGGTCACAATCGGGTTGGCGGCGCCGGTGCGTTCCAAGGCGAGGAGCAATAGGTCGAGATCATTTAGATTGTCCTCAACGACGAGGATTGGACGTTGCATTGCAGATTAATTTAGTTGACAGGTAATTTTGACTTTTGTGTTTGCTCTCTAGCAGGGGCGCTGTGCTGGAGAACCAGCACGGGCGCGACTGTCCCTGATCGACCGAGAGCCACGTTGGTTTCCACAACGTGGCTTACACCCGCGTAGCGTCTTGATCGTGCGTGCAGCGATTCTAGCAACCCGATCGGTCTCGGCGCACACCCCTCCGTGAGATTGGTGCGATGACCAATCTGCGGCAATGCGAACAGCTCCCACGGATGCACGCGTGCAAGCCCGGTGACATGCGCGCGACCGATCAGTCTCGCATTGTCGCGAGCGGGGGATAGGCACGGCCTCACGCGTTTTCATGCGCGCCAGTTTGGAATGAAATCAGTGACGGACTGGTAAGCTTATTTATCGGCCTAGCCGCGATGCCGGCTGTGGCACCGCGCTTCCGTCATCTATAGTGAGATAGACAGGAGGCCTTCAATGCCGCAATCCATCGAGATCAAGGTTGAAAGGCAATCCGGCGGCTGGGTTTGGGCTGCGGTGTTGCACGGAGCAAGCGGCGGTGAGCCCGTCGTACTGAGACAATCGCCGGAAGCGTTTCCAACTGAGGATGACGCCCGGCAAGATGCAGGACTTGTGGTACCGGCCCTTTCCGGCAAGTCAGGGCAGCGGGTGGACGAAAGTAAGGAATAGGCATTGCTGCTTGTTAGAGACGACGGTCTCTTTAGTTACCGACAATGCCTGGCGCGCCCGCTCCGCTTTTGAAAATCTGGAATCCTGGCCCATTTGCAGGTGTTACCCCACCCGTGGCGGTCCTCATCGTCGATGATGACATCGCGGGCGCCGAAGCGCTCGCTGCTGCGCTCGCAACTGAGGGAATCCGAACAATCGTCGCCGATGGCGGGACTTCTGCCCTCATGACGTCGCCTGCCTGGACGCCGCATGTTGTCATACTCGACATCGAAATGCCGGCTTGCGACGGATTCGGCGTGGCATTAGCGATGCGCGGATCACGCCGTTTCGCAAACACACCGATCATCGCGTATACCTCGCTGGATGAGACGGAAGTCATCGAGCGCGGCAAGGAAGCGGAAATCGACGCTTTTCACAGAAAAGGAGATCCCTTGCGGTGCCTGCTTAGACTAATCGATCACCTTGCGCCCGGTGTGGCGGCAAAGATCCCATGATGCAGGGGCACACCGGACACTTGCGGCCTTCTCTGATCCGACTTCGCTTGTGTTCAGCGTTGGCGACCGACTTAGACCGAATCAGCGTGCGGCATGGCCCTGAGCGCGAGGCCGGCATCTGCGACGCTTACGCGATTGCGGCCTGCACGTTTAGACGCATAGAGCGCTTCGTCGGCCAATCGAAGCGCGTCAGCAAGGTCGACCAGCTCGACGAGCGCTGCGCCGGGCGGAAAATCGCATATGACATAGCCAATGCTCACGGTCATCGGCGCCCGCAAACCGACGGAGCCCGATCCGCTCGCGCGCTTCAATGATTCAGACTCGACGTCACTGCGGATCGATTCGGCGACGCCTGCTGCATGCTGAGCGTCCGTATCGGCGAGCGCCAGGACAAACTCCTCCCCGCCATAGCGCGCAGCGAGGTCGCTGCCGCGGCGTGCATAGCGCGCGAGACACTCGGCGATCAGCTGAAGCGCCCGATCGCCTGCGTCGTGACCATGCTGGTCGTTGTACGCCTTGAAGTTGTCCGCGTCGATGAAGTACAGCGCGACCGTCAAGCGGTTCCGGGTTGCCAATGCCCACAGCTCTTCAAGCGCGGCGTCCAGCGTCCTGCGGTTGGCCAGCCCGGTGAGCGCGTCGGTTCCTGCGATGTGCAACAGTTTCGCCTGCGCGGCGTCACGTTGCCGTAACGCCAGAAAGAGCAACCAGACGGCGAAGGTAAAGCAGCCCGTGACGATTAGAACCAGGGCCGCCACGATCAGCGAACGCCGCTTCCATTCGGCGGTCACGTCTTGCAGCGACGGCGACATCGAGACGATCAGATTGCTTCCACGCACGCGAGCAAACGTGTAGACGCGCTCGACCCCGTCCATCGGAGAGGCGGCGACGTAGGACCCGCTCTTGGACGTCAGCAGCGTCGCGAGGCTTGGCGAATTCAGCGTCGGTGGCAACAAGCCCTCAGGCAGCCCCGGGTTCCTCGCCAGCAACGTGCCGTCCGTCTGAATCACGAACGCCGAGCCGTGAGGTCCGACTTGCAACTTGTCCACCATCTGCTGGAAGTACTTGAGGTCGATGGCAAGCATCGCAACGCCCGCGAAGCGCCGGTCGCTTTCGGCCGTAATGCGACGGCTCAGGGCGATCGATACGTTGCCATTCCTCAAGCGCGATCGGAATGGCGCAGACACGTACAGTCCAGCGTCAGGCCGGTTGCGATGGACGATGAAATAGTCGCGGTCGGCGAAGTTGGCGAGAATCGTCCTGCCGCCGGGCTCCTCCGAAACGGCGCCGAATGCGTCGAGCGCGTAGATGCCGCTGATGTAGCCGGCAATCGTGGATCGATCGAACAGGACTTTGCGACGCATCCCGGGTGTGAGCGTCGCGACAGCGGGATCCTGCATGCCCTCGACCACCGCCTGCAGCGCCAGGTCATATACCTCCAGATTGCGTGCGACTTCCCCTGCCATGGCGGAGACGACGTTGGCCGAGTTTTGCGTTGCCCGATGGATCGCCTCCTGGCGACCTTCGATTAACACAACGCTCGTGATGCCCACGACAAGCACGCTCATCACGGTCGCGCCGATTGCCAGCCAAAGTGGTCTTCGGATTGCCGATGTCGCGGACCTGCCGAGCAGAGACGTCAGATGCAACTCTGGATTGAGTTTTCCGGCGGACTGGCGGCGCACTTGCCCTCTCACCCCGTTATTGTGGTAGCACGGGACAGAAATCCCGCAAGATGCCTGAGGCTGCGGCCTGTAACCGAGCGCAATGTGATAGCTCTCACCCGGTACAGCCGAGGCAAAGACGATCACTCGGCGGCGTAGCCGTATCCTGCCCGAATTCATCGCGATGTCAACCTGCTTACGTCGATGCTGTCGAGCACTTTGGGGCTACCGAAAGTGAAGCAATAAACAGCTAACGGCTTTAGAGGCGCCGATATCGTTCGAGGACTGCCCGAACGGGTCATTAAAAGCCCTTCGCTGCCAGGCGCAGCGAGGAAGAAACGGCATGATCGAAACAGAGGGCGAAAAAGAAAAAGCCCGCTGACCAGGCGCGGGCGAAAGGTTGCGTGCAACGAGAGAGGGCACGCATAAACAGCCTAGGCCCCGGGGCGGTAAGTAAGCAAAAACACCGAGCAGTGGTCGCTAACCCTCGCTCGGTTGTTGCGTCCGCTCCTTGCCCCAGCACCGGGCGCTCGCTTTTCTCCATTTCCGCTTCTGCACTTGATGTACCAATCTTCCTGTTCACCTCGGCGGGCCACCGCCGTTTCCCCGCGCAGAGGAGCAAACTGGCTAATACGTTTATTGACCGTGCGACCTAAACGGCAGCCCTGGCAAGCCACCAACGAATAACAAGGCACGGACTGCGGTAACGACAGCGCCCGAGTTCTCGGCCGCGGTAGAAGCACTGGCGGGCCGGGAGGGAACCGACCACGGCCGCGACTATCCTGCTTGAGTGTATGGAATCGCTCAAGTGGGACGATAGGCGGTAGGCTAGCCTTTGATGCAGTAAGACTGGGACTGAGTGCCTATCTACTTGTAGAACGGCGCATTGCCTGGGCAACAAACGAGCGTCGAAGAGACGAACACTGGAGACGGGCATGCGCGCTTGGGAGCCGCACGGATGTCATTCGTATGCAATAGCCCGCTTTGGGCGCGCGGTGGACCGCTTCATTCAAGCTGAAACGAAGGCAGACCGCGAGCAGGCCATGAGGTGGGCGCGAGCTTGGCAGCGTTTGGGCGAACTGGCCCATCTGCGAGGGCAATTACGCGCGAGCCGCTAGCGCCCGCAGCAGTGGCGAGACGGCGACTATCCGCGTCGATGGACGCGAATCTAGTCATGCACCTTTCCGTCAGCGGCACATCTCTCGGGCGCGGGACGCAGAAGTGATCATCACGCGTTTTCGTGCTTCCCAGTTTGGCAAAAACAGCGCCGGAGATAAGAAAACCTATCACTCACGTCAGGCGCGGCTCGCAGGACGGTCGTTGCCGCTTTGCAGTGCCGGCGTCTTACCCGAATCACCGCGCGGAGCGCCGACCGCGCGGCGCCAGACGACTAGACCACTAGACGACTCACGCCATTCCGGCCAGACTACGCTCCAAACCGGTCGGGAGGCCAGTTTCAGATTCGCGGATTGCAATGCCGGTAAGCGGCCGTTGGTGACCTCACCTAATCGGCCATGAGCGGCCGGTCGAGGTCGTCGTCCAAATCGGCTACGGACGCCTCCTCCGCGCTCGCTGAATGGCCGTTGTTGGGTAAGCTAATTGCCGCCCGCACTGCCTCAAGCCGCCCAACAGCGGACGTTCGTCTGTTCAGGCAAGAGCGGTATAGTCGAGATAGCCTTCGCGCCCCTGCGTGAACCACAACGCGCCGTTATCGGCCGCCAACGGAGCGCCTGCGCTGAAACGCTGCGGCAAATCTGGATTTGCGATGAACGGTCGGCCAAAGGCGATGGCGTCCGCCTCTTTGCCGGCGATGGCCGCCGCCGCACGATCGAGACCGTAATCCGAATTCAGGATGGTCACGCCCGCAAATGCCTTCCTGATGGCTGGCGCGAAGGGCGGCCGATCTGACGCGCCGAAAGTCCCGTTCATCGGCGGCTCGCGTAATTCCAGATGCGCGACACCGAGCGCCGATAGTGTCCGCGCCGCGGCGACGAACACAGGCTCGGGATCGCTGTCGCGCACACCCTGGTCCGTGCCGTTGGGCGTGAGCCGTACTCCGGTGCGGCCAGCGCCGGCTATCTCGATCACCGCCTGCGTCACTTCCTTCAGCAGCCGGATGCGATTCTCGACGCTGCCGCCGTAAGCGTCGTCGCGGAAGTTGGTGCCGTCGCGCAGGAACTCGTCGATTAGATAGCCGTTGGCGGCATGCACCTGCACACCATCGAATCCTGCGCGCAAGGCATTTCGCGTAGCGCGGCGAAAATCGTCGAGGAGCGCAGGCACTTCGTCCGTGCGCATGGGTCTGCCCGCGACGTACGGCTGCTTGCCGCGATAGGTATGCGCGTGTCCCGGCGCGGTCGTGCCCGAAGCCGATAACGGCTACGCGCCGCCATTGAAGCTGGGATGCACGGTGCGCCCCATGTGCCAGAGCTGGGCGATGATGCGCCCGCCGGCCGCGTGTACCGCTTCGGTGACGCGCAGCCAGCCCGCCACCTGTTCGTCGGACCAGAGGCCGGTCGCGAAGGGCCATCCCAAGCCCTGCTGCGAGATGCCGATCGCCTCGCTGATGATGAGTCCGGCGCTCGCGCGCTGGGCGTAATACTGCGCCATGATCGATGTCGGCACGTGATCCTGCGTACCTCGCGCGCGCGTCATCGGCGCCATGAAGATGCGGTTCGGCGCTTCGATATCACCCAGCCGGATAGGGTCGAAAAGCGTGGTCATGTCTTTCTCCGTTGGCTTCGGGTTACACGAGGCGCGCGCCGCCATCGACGTTGAGCGTCGCGCCGTTCATGAAGCCATTGGTCATCAGGAACACCACGCCCGCGCCTGCTTCACTGGCTGTGCCGAGACGGTGCAGCGGCAGCGTCTTCTCCATGTTTGCGACGACCGCCTCGCGCGCGTCGCCGAGCGCCTTGCGCAGGATCGGCGTATCGATCGGACCGGGCGACAGCGTGTTGACGCGCACCGGCGCGAGTTCGAGCGCGAGGCCGCGCGCGAGCGCTTCCATCGCAGCCGATGCTGCCGCGAGCACCGCGGTGCCGTAGGCGTTCGGACGGTCGGCGAGACTGCCCGAGATGAACGTGATCGAGCCATCGGCGCTCAAGCGGTCGCCCAGCGCGCGAATGACGTACACGGCCGCCCAGATGCGCTCCTCGAAGGCGTTCCGCAGATGCGCGACGTCCGCCTCGCGCACCGTCCCCGCGACGAAAGTGCCGGCCAGCAAGACCAGATGATCGACCTTCGGAATGTCGCGGACCGCCTGTTGCAGCGCGTGTGCGTCGGTCACGTCGGCTGCGCGCCATCCGGCGAAGCCATGTTGCGCGGCGACGCGTTGAGCCGTGTTCGCCGATCGGCCTACGACGATGACCTCCGCGCCCGCGCGCTTCGCCTGAAGAGCCGCATCGAGCCCGATTCCAGACGTTCCGCCGAAGATCAGTGCGGTCTTGCCTGCCAATGCGCCGTTGGCGACTTCCGTGGCCTGTGCTTTCTGCGCTTCCGTGTTCGCGTTCATGTCCTTCTCCTTTTTGACTTCGCCGGTGTGGCGTCGATGGAAGAAGGTTAATTCGCGAAACCGCGCTTGATAATCGGGCTGCCGTTCGCTCTAATGATGCCATCATGGAACAAATCGTCGTCGAAAGGCTGACTGGGCTGATCGCATTCGCGCGTGCCGCATCGCTTGGCAGCTATACGGCTGCCGCGCGTTCGCTGTCCGTTTCGCCATCGGCCATCAGCAAGAGCATCCAGCGGCTGGAGCAGCATTTTGGACTCAGGCTGTTCAGCCGGACCACGCGCTCACTGACGCTGACGCCGGAGGGACGCGATCTTCTGGAGCGCACGCAACGCTTATTGCGCGAGGCGGAAGGTATCGAGCAAGGCGTGGCCGCCGCGCGCGCGGAGCCGGCTGGAACGCTCAAGGTGACGGCGCCACTGCCCGTCGGCGTGAACATCCTTGCGCCCGCGTTGTCCGCGTTTCGCCGGCAGCATCCGAAAGTGACAGTCAACGTGCGCCTGAGCGATCGATACGTCGATTTGATCGAGGAGGGCGTGGATGTCGCCATTCGCGTCGGCGATCCCGGCGACACGCGGTTGATCGCGCGCCGTCTCGCACCGCATCGGATTTGCGCGTTCGCGTCGCCGGAATATCTGGAGGAGCGAGGCGTCCCGCAGCATCCTAACGATCTCTTGCGACACGATTGCGTGAACTTCAGATATCAGTCAACCGGACAGGAGGCTGCGTGGCCATTCAACGTCGAAGGCAAACTCGTCGAGGTCACGCCTGCGTCGAGCTTAATTATCGACGTGAGCGACGCGATTGCCGCGACGTTGGCGGCCGGCGCCGGTATCGGGATTTCGACGACGTATATCGCGGCGCCATTCGTTCGACGGCACGAACTCGTGCCTGTGCTGCATGAGTTCGCCTACGACCGATTCCATCTGCATGCCGTGTGGCCCGAGAGCCGCCGCAGCAATCCGGCGGTAAAGGCGTTTGTCTGCTTCCTGCAAGAGATCTTTCCGTCGCCCGCGCCCTGGGACGTGCTGGTGCAGGCTCACGCTTCCTAGCGCTTGTCGTCGAGGAATAAGCGGTCATCGATTGAATATGCGACCCGTCACACGCTCGTCCTTCGTCGCATGGAATCTTCGCGCCTTAACCAAGCTCCCGAAAATTTCCATCGCAAAGTCGATGAACACACGCGTCTTCCTGAGATAGAAGCCGCCGCGAAGCGCCAGCATCGCGACACCCAGACCGAGAGACCGAGCCTGGCGGCTTGCGCATGGAGTCGGATTCGTTCATCACATGTCGACGGTCGTACGATCTCGGCTATGGTTTTGTGTGCGCAAGCTCCAACCTACTTGAGAGAGACGGAGACCGTAAACGGCCGCTTAAGGAAACCACGGCTGGCCGTTGTGAGTCGGAGTACGCACTGCCGACTGGCGGCTTCCGGGCAGCGGCATTCCACTGGCCGCTCTCGGGCGATGACTTTAAGGAGCAGTCTGACGCAGGCCGACCCTTCTCGGTCATCCAACACACATAACAGCGGATGGCCGGTAGGAACATAAAGCGGCCCGTCGAAGGCAAGACACACGCGCGCAGCGCCGAATGTCCCATGATCACGAAGCACCGAACGGCGTCAAGGTCAATGTAAGCTTTGCTATATTGGGCGTCGTACGATCATCGGAGGTTAGAAACTGCAGGCCGCTCCGATTGTGCGTACGACCAAATCGGCTCGCCAACTTTCGGAGTTGATATGCCCGAGGGAACTGCGGCACAGCGCGTTGCATCGCCTTACCCCGCGCAATTGCAGGGACGTTGGAGCTTATATTGTCTGGTATTGCTTCTTGGCTTGCTCTCCATGGCCGCTCATGCCGGCGAGCGGTGGCGAGTCGTCATTCTCCCGGGCGCCGATCCTACGCAGCCAGCAGTAGCGATCCAAATCCGAGCACTGCGTAGCGCCGTAACTGCGGCTGCGTTAGATGGCGTCGAGTTTTACACAGACTCCGTTGACGAATTGCGATTCGATCGTGACGACTTGACTCCACAGTTCCTCGCGCTTCTTAAGAAGAAATACGGGAACAAACGAATCGATCTTGTGATTGGCATCGCCGACTTCGCGCTCGATTTCACCACGCGATATCACAGGGACATCTGGCCCAAGACACCCATCCTGATCACAAGCATCGACGAAAGCCGTGTCGCACGCATGCCTCCCGAGTTTGCTTATATCCCTTGGCATTTTGACGCGGACAAGACCATTGCCCTTGCCGAAGCGCTCCAGCCGCAAGCGACACAACTCGTGATCGTGGCGGGAAACAGCAATTTCGACGACTTCACCTCGCGGCTGGCTGAACAGGCGGCTCGATCCCGGCGATCCCGCAAATGGGAGGTGAGCATATGGAGCGGACTTACGCTCCAGGAACTGAAGACTCGGCTTAGCGCACTTGACCCGTCCGCCGCCGCAGTTATCTATACGACGATGTATCGTGACCGTGAAAGCCGAACCTATTTCCCGTTTGAAGTTGTCGCTCCGATCGCGCATGCGTCGCGTGCTCCCATTTACGGGTGGTATCCGACTTACCTGAATCAAGGCCTGATAGGCGGTGCTTTTATAAGCTACGAGGACAACGGACGCCGAGCGGGCGAGCTCGCTGCATCCATCTTGCTTGGCAAGGTATCGCCCCACAGTGCGACTTTGCCGACGCAGCGATCTCGATGCATCGTCGAACAGAGGACAGGCCGATAAATTGGCGGTTCGCTCCGCTCTGATTCCGGACGACTGTGAGCAGATCAATGTGCCTCTATCCCTTTGGAATCAATATCGAGGCACTGTTCTCTTCGTGGCTGCTGTGGTAGCGCTGCAAGCTTTAACAATTGCCGCCTTGCTCTGGCAGCATCGCAAGCGAAGACTCGCCGAAGAAGCCGCAACCGTACGTGCTAACGAGCTCGCCAGAGCTACACGCATCTCGTCTGCCGGTGAGTTGAGCGCATCGATTGCGCACGAAGTTGGGCAACCGCTAGGGGCTATTCTGAGCAACGCCGACGCGGCGGGGATGATCCTGGAGCATCGCGGGTGAACCGCCCCGGAAATGTAGGAGACTTCGGATCTTGGCTGTAACGGGAGATTTGAAGCATGGAAAGCGAAGGCAAGGCACGGAAGCCCACTGGGACGCGATATTCGGATGAGGTCCGTGAGCGAGCGGTGCGAATGGTGTTCGAGCACCAACACGAGTATCAAACGCAGGGGGCGGCGATCCGCTCGATCGCCTCGAAGATGGGAATGTCGCGAGAGACGCTTCGCAACTGGATCATTCAGGCTGAGCGCGACCGTGGCCAACGAGCGGGCGCGACAACTTCGGAATTGGCGCGTCTGAAGGAACTGGAGCGCGAGAATCGTGAATTGCGCACGGCCAACGAGATCCTGCGCAAGGCCTCGGCATATTTCGCGCAGGCGGAGCTCGACCGCCGATCGAAGCCATGATCGCGTTCATCGAAGAGCATCGCGACGTCTACGGTATCGAGCCGATCTGCCGCCTGCTGCCGATCGCGCCGTCGAACGTATTACCGGCACGCCGGGCGGCGCAGTGATCCGGAGCAATGGCCAGCACGAGCGCGCCGCGATGTTGAACTGAAGGCCCTGATCCGGGCGGTCTGGGACGAGAACTTCGGCGTGTATGGTGTGCGCAAGGTCTGGCGCCAGCTGCTGCGCGATGGCGTGAAGGTCGCGCGCTGCACGGTTGCGCGCCTAATGAAGGTGATGGGCCTCGAAGGTGTGCGGCGTGGGCGCCGGATCAAGACGACGCAGCGCGACGATGCGGTGCCGTGCCCGCTGGACCGGGTCAAACGTCAGTTCCGGGCCGAGCGGCCTAACGCGCTGTGGGTCGCGGATTTTACGTATTGCTGGACATGGTCGGGCTTTGTCTATGTGGCCTTCGTGACCGATGTGTTTGCGCGCCGTATCGTCGGTTGGCGCGTGTCAACATCGATGAAGACCGACTTCGTGCTGGACGCGCTGAACCAGGCGTTACACGATCGCCAGCCACCGCCCGGGCTCATTCATCATAGCGATCACGGGTCGCAATATCTCAGCATTCGGTACACCGAACGTTTGGTGGACGTTGGCGTTGAGCCATCAGTCGGAACCGTCGGCGACTCGTACGACAACGCTCTGGCCGAAACGATCAACGGCTTGTATAAGGCCGAAGTTGTGCATCGGCGTTCATGGCCTACGCTCCAAGACGTCGAGCTCGCCACGCTCGAATGGGTTCACTGGTACAACCACCATCGGTTGCTCGGCCCGCTCGGGTACGTATCGCCTGCGGAAGCAGAGGAAGTCTACAATCGGAATCTGGTGCGCTCCGCTCGCGCGGCGTAGCGCCAAACTCGGCGGTCTCCGACAAAGTCGGGGCGGTTCACGAGCCCGAAGTGGCAGAACTTCAGCAGATTCTTGCTGATGTGCGCCGTGATGCAGTACGCGCAAGTCAGGTGGTTCA